>DASRSO010000101.1:0-24278 GCA_035656375.1 Cyclobacteriaceae bacterium | reverse complement strand
ACGGCAACGAGACTTACAAGGCTGCCGAGCCGGTTGCAATAGTCTTAAAGATCGTCAAGGTAAACCAGTCGATTACCTTTGGTCCGATCGCGGCAAAAATGATTGGAGCAAGTCCGTTCGACCTCAGTGCAACGTCGTCATCGGGACTGTCGATAGTCTATAGCACGACATCCGATAAGGTTACTATCCAATCTTCTAAAGTTATACTAAACAAACCGGGCCGCGCGACGATCAAAGCCGAGCAAACAGGGAATGCGAAATACAACGCTGCAGCACCTGTTGAACAGAGCTTCTGCATCAACCCCTTAAAACCTATCATCTCCACTACCGCTAATGTGGCCCCATCACTTCCGCGGACTTTTGGATCCTCCAGTGAATCCGGTAATCAATGGTTTAAGGACGGACAGCCAATTGCCGGTGCCACCAATGTAAATTACACTGCCACCGAAGATGGAAAATATTCGGTTCAGGTTACTGTCGACGACTGTCAGACGATGTCGGACAATATTGTTTTTACTATTTCTGGTGTTAACGAAATCGTTGATGCCGCGGTATTGGTCTATCCTAATCCGGCCATGGATGAAGCGATCGTAAGAGTGGATGGCGAGTTATCGTCGGAGGTAATTATTGAACTATACGATGTGCTCGGCAGGCAGATAGATACTCGGAATTCCGTGGCGCGGCGTGACGAACGGTTCGATGTGTCGAAACTAGGTACCGGTGTGTTCCTGTTTAAGATCATAATAGACGACCGGATTGTCATCCGGAGAATGATCAGGAATTAGTGTTTTCAGAAATTTTAGGGGTTACAGAAACGGAGTGATGCTCCCTTTTTTTGCGCAAATTAGGGTGGCAACATACAGTTTCATCAAGCATGAAATCATTTGTACTTCTATCAGGATTATTGGCACTGTGCTCAATAGCACTCTGTCAAAATTCGTCCATCATTGTTGGATCACATAACGGTGAATGGGGAGCGAACGGTGGAGTAATATTTTCGCTGCAGACCGATGGAAAGAACTTCAAGAAACTTAAAGAGTACAATTATAATCCTGAAGGCGGACCGGCCACCACGGCCGTTGTCCAGGCGAGCAACGGATTTATCTACGGAACCACGGCGGGAGGTGGAAAACATCTGCGCGGTGTGATCTACATAAATAAAGGGGGGAACGATTATAGTGTTCTGAAGTCATTTACTGCCGAAGAAGGCTGGCCACGCTCGAACCTCGTCGAGATCGAAGGTCAGAAATTTGTGGGTGTTATCCAGCGCGACATCACCAGTCGCACAAGCGAGATCTACCGCGTGAACATCGACGGAACCGGCTTCGAGAAGGTCGGCAACTATCCGTTGGTTTACAACAGTCCTCAACTGCTGAAAACACCTGTTGGCATTTTTGGTGCCGCCGGTCCCACGCTTTTTAAGTTGGGCAACGACGGCACTGGCTTCTCTATCGTCAAAGAGTTTCCCACTACTTCCGAGCAATTCCAGGAAGATCTTTACTATCCTGGCGATGGCTATATCTACGGGCTCACATATCATTATTCAATTTTTCGCATAAAACCCGACGGCACATCGTACCAGGTGCTGCGGTCATTCACCGGTGAGCAACAGCCGCCGGGCCAGATCGCATTCATTGACGGAAAAATCTACGGTGGATTTTACCAGGGCATCGTTTTCAAAATGAACATGGATGGATCGAATTACGAGGTGATCCAGAACGGTGGTCTGCCAGTTCAGTTAGGTGTGAACAGTACATCTGATGGAAAGTTGATCGTCTTAAGGGGAATGACCGACGATATGGCCGAAATCGTGAAGATGGATATCAATGGGCAGTCACCCACTGTTATCGGAACAGTAAGGTCTGGTTATGTGCCGTTTGCCCGTATCGTGCGGACCACTCATGGTTACTATGCCACTTGCCAGGATGGACCAAAGTATGGTGGACTGATCTTTAAATTCCAGGATACCGGTAACGTTGAAATTATCAAGGAATTTACCAGCCCCGGAGGCCTCGAACCACAGGGTGACGTTGTGGTTGGCGACGACGGATATCTATATGGTATCACGCAATGGGGTGGCGATGAAGGACGCGGAACATTTTATAGAATGAGCACCGACGGTTCGGACTATAAAGTGCTCAAGTCATTCGACAACGACACAGGTGGAAATGGTCTGTCGTTGAACTACTCGGGACCCATGCTTGCATCCGATGGATTTCTATACGGGATTCATTCCTACAGTAATATTTTTGGCAGCCTTTACAAGCTGAGCCGCGATGGCTCGCAGTACACTGAGATATATCAGTTCAACGCCACCAACCAGCGACCCACGGGTTCGCTTATTGAGGTGGATGGTAAGCTAGTCGGCACTTACTTTGGGGAGGATTATAAAGGAAGCCTGTTTAGTATCAATAAAGACGGCACCCTGTTCTCATATGTCTACGACTTTCCTGAACACCTGACTTTCGGAAAATTAATTAAAGGTCTCGATGGTAAACTTTATGGCACGTGCCGCACGGGCTCCGAGACTAAAGGAAAATTTTTCTTTCGCATTAATGGCGATGGAACGGGGTTTACAAAGATCCACGACATCGAAACAACAGAACGGATCGAGATGCCGAGATTGCTGTATCACTCCGACGGCAACCTGTACGGGCAGGGATATCTCTCTGATAATGGTGCACAAGTTATTGGTATTTTCAAGTTGGCAGCCGATGGCAGCAGCTACAAGATCATATACAAGTTTACCGATAACGCCGATGGTTCGCCCACCGGTTCAATGAGCGAAGGGCCCGACGGATATTTGTATGGAAGGTGGAAAGTGCTTAGCCAGGATGGTCCAACAAAATGGATTTTCTTTAAGGTAAAGACCGATGGGTCCGGTTATCAAAAGATATACGAGGATGTTACGCAGCCTTATAATAATTCATTGAGCGATCTTGTTTTTGTGCCCGTTGCAAAGATATTGCCGTCTATAAATTATACTTCTTCGTCAACGGTCGTTAAAGGAACTTCGATCGATCTCGCGGCAACGAGTAACTCTACGGGTGCGATAAGCTGGTCGGTAACGAATATGACTGGCTCGGCAACTCTTTCCGGCAATAAGCTAAATGCAGTCAACGAAGGCACCGTGAAGCTGAAGATAAACGTTGCCGGTGATGATTACTTCACTGCAGGATCTACCGAAGTCGTGCTGCGAATAAAGAATGCCGCAATGGATCTTAAGAAACCTGCAATCTGGGGAAGTACGGTAAGCGGCGGTGCATTTAATGGAGGCACGTTGTTTAGTATGAACCTGGATGGCTCCGGTTTCAGCACGAATTATGATTTCAGGATAGATGGAGGCGGTGCGATGCCGGAGAGTTCTTTCCTGACGAACGTTAACGGGTTGCTATATGGTACCACCACGTTTGGCGGCGCGTTCGATCGCGGTGTGATCTTTTCATTTAATCCTGCGACGAATGCGTACACTGTTGAATACTCTTTTAAAGTGAATGAAGCCGCAGATGTTAAAGGTGGACTCATAGCACACAGCAATGGAAGACTTTTCGGTTTGTCGGCAACTGGTGGCCAGGGCGGCTTTGGAACATTGTTCAGCTTCGATCCAACAAGTAAGACCTGCGTCATTCATCACCACTTCCGCGATGATGATGCATATCCAAGAGGTAATGTTGTTGAGGCCCCTGGTGGTGCAGTGTATGGGATTACCCAGCAGGACAACATCTTTAAATATGATCCCGCGGCGAACACATTTACGCATGTGAAGACCCTCACGGCCCTGGAGGGAGTTGCATCCAATGGTAAAATGTACCTCGCGTCCGATAACAAGATATACACCACAGCGGCAAAGTTCGGTTCACTTCACGGAGGAACGGTAATACGGATCGATCCCGTCACTGGTGACGTAACGAGCATCCATGACTTCGATCCACAGGTATCGAGTTCTGAACCCATTGGTGGATTGATTGAGGTGGATGGAAAACTTTATGGGACGACTACGGTACGTGGAACGAACAATGAACCGAAAGGATCGATCTTTTCGATAACGCTTGCAACGTCTGCATTTGCGGAACTGTATGTGTTCGGCGAAGCAGATGGACATTTTGTAACAGGCAGCCTTGCGAAGGCAACGAACGGAAAGTTGTATGGAACTACTCGCAGCGGTGGCCAGTTCGGCCGTGGAACGATTTTCGAATTCAATCCCGCGAACAACAACTTTAAAAAAGTCGCAGACCTGAATAACCTCGTTGGAACGATGGGTACGAGCACGCCAATCGCCATGGCCGATGGTAAAGTGTATGGACTTTGCAAAACTGGTGGCATCAGCGATGCGGGAACGATCTTTTCTTACGACCCGACAACGGGTACCACGAAGAGCCTTCATGAATTTGTATGGAGGACAGGCGGAGCAAACCCGATCGGAAACCTGGCTATAAAAGACAAAACGATCTATGGCGCGGCGGTAGCGGATAACTACAACAACGGATCGATCTTCCGGTATGACATAGCCTCGGGCGTTTACTCCGAGGTTACGCAAATATCCAAGTCACCAAAAACACCGGGAATGATCAGTGTCGACATTGGAGGCAATAGCCTCATTGGAGCGTATTCTTCGCCGGTGCCTGGAGGATCGGTGTTGTATAACTATAACCTTGATTCGAAGTCGGTATTGATTGATCATGTATTCACTGAAACTGAAGGAGGACTGGGTCCGAGAGATCACCTCGTGAAAGTGCCTGGAGGCAGCTATTATGGAGTAACATCGGGTGGAGGACAGGGTTACGGAGTTATTTATGAGTATCAACCTTCGACAGGAATCTACAGTGTGAAATATTCACTTAAGCTTGATGCCGACGGGTCGTCTCCGACCGGCTTGCTGCTGAAGGGCGACGTGTTTTATGGCACAACACAGTATGGTGGTTCAAATGGATCAGGAACAGTTTACTCGTATAACTACAAGGAAAACGAGTTTGCGAAGCTTGCTGATTTTTCTGCGACTGTAGGCGCTCAGCCGATCGGTGCGATGGTTGAGGGCCCGAATGGGAAATTATACGGACTTACATTGCTGAATGCATCGTCGCAAGGTTTTGGTGCATTGTTTGAATTTGACCCGGCAACAAAACAGCTTTCAAAGAAGTACCAGTTTGCCGTCGCAACAGGACTGCCGTCGATCTCGGGTTCGTTGATCTTTGGAGAAGGAGGGAAGATCTATGGTGCATTGAGAGAGGTTGCGGAAACCAACGGCAATGGTGGAATATTCGAGTTCGATTTAAATAAAAATGAATTCCGTGTGGTCACCCAGTTTGACGGTGCCAACGGGTCAAATCCCCCCGGTTATTTTGCCGTGATGAGAGGCGAGCAGACGATCGAGTTTCCGGCACCTACGGGACTTACGGTTGGAGCAGCACCTGTTACGATGAATGCAACTGCGAGCTCGGGACTTTCCCCAACTTATTCTTCAACTTCCGATAAAGTGAGCATTACAGGCACCACGATCAAAGGCTTGAAGGCAGGTAAGGTTGAAGTTACTGCATCGCAAGATGGCGGCCTGTTGTACACTGCCGCGTCGAAAGCGGCAACGTTCTGCGTGAACCCGGCCAAACCGATCATTACCGCGAGTGATCCCGACACTGATCACACATCACTTAAATCGAATAGCAGTCCAACAGGTAATCAATGGTATAGAAATGGTGAGGCCATCAGTGGTGCAACTGCTGTCTCGTATGAACCATTCCTCGAAGGTGTTTATACTTTGAAGATCACAGTTGAGGGCTGTAGCAGTGAGGAGTCCAATAGCATCAACATAAAAGTGACAGGCCTCGAAGATCCGTCGTCGTACATCGCGGTGACTCCCAATCCCGCCGACGATAAAGTCGACATGATGATCGCTGATCCCGACGACAAACCTATCACGATTACTTTAACTGATGTTCTTGGAAGGATTTCGGAGCAACGTGATTCGCGCACCAATTCTACAGAGCGTTTCGACATTCAGTCTCTTGCGAAAGGATTTTATATCTTTAAAGTGACCAACAATGGCGTTACGGTCAGCAAAAAATTCGTAAAGAGGTAAGTTCGATGAAGAGATTACTATTGGCTCTCGGTTGCTTCCTGGCAATCTCGGTTTGTTATAGTCAAACAGGTGTATTCTGGGGTTCTTCAATGGGAGGTTTCGGTGATGGCGGCAAGATATATAAGTTGAATCCCGATGGCACAGGTGCGATTGTTAAGCACTTTTCGAATACCGGCAGGGGAACGGAACCCCACAGCACCAGCCTGATACTCGCATCCGACAATAGTCTTTACGGTGTTACACGCAACGGCGGAAAATATAACCGGGGCACGTTTTACAAGGTCGATCCAAACACATTCGCGTTTACTACACTTTATAATTTTGATTTTGATTTGTCGCAAGACGTGCCTTCCGGCCCTTACGGAACGCTGGTTGAACTGAATGGATACATCTATGGATTTAAGGGCGATAGTTTTGAATCCGAGATATACCGCATCAAGCTCGATGGAACCGCGTTTGAGGACATAGGCGGAACGCCTCCGGTAGGCACCGATTATCACCTCAGTTACGGCAGCGGACTTACAAAAGGAAATGACGGCAATTTGTATGGCCTGGCATCTCAATACATTTTTAAAATGACCCCCACGGGCAGTGTGACGTCGATCTATAGTTTTAGCGGATCGTTCAATTCGCCTGGAGGCAAGCTTCTACTCGCATCAGATGGACGACTTTATGGACTGGCTGTCAATTCTCTCAACTTCTCAACGGTAATTTTTCGCGTCGAAACCGGTGGGACCGGCTACACAGAGCTCTATGAACTGACGCAACAAGACCTGGACTATTTTGGCGCCCTGGTTGAAGGTCCGGGTTCAATTTTATATGGTGTCGTTCGCGAAAGCGGGGCCAATGATGCCAGGATATTTAAGATCGGAATGGATGGCACTGGTTACGCCGACCTGTATGAGTTCACAAACGCTTCCAAAGGAAGCAAGCCGTTAGGCGACCTTGTAATTGCAACCGATGGTCGCTTGTATGGCTCAACAGAGGAAGGAGGCGTCGACGATGCCGGAGTTCTTTACCGTATTGAAGCAAACGGATCGAACTACACTGTTGTGGCCAACATGAGTAAAACTACAGGACTGAATCCCGCCGGTGGATTATGTAAGGCAGGCAATGGTGACATGTTTGTGGCATGCAGTAACGGGGGAGATGGATTTAGCGGAACGATTGTGAAAGTGAAGACCGATAATTCAGTTGCATCGAAAGTGGTCGACTTTTATGAACCTAACGAAGGATCATTACCACGGGGAAGATTGATCCAGCTTCCCAACGGCGATTTGCTTGGAACCACCGGAACGGGTGGTCAACATAACGGCGGAACTCTTTATAAGATCGGAGCCGGGAATGTTTATAGCCAGCTCTTCTCTTTTGATAATGAAAATACCGGTGGATTGATCTATGACTCGCCGATATCCGGCCCGGACAATTATCTATATGGCACTACATATTCGGGTGGTCAGAACGACATGGGAACGATCTATAAGATCAAAACAGACGGTACTGGTTTTGTGAAACTTCTGGATTTCAACGGCACAAATGGAAGTCAGCCAACGGCAAGCCTTCTCCTCGCTAACGACGGAAGATTTTACGGGATAACCGGAACCGGGGGCGCGAATGATGAGGGAGTTATTTTTAGTATCAACGCAAATGGTACGGGGTTTACAAAACTGTTCGAGTTTGGTGGGAGCAACGAAGGTGATTCTTTTGCCTGTCGGCTCGTCCAGGGAACTGATGGATTTCTGTATGGTACCTCGGGCGGATTCGACGGTGCAGTATTCAAGATCAAAACAAACGGGACCGCTTTTTCTGTGATAAGAACTTTTGATTCGGCTGTGCCCGCCCTTGGATACAGTACTTTTACAGATCTTATGGTCGATGATAACGGCGACCTGATCGGGGTAACCGCACGCGGCGGTTCAAGTGATCATGGTGTGATCTTCCGGTTGAAATCCGACGGTTCTCAGTACACTGTCCTTCACGACTTTGATACTCATCCCGCCAGCCTAAACACCCTCGGTCCTCCTTTTATCATTAAAGGACCACTTGGTTTGTATTACGGTGTAGAACCCAACGGTGGTAGCAATGGTTCTGGCACTGCTTTTCGGATGGAAGGCACCGGTGCCAACTACACGAGGCTCGAACTGAATTTCAATGATAACCCGAAGGCTGTTCTTACACCCTGGTCGGGATTGACTTACGTGATTGAGAAAACGAGGCAGACAATTACAGCTGCCAACCTGGAAGTGGATATGAAAGATCAACCGTTCGACATCAGCATATCTGCTACATCAGGTCTGCCATTAATATCCTCAAGCTCCGATCCTTCGATACTCACAATCGCCAACAATTCTATCACCACGCATGCTGTCGGCACCGTGACAGTTACCTTGAAACAACCTGGCAACTCACAATACTTTCCTGCCGAAGACGTAACGATCACGATAAAGGTCAACCCCGCGCCGCCAGAGCCCGAAAAACCCGTTGAGCCAGTGCCCGAACCACCCGCAAAGCAATCGCAGACAATAACCTTCCCGTTGCCTGCAACTCATTTCGTTGGCGATGCACCATTTCAATTGAATGCAACTGCGTCGTCGAACCTGGCAGTAGAATATTCCACACCATCGAGCACCATTTCCATCGCTTCGGGCAAAGTAACAGTCTTAAAGGCGGGCCGTGCCGTGGTCGTCGCCAATCAGCCTGGCAATAACACCTTTGCCGCGGCGAAGCCTGTTGAACTCAGCTTTTGTATTATCCCGCCGCGACCAACAATCACCGTCGGTGGTACTACAGCCGCACCCATACTTACTTCAAGCAACGACACAGGAAATCAATGGTACTTCAACAACAAGAAAATAACTGATGCTACCGGCAAAACACTTGCGGTTACACAAGAAGGGACCTATTCGGTTATGACAATTGCCGATAATTGCTTTAGCGCAATGTCGCAGGTCTCGAACATCATCACCGCTGTCGAAGAAGCAACCGCTGAGTTTATTTCGGTTTCACCCAATCCCGCCGACGATAAAGTCGATGTTGTGTTTACCGATGCTGCAGACCAGCCAATAACTATCACACTGGCCGATATCTTCGGAAGAGTTACCGAGCAACGCAGCGCACGCACCAATTCGGTCGAGCGCTTCGACGTTCAGTCGCTGGCACGGGGATTTTATATTTTTAAAGTGAGCAACAATGGCGTTACCGTCAGCAAGAAATTTATAAAGAGATAATGATCGACTACACAATTGAGAATGATCTCTCGCCTGACGAGTTCAAATCTGTTCTGATACGTTCCACGTTGGGTGAACGCCGGCCCGTTGATAGCATCGAACGGATCTCCAAGATGATACACCACGCTAATCTTATCATTACTGCCCGCGACAACGGTAAGTTGATAGGCGTTGGCCGGTCGCTGACAGACTTTGCGTTTTGTACCTACATGTCCGACCTCGCCGTGGATGTCGATTATCAGAAAGGTGGTGTCGGTAAAGAGATCATCAGGCGCACCAAGTTGGAGACGCCCGAGGCAAAGCTCATCTTACTGGCAGCTCCCGCAGCACGCGGATACTACCCGAAGATCGGGATGCCACAGTTCGAATACTGTTTTATACTCGATGACGTCAGCCAGTTAAAATAATCTATTTCTTCCGGTCGATCTTCGGCTTCGACGACAACTCTTTCACCAGTTGGTATAGGAACTCCTGTCCTTCGTAGAATGATTTCACACCGATGCGTTCATCGCGACCATGTGCCCGCACATCGGTGATGTCGGCAAACAATCCTGAAACTCCGTACGTGGGTATGCCCGCGTTACGCAAGTGCGCTCCATCTGTTGCACCTGTCGACATTGTTGGCACTACCGGGATGTTCCACATCTGTGTCGTTATTTTTTCGATCGGCCCAAACACTTCGGCATCGAGTGGAGACGGAGGACTCATGTTCGCAGGATTTTTTTCTGTTACAGTGATCGTGTTGTCGGCAAGAACGTCGATGATTGTCTGTTTGATCTTTGCAGGATCTTCCCCGGGAAGTATCCGGCAGTTCACTGTGGCTGTGGCTGTTTGAGGCAAAGCATTGTCGGCGTGGCCACCGTTGATCAGTGTAGCAACGCATGTTGTACGAAGCATGGCATTGTAATTCGGATAAACGGAAAGTCTCTTAATAGCTTCGGGATCTGGATTCGCAGAAACAATTGAGCTCATATCCTGTCCCAACTGCCCGGTTTCGATTTTCGAAGAGCGTTCGAAATACACGCGGGTTCCTTCATTAAGGTTAAGAGGAAAATCATACTTCGCAAGATTATCGAGTCCGTGAGCAAGGCGGTATATCGCGTTGTCTTTCCTGGGCTGCGAACTATGACCACCGCGATTCTTCACAGTAAGTGTGAAGCTTTGGTATACTTTCTCGCTTACCTGTACTGCGTTGAGCACTTTCTTTCCATCGATCTCCTGGCCACCACCGCCTTCGTTGAGTGCATACTGCGCATCGATCAATTGTTTGTGGTTCGCGAGCAGCCATGCAACACCGTTCGAGTCACCACCTTCTTCGTCATCTGTGAGTGCAACGATGATGTCGCGGTCGGGAGTAAACTTCTCTTTCTTCATTCGAATAAGATTCGCGATGAAGATCGCTGCCATCGCTTTGTCGTCGCGTGAACCACGTGCGTAGTAGAACCCGTCGATCTCTTCGAACTTGAAAGGATCGGTAGTCCAGTCCTCACGAAGGGCCTCTACCACATCGAGGTGGGCAAGGAGCAACAACGGCTTTCGTTTGCCGGTGCCCCGCAGCGTTGCCACGAGGTTCCCGCTTTTTTCGTTGGGTCCGCCAACAAATATGTCCTTCTCGGTGAAGCCCGCGGCCTTAAGTCGCGCAGCCATTGCTTCGGCAGCGGCGGTTGTATTGCCGGTCGAATTCGTGGTGTTGATCTCGATGATCTCCTTAAAGATCTCGCGAGTGAGTGCCTGGTCGGGCTGAGCAAAACTTTGCAAACGCGCCAGGCACAGTGTCAGGAGAAGGATGGGGTAGTATTTCATAGATTTCAATTAACAAAAAAATTACCCGAGTTTGTCAACTTTTTACCATCTTTACCGTGAACAAGCGGTATTCGTCCATCAAAACCATGAGCCTGGTATCATCTCAACTAGCAATGAAGGCCACCAAAATCCGGGTGGTGTAGTTGAGTCTTCTATTTTCTTTAACCAGGAATTCAATCTTCTAATTTTATTTACATGAAAGCCAAAGATGCTTCTATATATACTTTATTAAAACAGGCGATACTGGGTACTGAGCTCAATTTTACAGAAGGCAGTATCCGGCGTGCTATCTTTCTTTTGTCTGTTCCCATGATCATCGAAATGGGAATGGAGTCGGTCTTCGCAATTGTTGACATTTATTTCGTTAGCCGGCTCAACGACAACAATGCAGTTACGGCCGTTGGTCTCACAGAGCTATCTCTTACTGCGATTTATTCGATCGCTATGGGGCTCGCGACGGGAGCCACAGCTCTTGTTGCCCGGAGGGTAGGGGAAAAAGATCAAAAAGGTGCAGCCATTGCCGGCATCCAGGCGATCTACATCGGGATTGCTTTTGCGGTTTTATTCACTGCTGTTGGTTTTATCTGGTCGGGCAATATCCTTCGCCTGCTTGGTGCTGAACAAGCCGTTATTGAAACAGGCGTTGGTTACATGCGTTGGATGTGGTGCGGAAATTTGACCATCATGATGCTCTTCCTCATCAATGGTATCTTCCGCGGTGCAGGAAACGCAGCCATCGCAATGAAAGCATTAATGCTCGCCAACGCACTCAACATTGTACTCGACCCAATATTCATATTCGGGTTTGGTCCGATTCCCGCAATGGGTGTTGAAGGTGCTGCGATCGCTACCAACATCGGTCGTGGTATCGGGGTGCTTCTCCAACTGTATTATTTGTTTGGCGGGAATTCTATCGTGAAGATCAATTCGGGCAACACCGGATTGAAGTGGGACATCATTGGAACAATACTCAAAGTATCTGCCGGAGCTACCGGCCAGTTCCTGATCTCATCTGCAAGTTGGGTGTTCCTCGGCAGCATCATCGCGCGATTCGGAACGGCCGCTGTTGCCGGTTATACTTTCGGAGTACGTGTGATCGTGTTCACCATACTTCCATCGTTCGGTATGGCCAACGCCGCTGCAACACTCGTCGGACAAAACCTTGGAGCAAACCAGCCCGATCGTGCGGAAGCTTCTGTGTGGAAAGCGGGCTTGTATAACATGATCTTCCTCGGTGCTGTAATGGGATTATTTCTTTTCGCATCAGAAGCGATCATATCTATCTTCACAACCGATGCAGAAGTTATCGGCTATGGAAAAGAATGCCTGCAAATTGTCGCTTTGGGATATGTGTTCTATGGCTACGGAATGGTTGTGAACCAATCGTTCAACGGGGCTGGTGATACGCTCACTCCAACGCTGATCGCATTGTTCGGCTTCTGGTTCTTCCAGATACCATTGGCGTATTTTCTATCGATAACTCTTGGAATGGAAACGACCGGCGTCTATGCCGCGATCTCCATTGCAGAGTCGCTGATGGCAGTAGTGGGAATTATAATCTTCAGAAGAGGAAAATGGAAGACGATTAAAATATAAAATATTAAACTCTAAACGCTAAATGATAAGTGGCCCTGGGTAGTCTTTACCTTTCGACTTTTAAGTTTAGAGTTTAATATTTAATATTTAATATTTAATTCTTCCTACGGCTCTCTTTTTTTGAACGCTGCTTTCACGGTTTTCTCCAGCTCTTCTCCCGCACGTTTCAATCCTTCTTCCACTTCTTTCCATCGTTCCCTGTTGGCGGCTTCTTTTTTGAAGCGCTCTGCGGATTCTTTCAATTCGTCGTATTTTTTCTGCATGTCGACATCCATGCGTTTGCCGGCATCCTTCATTTCGTCCAGCAACTGGTCGATCCTTTTGCCAAAGTCCCTGAAGAACTTTTCGCTTTTTCCTTCCTGCTTTTCTTCCATGACCTGAATATTTTATTCAATTTACAAAAATAAGGAACCTCTCTCATGCCTGACGAAAAAGACCCTTTGGAGCACATCAAATTCCTCCTGGAGAATAAGTCGACCGCAAAACAGATCACTTACAAGAACCTGCTCGCAGCCTTCGACATCCTCCGCAAGGAAGCCAAGCGCATCGTCACCGAATTGTCGACACGCGTAAACCCCTCCGATGAAGATGTCACCCTCCATTTCAGGGAAGTGCACGAGCATGAGTTCGAAGTGAAACTCGCCGGCGACCTGATATCATTCGTGTTGCACACCAATGTCGTAACCTTCGACCCATCGAGCCCCGTTATGCAGGATCCCTATATTAAAGAGAAAGTAGTGAACCGGTATTTCGGCCAGATAATGATCTATAATTTCATGGCCGACTCACTCAAGTTCAATCGCATAAACGATCCGGGCTATTTGTTAGCCCGACTTTTGATCAATCACGAAGGCCGATATGTAGTCGAAGGCGACGGACGCCTCGCCGCCCTTGCGCTGAAAATTTCTCCCGCACCCATCACCCCGGAAGAACTGTCGATCCTCGTTAAATTGGTGTTGTCGAGCGCCATCGAAAACGACCTGATGGCACCTCCGTTTCCGGATGTCCGTTTCATCACCCTCCATCAAAAAATGGAAAAAACACAGGAACTCGGGGGCGGCCAAAAGATTGGCTTCCGGATGAGTTATGAAGGGGGCACCAAGAATTAACTGGCGGGAATTCAGGAGTAAGAATTAACGCGTACCTTTAACCAGTCCTTACCCTGCTGTAAAATTGAAAAAAACTCTTTTTCTAATAATTGTCGTAGTAATGGCTTCTTGTGCTTCGCATAAGCACAAACCACATAAAAAATTAAAACCCGGTAAGCCAATTCCCTGTCCGCTAAAAGATTGTTAAGATTGGCGGGATGAAGCGCATCATTATCGCAATCGACGGGTACTCGGCATGCGGCAAAAGCACAACCGCAAAACGCGCTGCTGCCGTGTTGGGCTACCGCTATATCGACTCGGGAGCGATGTACAGGGCGGTCACGCTCTACTTCCTCGAAAATCACATCTCGATCACCAACCCCAAAGAGGTCACCCGGGCACTCGAAAACATCCGCATCTCCTTCAAGGTTAACGCAAAGGGCGTCTCCGAAACGTTCCTGAACGGCCTCAACGTCGAACGCGCAATTCGCGAGATGAGGATATCCGAAAATGTTAGCCCCGTTAGCGCCATTAAAGAAGTGCGTGTTGCGATGGTCGACCAGCAGCGAAAAATGGGTAAGCACAAAGGCGTCGTGATGGACGGCCGCGACATCGGCACCGTCGTATTTCCGGACGCAGAACTTAAGCTCTTTTTAATCGCCGACATCCAGGTGCGCGCATACCGTCGTCAGAAAGAGCTTTTGGAAAAGGGTGAAATGATCGATCTCCAGGACATCGTCGAAAACCTCCAGAAACGCGACAAGATCGACAGTACAAGGGCCGAAAGTCCCCTCACCAAAGCCGCCGGCGCAACCGAATTAGACACCACTTTTGTCACGATCGACGAACAGGTCGACGAGGTTATACAGCTGGCCGTTGGAAGCATATTTTCCACTTTGACGGCAACATTTAATCCTTAATTTTGTCGCGTTCCAAATTATTTTATTGCCGACATGGGCAAATTTATCCGACTTAAGAAAGGATTCGATATCAACCTCTCAGGCAAATCCGCTCCGAAAGTTATCGAACCCGACCCCGCAGACACTTATGTAGTTAAGCCTACAGATTTCAACGGCTTGTACATGCCGAAACCACTCGTGAAAGAAGGCGACATCGTTAAAGCGGGCACTCCACTGTTCCAGGACAAACGTTTCGAAACCGTGAACTACGCATCGCCAGTCAGTGGTGAGGTTGTGGAAGTTAAACGTGGCGAAAAACGCCGCCTCCTCGAGATCAAAGTGCTGGCCGACAGGAAAATGGAGTTCGAGAACTTCAAAAAATACTCCGTTTCCGAGATCGCCAACCTTTCTCAGCAGGACGTAAAGGATCACATCGTGAAGTCAGGCGCATGGCCCAACTTCGTGCAACGTCCATTCGGAATTGTTGCCGACCCATCGGCAACACCAAAGTCAATTCATATCTCAGCCTTCGACTCCAGTCCGCTCGCGCCCGACTTCGGCGTGTTGTTCAAAGGACAGGATCACCTGTTCCAGGTTGGTGTCGACGTCCTCAAGAAACTCACTACCGGTGCGGTAAACGTTAATGTTCACTCAACCAGCGAGATCTCGACAACCTTCTCGCAGGTAAAAGGAGCCGAGCTCAATAAGTTCTCCGGCCCGCACCCGTCGGGTTGTGTGGGTGTTCAGATACACCATATCGACCCGGTTAACAAAGGCGATGTTGTTTGGACCATCAGCCCGTTTGGAGTGATCCAGATCGGTAAGCTGTTCATGAACGGCGTATACGATGCATCGAAAGTGATCAACATAGCCGGCCCCGAAGTAAAAGATCCCCAGTATTATAAAGTTTATACAGGCGCTGCCATCAAGAAACTCGTAAAGGGAAATCTGAACAGCGAGCACGTGAGATTTATCTCAGGCAATGTTCTCACAGGTACGCGCATACCCGAAGATGGACACCTCGGCTTCTTCGATCATCAGCTCACAGTGCTGAAAGAAGGAGACCAGTATGAATTCCTCGGCTGGATACTGCCAACTACCAGCAAGGTCAGCATTCAACGTTCATTTGGATTGCTATCGTTCCTTTCACCCAAAAAGGAATACTCACTCGATACAAACATGCATGGTGAGCCTCGTGCATTTGTGCAGACCGGCGTTTTCGAACGCGTCGTGCCAATGGACATACTCCCCACGCACCTCATCAAATCTATTTTGGCGGAGGATATTGATGAAATGGAGGCGCTTGGCATTTACGAAGTCATTGAAGAGGACTTTGCCCTCTGTGAATTCGCAGATGTTTCCAAGCACAACATCCAGCAAATCCTGAGAGACGGGATCGAACTCGTCCGGCACAGTTAAGTTTTATCCGTAGACACCTCATTCGCCATGCAGTTTTTAAGAAATCAACTAGATAAGTTAAAACACAACTTCGAGAAGGGTGGTAGGTTCGAGAAGTACTACCATGCTTACGAAGCATTCGACACGTTCCTCTTTGCTCCAAACACAACCACGCTTTCGAAAGGTGTACAGGTAAGAGATGCGATCGATCTGAAGAGATTGATGATGACCGTGATCATCTCCATGGTTCCCTGCTTGCTTTTCGGGATCTGGAATGTTGGTCACCAGCACTTCATGGCAATTGGCCAGACCAACGCATCGTTTGGTGAAAAATTCTGGATCGGTACCGTTCAGACAGTGCCGATCATCATTGTTTCATACGTGGTTGGTCTCGGTTGCGAATTCCTTTTCTCGATATTGAGAAAGCACCCGGTGAACGAGGGTTTCCTCGTTTCTGGTATGCTCATCCCGCTCGTGATGCCCCCCGATGTTCCCCTGTGGCAGGTTGCTCTCGCAACAGCTTTTGCAGTTGTCATCGGAAAAGAAGCATTCGGTGGAACGGGTATGAACGTAGTTAACGTTGCCCTTACCGCCCGCGCATTCATCTACTTCGCATATCCTTCGAACATGTCTGGCGAAGTCTGGACCTACCTGGGCGAAGGGGAGAAAGTTGTTGCAGGATATTCTGGTGCTACACCACTCGCTGTGATCTCACAAGCCACGGGCGACAAGGTTGCAGCGCTCAACGATTTCGGGGCCACATGGTTCGAGGGAATTTATAGTCTTCCGAATCTGTTCATGGGATTGATACCCGGGAGTATCGGAGAGACTTCAACCCTGATGTGCCTTATTGGCGCGGCCATCCTGATCGCTACAGGAGCCGGAAGCTGGAAGATCATCGTTAGTGTATTCGCGGGTGCCTATGGAATGGGACTTTTCATCAATGCTGTCGGCGGATCCCAGTTGCCTGCTTATTATCACCTGGTAATAGGAGGGTTAGCATTTGGGGCCGTGTTTATGGCCACCGACCCTGTAACAGCTGCACATACGGAGACCGGTAAATGGTTTTATGGACTTTTGATAGGTATATTTACAGTGCTCATCCGGAACTTTAACCCGGCGTATCCCGAGGGGATTATGCTGGCAATCCTCCTGATGAACGTGTTCGCTCCCCTGATTGATTATTTTGTAGTAGAAGCCAATAAAAAACGCAGATTGAAACGTGCGACAGTCTAATACATACATACTTCTTTACTCAGCCGCCATTACTGTGGTGTGTGGTGGCTTGCTCGCATTTGCGGCCATCAGCCTGAAGGACAAGCAGGATGAGAACATTGCGCTGGAAGCAAAAAAGAACATTCTGTCTTCGGTGATGACACTCAACGACGATATCAACGTCGCGGAGGTATACGACAAAAAAGTAAAAGCATTCGTGATCGACTTCGAAGGCAACGTGAAAGAAGGCGTAACTCCCGAACAGGTTGTTATTGCTTCTGAATACAAGAAGGCTCCGAAAGACAGGTTGTTGCCTGTGTACGAGTTTCGCAATGAGTCGGACCCCAGCAAAGTAGACTATGCTGTCCTGCCGGTTTACGGTTACGGCCTCTGGAATTACATATGGGGTTACGTTGCTGTGAAGTCTGACTTTAACACCATCCAGGGTGTCACATTCGCCGCCCCCGGTGAAACTCCCGGCCTGGGCAAAAGGGTAGAGGACGCAGAGATCATGGATCGCTACAAAGAGAAAACAGTATTTGAGAACGGCACACTCGTTTCAGTGACGATGCAAAAAGGCGAAGGCAAGGATTATTCCAGCGATAAGCACAAAGTAGATGGAATGTCGAGCGCCACGCTGACAGCAAAAGGTGTAAATAACATGCTTGCGGATTACCTGGCGTGTTACGAAAAATATTTGAAGAAGAATTCAGCTCAAGGAACGGCGTTAAACTAACAAGGTTATGGCAGAAACAGCAGTAGTTGCGGACGTAGTTGAAATCAAGAAGTCAGAGCCCTGGCTTTCCAAGAAGAACAAAAAGCTCATCACAAACCCGCTGGATATCGATAACCCGGTTACGGTTCAGATCCTCGGAATTTGTTCATCGCTTGCGGTTACTGTTCAAATGATCCCGGCGTTGTACATGTCGGCCGGTCTTACGATCGTAACAGCGTGCTCGAACCTCGCTATTTCAGCGATGCGCGACACGATCCCTTCACGTATCCGTATCATCGTTCAGCTCGCAGTTGTATCGCTGTGGGTTATCCTGGTCGACCAGCTCTTCAAAGCCTATGCTTTCGAAGTATCAAAGCAGCTTTCAGTGTTCACCGGTCTTATCATTACTAACTGTATCGTGATGGGCCGCCTCGAAGCTTATGCGATGGCGAACAAACCCTGGCCTTCATTCCTCGATGGTATCGGAAACGGTCTTGGCTACAGCATTATCCTTATCAGCCTCGCCTTCGTGCGTGAGCTCTTCGGATCGGGATCGCTTTTCGGCTACAAAGTCTTTGAAAACCTCGGGATCAAGTACACCGGCAATGGCTTGTTGCTGCTGCCCGCAGGTGCATGTATCCTCATCGGTATCATCATCTGGATCCAGAGAACATTGAACGGACATAGAGAAGCCCACTAACGAACTAACACGACAAGAAGATGGACAGTCTAATTAACATTGGTGTCAGGTCGATCTTTATCGACAACATGATATTCGCATACTTCCTGGGGATGTGTTCGTTCCTGGCTATTTCGAAGAAAGTAAGCACAGCATTCGGCCTCGGTATCGCCGTTATCTTCGTGATCGGTATCACAGTTCCAATCAACTGGATCATTCAGAACAAAGTGTTGAACCCCGGTGCCCTGGCATTCCTCGGTCCGTCGTTCGCCGACATCGACCTGAACTTCCTCCAGTTCATCGTATTCATCTCAGTTATTGCCGCGATCACACAGCTTACAGAAATGGCCGTTGAGAAGTTCTCGCCTGCACTGTATGGCACACTTGGTATCTTCCTTCCTTTGATCGCTGTGAACTGCTCGGTACTTGGTGCCGCTTTGTTCATGGTAGGCCGCCCGTACAATCTTACCGAAGCCACCGTGTTTGGCCTCGGGTCCGGTATTGGGTGGATGCTTGCCATCGTGGCGCTGGCGGGTGTTCGTGAGAAGATGAAATACTCTAATGTTCCCGGTCCACTCAAAGGATTGGGCATCACGTTTATCCTGGTCGGACTGATGTCACTTGGATTCTTAAGCTTCCTTGGATTTGTAGTGTAATGTGAAAAGCTTTCTACGCAGCGTACTCCGGTACTTCTTCGGGGGCATGTTATTCATCGTGCCCATTGTTGCGACAGCCTACTTCATAGTTACTTCCCTTTTGTGGTTAGATAATTTATTGAGACTTCCATACCGGGGACTCGGTGTAATTATCATTGTTGCAGCGATCACACTCATAGGTTATCTCACTTCGATCTTCTTTGTTAAAACAGTTACCGACTGGCTGGATCATCTCGTTAACCGAATTCCTTTTGTTAAGCTCATCTATTCGTCTATCAAGGATTTGCTCGGGGCTTTTGTTGGTGATAAGAAGAAGTTTACGAAACCAGTGCTGGTCACAATCAATAAAGACAATCAACTCTACCGGATTGGATTCATTACACAGAATGATCTCACCGACCTGGGACTGAAGGATTTCGTAATGGTGTACTTCCCGCAATCGTACGCTGTCGCGGGAGACCATTACGTAGTGCCGAAAGAAAGCATTAAGCCGTTGGATGTCCCCGGACCGGTCGCCATGAAATTAATAGTTTCAGGAGGAGTATCTGGGTTCAAGGAATGAAGACCTTAATCAAGACACTGCTTGTTTCTTTTGGAATAATGGTGTTCGCAATGTACTTGTTCGTCGACATCGAAGAACACCAGGATGAGCAGGTAACAGTACCCGAGTGCGAAGAGCTTTCCTTCCAGGACTCTGTTACTTTATTGGTCACCCACAATCGCTCATGGATCGAGTACATGAAGAACACCGGCTTCTGTTCAATCTACAGCGCTGCGTACGACGACGCGGAAGGCGGCGAGTTCAGTCGCAATAATATTTCAATAGCCGATTGGATCGATGAGTCGGACTATTGGCACCAGGTTTATTCAATCCTTTATTACGACAGCAAAGATCACTTGCAGTCGTTGCAGGATTCGTTGTTGCGGATCGGCCGCGACCGCAACCTGGACCGTGAAGACTTTGCAAGAATGGTTGTGGCATTCGTCCAGGACATTCCTTACGAGTATGTTCTTCCGGAGAACTGCACCGGAACTGAAGTTTCGCCCTGTAATGGCAACGTGTCGTTTGGGCTGTACTCGCCGGTAGAGTTTTTGTATGCAATGCACGGTGATTGCGATACCCGGACCGTGTTTCTCTATACTCTTCTTAAAAATTTTGGATACGAACCCCTGATCGTTAACAGCAGGGAATACTTACATTCAATGCTTGCTCTCGACGTTGCATCTTCGGGAGAGGATTTCGAATACAAAGGAAAAAAGTACGCCTTTTGGGAGACGACGAATGTGGGCTGGCTGGCGGGCATGCTTCCACCGGACATGAATAACAAAGCCTACTGGTCAGTAGCACTCGATTATGAACTCGAAAATAATGTTGCTAGCGATCATTGAGATCTTCTCAGCGATCAGCATTGGTGTCTTCATTCTTGCTCTCACGTACCAGTTATTGAAGTACATTGGGCGAAAGCGCTTCGGTATCGAAACGAGCAACCTTGCCACGAGTATTTTTGTTTCGAGCATTTTGTTCTCGATAGGGTATATGGTAAGCAGTGTGATCGACCCGCTCACGTCTCTTTTTAGATTGCTGGCGGCCAAAGAGACCAGTACGATGACGCTTGCACTCACGTTCATCGGAACGGGTGCGTTTTACATTGCCATGGCCTTTGTGTCGGGAGTGTTGGTGTGTTTTCTTGGTGTGATCCTCTACACGTCTGTTACTCCACAGGACGAGTTTGCAGAGATCAAGAACAACAATATCGGGGTGGCTTTGGTGGTTGGCACAATCACCATCACTTTGTCGTTGCTGACAAAGGATGGTGTCGGCCTTTTGATTGAATCATTTATTCCGTACCCGGAACAGTTTCCTAAGTAATTACTTACGACCGCCTCCGATAAAGAAACCAATCCTTATTCCGAGGTAGTTATTTTTCGATTCACTGGTGGCATTTGTAATCGTACCATTTGAATTCACCTGGTACGAATTGGTGCTCTTGCCGATGATATTATACTCTACGTTCATCGTGAAATGTCCGGCATCAAATCCCACGCGTGGATAGAATCCAAACTTGGCGCTCGAAGTAGACACTTCGCCGGAGCTTGAGCTTGAAGTTCCATCGCTGGATGCAGTACCGCTGATAGAACCTAATGAATAAATTCCAAAGCCGGCTCCAACAAATGGACGGAAACCTCCATTCATTAAATAATACTGGCCATTAAGAGTGTATGAACCTGCAGCAGACACCGTACCTTTCGCTGTGGTAGTCTGTCCGTTTTGAGTAACTCTCGCTGCACGTGCCATCACCGCACCTTCTGCTTTCAAGCCAACTACAATCGCGTCGGTTAGCCTGTAAGAAGGTTCAAGATAAATCAGAAGACCAGCTTTTGTTCCTTCACCCGCTGGTGAAGCATAACCAACACCAAGTCCAACGCGGAAAGCTTTAAAACTTTGCGCTTGAACTGTTGCTGTACCGAATACAACAAATAATACAACGAGCTTAAAAATTTTTTTCATAGAGGGGCTAATTGTTTTTTAAAAGTAACAGTAGTTACCTAAAAGGCCCCTTATTTTCAAGTGGATGTAATGCGCGTGTACCTTTTCTTATGAAATAACCCCTGAGCCCATAAGCTCTTCATCTTCATACCACGCTGCAAACTGACCTGGAGTAACACCACGTTGAGGTCTATCGAAGATAATGTAGAGCACATCATCTGTTTGGTGAAGCGTACAACTTTCTAACGGCTGACGATAACGTATTCTCGCCAAATATCTTTTCGATTCACCGGCAGTCAATTTCATATCGGGGCGAACCCAATGCACATCGGCGTTTGGAACAGCGAGACCCTTCCTGTAAAGCCCCGGATGATCTTCGCCCATACCGGTATAGATAATGTTCTTATTGGTATCCGTTCCAATAACAAACAATGGCTTTTCGAAGCCGCCAAGATTCAATCCACGTCGCTGACCGATCGTGTAAAAGTGTGCGCCGTTATGATCGCCAACCACTTCACCAAGTTCCGGGGCCAGGTCGTATGACTTGGAGATATTAACAAGATCATTGTCTACAAAACCATTTTTGAATGCAGATGAGGCTGCCGGGATCTCAACTACTTTTCCTTTCTTCGGCTCGAGTCTTTGTTGCAGGAAGTCGGGGAGGTGCACTTTCCCAACAAAGCAAAGTCCTTGTGAGTCTTTCTTCTCAGCAGTAGCAAGTCCCGCCTTCTTTGCTATCGCACGTACTTCGGGTTTAAGTAATTCACCAATGGGAAACAGCGCTTTCGCAAGCTGCTCCTGTTTCAACTGGCACAGGAAGTAACTCTGATCTTTGTTTGGGTCTTTTCCAGCGAGCAGGCGATACACGGTCTTGCCGTCTTTTGTGATCTCGCTCTTCCTGGCGTAATGTCCTGTAGCAACGAAGTCGGCTCCGAGCTTTACAGCTGTATTCAAAAAGATATCGAACTTGATCTCGCGGTTGCAAAGCACATCAGGATTGGGCGTACGGCCTGCCTGGTATTCGGCAAACATGTAGTCGACGATACGCTCTTTGTATTCCTTGCTGAGGTCTATTGCCTGGAATGGGATGCCAAGGTGCTGCGCCACGATCATCGCGTCGTTGCTGTCGT
Source organism: Cyclobacteriaceae bacterium (assembly GCA_035656375.1). Classification (GTDB taxonomy): domain Bacteria; phylum Bacteroidota; class Bacteroidia; order Cytophagales; family Cyclobacteriaceae; genus ELB16-189. The sequence continues at coordinate 1,311 of DASRSO010000101.1, read as the reverse complement.
CGAGCCACGGGCATTCGTTGCTGATGGTAACAGAGTCGTCGTGCCAGTTCTTCATGAACATGCCGATCACTTCATATCCCTGTTCTTTTAAAAGATACGCAGTAACTGAGGAATCAACACCTCCCGACAAACCGACGACAACCCGTTTCACTATTTTTCAGCTAATAATTCGTTCACTATTTGATTGAACCTCTCCTGGAACCTTTCATAATAAATTCCTGTGCCCGGTCCTTCAAAGCCGGTATGAATGTGTTTCACCTTACCGTCTTTCCCTACAAAGATAGTGGTTGGGAAAGCAACAACTTTATTCAGCGCCGGTAGTGTTTCGGCAGCCTTTTCCTTATCGTTTGTGCCAGCGAACACGAAATCGTACGGGACATCCATTTTTGACTTCATTTTTTCGATCCTCTGTTTCGCATAATTGAAGTCGTCTTTCCTTTCGTAAGCAAGACCGAGTATTTCGACGCCCCGGTCTTTGTTCGCGCGGTACCAGGGTGCGAGGTATTTCGTCTCATCCATACAGTTGGGGCACCAGGTTCCAAAGATCTGCAGGATCACGACTTTGTCTTTAAACTTTTCGTCACTCAGTGAAACCTTGTTGCCGTTCAGATCGGGGAAACTGAATTCAAGTTTTTCAAAACCGGGCTTCAGGAATGTGAGTGCCTCAGCATCGGGCATCGCCGCGTTGGGATTCTTCACACCACCCCATGTTTCGTGCGAGCTCTTGCCTGCATAGTAGTCACCCTTCAAACTGTCTCCTTCGAAGGCTGCAACGAAGAGGTAAGCATGATTCCCATCAAAGGTGCTAAGGTTAAGTTTGTTGTCGATAACACTTCCTTCAAGGAAACGATAGTCGCCAGTAGGAGTGAGGAAAGATCCTGTAACATGACTCCCATCCTGTTTGAAAACACCAACGGATGGATAACTCTCCTTTTCAGTTTTGAAAAGTATTTGATACGTGCCTGTATAGTCTACCGATGGCGTACCTGCTTCTTTAGTGAAGCGATAATTGTCGCCAAATGTTGCCGTGAATGGAATGTTGGTTTGAGGCGCATAATACTTAACGAACGTGCCTGAAAGTTTATCGCCATCGATCCTGGCTTTCAGCGATGCATCGAAGATATGGAGCATCATTTCGACTGTATCACCTGTATATTTAATTTCGTCGAGGAGGATCTCTTCGCCTGCGTTCTGCAGATATACCGTATCATTGGTTACCCTGAAAGTGAAGGGCAGCTCCCTGTCTTGCATGTGCAACACGCCGCGCCAGGTCCCGGTTTTCAGCTTTTGTATTGGCGTTTCACAAGATGT
>DASRSO010000100.1:0-35991 GCA_035656375.1 Cyclobacteriaceae bacterium | reverse complement strand
GTCACAAGAAAGAAAAGGACATGGTGTTCAGCACTTATCGCAAGTGATTGATCGCAAACGCATATTGAAATACCGCGATCACGTGACATGCAGTTCCTGCAAGAACGAATAAGTGCCAGATAAAATGATTGAACTTCATCCTGTGATCGTACGCGAAGAACAACACACCACCCGAGTACATCACGCCTCCGGCCAGGATCCAGATCAGTCCCCACGTGGGCATTGAATAGTAAAGGGGTCTTACCGCAAACACAGCAAGCCAGCCCATGGCCAGGTACAGACCGATCGACAGCTTGCTATTGCCGTGCATCCTGACCGTTTTCAAAATAATACCGACAACGGCAAGTCCCCAGATCAGCCCAAACAATGTCCATCCCCAGGCTCCTTGCAGCACACTTAAAGTGAATGGCGTATACGTGCCGGCGATCAAAAGAAAAATTGCAGCATGATCGAGTAAACGAAAGATCGTCTTCGCCTTGCATTGCGGAAGTGAATGATAGATCGCTGACGAAGCATACAGGATAATCATACTTGCCCCGAAAATTGCTGCGCCGGTAATTGCGCCTCCTCCCAGGGGTATCGCTTTGATGATGAGGAATGGGGTAACGGCGATTGCGGCAAGAACACCAATACCGTGACTGATCGCATTTGCTATCTCTTCTCCAACTGTTTGCAGGCGACTATAATTACTGAATTCTCCGGTCATTTTTTCTAAATTTATCTATCCTAAACCCCCTCTTCTTATGGAATCTATAAACATTTGGGCTGTTATAGTAGCCACTGTCGCAAACTTCTTTTTCGGCTTTCTCTGGTACACTCCCCTGTTTGGCAAAGCGTGGGCCAAAGAGCAGGGTATCGACGTAACTGGTCCACCACCTGCCGGTTCGCTCGCCAAAGGACTTATCATGAACGTGATCGGAAATTTCCTCATGGCATTCGTATTTGCTAACAACAACTGGGCATGGTCATTTGTGCCCGAGATGAAGAATATGTCGGCAGGTTTTATCATTTTCAATGCGGCCTTTTTCACGTGGCTCGGGTTTTACCTGCCTACCGATCTCAACACGGTAGCATGGGAACGCAGGTCATGGAAATTTTTCTTTATCAATACAGGATACCACCTGGGTATGGTAACGATAGCAGCAGTGATATTGACATTGATGGCCTAGGAATATTTTCTCAGCAGATCGAGAAGTCTCCAATCCAGGTCCTGGCCGTACCAGCCTTCGTATTGGACGTCGGTGCGGCCAGAGTTTATGAGACCAAACGATCCTTCGAACTCCCAAAGGGAATAGCCGATCTTGTTCGACGTCAGTATATCAAGCACATCGCCGAACCATGCGAGGAACACGTCGTGGGGAGTCTTGTTCCAGCAACCGCACTCACCGCAGTGCACTCCGACCTTCGGAGCTAACTCGATCCACGGCTTATAGTATTTTTCCAGCATCTCACGACCCAGGTATTGATCGCCAACCTGGCCTGGCCACTTCGGTTCGGGCAGGTTGTTGATGTCTTTCATCGCCCAGGGAGCTTTGTAGTGAGAAATAATCCCGGGGTTGTACCCGCGACAGCTTTGAGAAATATTTAGATCGACGATCTCGGGGATAACACTATTGCCAACATTGTTTCCGTCGGCGATTATGATCCGTTCTTTATTCTGCTTGCGGATGGCATCGGAGGCAGCGATGGCGATCTTGCGATACAACTCCCCGGGAACTGTAGAGTGTTTCGAGTGTTGATCGTTCATATCCTCACGCATACTTGGCTCATTCAACAGATCGAAACTTATCTTGTCTTTCGATTCCGAACGATAGAGCTTCGACCACATGCTCCAGTGAAAACAGAATGCATCTTGCGCAGCCTGATCTTTCCAGAGATTGAACGGTTCGTTGAAACCAGCATTAATGCAATATCCAGGAGCGCGATGGAGGTTCAGACTCACATGCATCTTATACTTCATCGCAAGGCGAACAAGGGCATCGATCTTGTCGACAGCCTTGTTGTCTATCTTATAAGTATCTTCCGCGGTAATGTTCTTCGTTCTGTCGATATTGATGTACGCGGGATAGGCGAGCGGGATGCGAACGAAGTTAAAACCCCAGTCGCTCATCCACCTGAAGTGATCTTCACTTGTCTGGAGTCGGGGATTCGATGGGTCGGCAGAGAAGAAATCAAGTAAGTTGAACCCGCGCCACATTGGCAACCTGTTCTCATTTTGAAGAGTGAACGCAGGTGTGCCCGCCGCAAGTACAGCAATTGTTGATTGAGTGATGAACTCTCTCCTCTTCATTTCACCTGAATTTTACTCTTCACCCGTTCAAGCTTGTCTTTTACGCCTTGCAACAACACGGCACTTTCATCGATCGGGGTAACCATGTTGAAGCCCATGTTCGCAAGCATTGCGGCTTCGTCTTCCTTATATGCCTGGATAGCGGTAATGAGATTATGTTTCTTCGCAACGGCAAGAACTCGTTTTATGTGATCCATGAATGTCGGATCGGAGAAGTCGGCCATTTTGGTCATGCCCAGGCTGATACTAAGATCATAAGGGCCAACGTATAAGCCAGAAAGATTTTTTACAGCCGCGATCTCTTCGAGGTTCTCGAGAGACTCGCGTGTTTCAATTTGGGCGAACGTAATGATGTCGTTCTTATAGTCCTGCATGTATGTGCTTCGGGCGGGAAGGTTTGCACGGATGGGGCCGAAGCTCCGAACACCTACGGGCGGATAGTAACATGCCTGCACGAACTTCTCGGTTTCGGCGGCGGTGTTGATCATGGGACAAATAATTCCTTTAGCACCGATATCGAGAAGTTTCATGATGGCGGCGGGATCATTTGCGGCGATGCGGGCCATCGGGAATTTTTCTTTGTTCATGGCCTGGAGCATCGGCAACGAGTGCTCGAGCTCGACGAGACCGTGCTGAAGGTCGAGGGTGATGGCGTCGAGGTCGGTGTGGCTAACGAGCTCCGCGATGAAGCCGGAGGGGATACGCAGGAAGATGTTGACGGTGGGTTTATTGGATTTCCATTTTTCGAAGATGGGATAAGGCATAACTATTAATTTTTAAGATAGTGCTTGAGGTGATGGCGGACTCGATGACGGCCTGGACTTGTCTTCCGGCAGCGGCACAAACTCATGATTATCGTTCGGAGGCAACACAATCCTCCCCGCCTTCCAATCCGCCTTCGCCTGATCTATTCTCTCCCTCCGCGACGAAACAAAATTCCACCAGATAAATCTCTCTCCCAACGGCTCACCACCAAGCAACATCAACGTCGTTGCTTCCTTCGACACCACCTGCGGATCGACACCCTTCGTGAACACCAACATCTGCCCCTGCCCGTACGTCCTTCCCCCAACTTCAATACTCCCTTTCACAATGTAAATAGCTCTTTCCGAATGTTCTTTCGGAAGTCCGAATGTTGTATTTGCATCCAGTATCACATGCAGGTAAAACAACGGCGAATGTGTCTTCACATCATTCCGCAACCCGAAAGCATTCCCTGCAATCAGTCGCATCCAAACTCCACGATCAGTAAAGACCGGGAGCGCACCAGGTTTATAGTTATTAAACGTCGGGAGCTGCTCTTCATCTTTCTCCGGCAACGCAACCCATGTCTGCAACATCTCCAAAGTTCCTCCAGCAAGGACCGCCGGATCTTCGAATCGCTCGGAGTGTGAAATGCCACGACCCGCAGTCATCCAGTTGACCTCACCAGGTTTTATCACCTGTTGCACACCAAGACTGTCGCGATGAGTTACTTCTCCGCCAAACAAATACGTAACCGTCGATAACCCTATGTGCGGATGGGGCAACACATCCATCGACCGGGCGGTAGTTGGAACAATGTCGACAGGGCCAGCATGATCCATAAAGATAAAAGGACCAACCATGCGCCGGAGGCGGAACGGAAGGATTCGCCGCACGTCCATCCCGGCTGCGATCGATGCTTTACGGGCTTCGATAACTATGTCCAACATAAAGTAAAGATAGGCTTGTTCAGTGGGATTCCCACCCCAAGCTGCAGGAATGACTAGTCAGGCAGCGAAAAGTAAAACGTAGCGCCCTCATCTACTTTCCCTTCTGCCCACACCTTTCCACCATGACGTGTGATCACCCTGTGGATGATCGCAAGGCCGATGCCTGTTCCTTCGAAATCTTCCTGCTTGTGAAGCCTTTGAAACACTCCGAAGAGTTTGTCGGCATAACTCATCTCGAAGCCTGCACCGTTATCTTTAACCACGTACACAGTGTGTCCATTCTCCGGGTAGGAACTTACGCTAACAACCGGGTTGCTTTTCTTACCCGAATATTTCACTGCATTAGAGATCAGGTTGGTCCACACCTGCGTGATCAGTGCAAGATCCGCTTGCGCAGAGGGGATCTCATCGACATTAAAAACTACAGGCTGTTTTGCAGTAGAATTAACCTCGCTGACAAGATTTTCGACGATCGCTTTCATGTCGACAACCTGCCGGCCCAGCTCTTTCTTGCCGAGCCGCGAGAACTCCAACAGGTCGTCGATCAGCGAGTTCATCTTCAAGGCATTCCGCTGGATAACCGTCAGTAGCCGCTTGCCTTCGTCGCCGAGTATTTCGGAATAATCCTCTCCCAGGATCTGCGAGTACCCCATTAACGAACGAAGTGGCGAGCGCAGGTCGTGCGACACAGAATAAGAAAACGACTCAAGCTCTTTGTTCGTGCTTTCAAGCTGCAGCACATTGCTCTGGAGGTCGTTGTTGAGCTGCATGATCTGTGTGATGTCGCGTGCGTTGACGAACCATTTGTTATCCTTGGCGACAATATTCCACTGCAGCCACTTGATGCTTCGGTCTTTACAGTAAACGCGGGTTTCAAATGAATGGCGAACGTCTTTCAAAACAGACCGATCGTCTTCAAGGATAAAAGAATCGATCTTCGCGCCATATATCTCGTCGGGCTGGTAGCCCAGTATGTTCGTAAATGCCGGGTTGATCTGCTCAAACTTCATTGTTGGTGCATCCACGATGCCTATGATATCTGCCGAGTTGTTGATCAATAAAGCTGCACGTTCGAGCGACGCATTCTTTTCGATTAGTTCTTTCTTCTGCATCTGCAGCTTGAGCAGCACCGCAACCTTGGCGCGTGTGATCTCCGGATCGAGTGGCTTGAAAAGATAGTCGACTGCACCTTCCTCAAATCCTTTCATGATCGAGTGATGTTCCTTCATCTCTGCCGAAGCAAAAATGATCGGTATTTCCTTTGTGCGATAGTTTGACTTGAGGATCTGTGAAACTTCAAACCCGTCCATCTTTGGCATCTGGACATCGAGAATGATGAGATCGATCTGACTGTTGAGTGCATACTTCAGCGCTTCATCACCCGACGAGGCCTTGAGAAACGCACGGTCCTTCTTTTCGAGCATTTGCTCGAGCGCCAGGATGTTCGCGGGCCGGTCGTCGACAAGAAGTATGGTGGATATCGGTTGACTCATGGCCTCGCTGTTACCTGGCTAAGCAGGAAGTTTGTTATGTTAGTTAAATTAAGAATGCTTTGTATCGAACCGGTCTTGATGGCGGCCAGGGGCATCGCAGGAAACTCGGCCTCCTTCGGGTCCTGCGCGATGGTGAAACCATTAAAATTCCTGATCATCTTGATCCCATTACTCCCATCGTCGTTTGCTCCTGTCAGAATGATACCAACGAGCTTACTTCGGTAGACTTCTGCGGCTGTTTCAAACAGTACATCTATCGAGGGTCGGCTAAAGTTCACCTTTGCATCAGTAGTTAAAGAAAACGTCCGGTCTCTTTCCACAAGAAGATGATAATCCGGCGGCGCAATGTAAACGGTCTCGCCGCTGATGGGTTCCTTTTCGTTAGCCTGTCGCACTTCGATCTTACATTTTTCCTGCAGTACTTCCTCCAATAAACCTCGCTCGTCCTTCGAACGATGCTGCACGATCATCACCGGCAACGGGAAATCGTAAGGCAACGCTGTAAGCAGTTGTGTAAGGGCGTTCAGGCCGCCCGCCGAGGTACCGATCACCACAGCTCCATAATTTGAACGATCGTCCATACCCGATACCTATGCTTTCATAAAAAGTCTTTCCTTCCTGTCGACTTCCACGAAGTCTTTTTGATTTGCAGCAAACAGCAATGACTCTTTGTTCCCTAATCCAAGAAACCCGAATTGCACCAGGCTGTCGTGAAACAAACCGATCACGCGACTCTGGAGTTGCTGGTTGAAATAGATCAATACGTTCCTGCACATCACCATGTGAAATTCGTTGAAAGACTTGTCTGTAGCAAGGTTGTGGGACGAGAACACGACATTCTCACGTAAACCCTGGTCGAATATCGCAGACCCATACTTCGCTATATAGTAATCCGAAAAATTTCCAGTCCCGCCCGCTTGCTGATAGTTGATCGTATAGTTCTTCATGTATTCCAATGGGTAAATCCCCTCCTTCGCCAGTTGCAACGACCGCTGGTTGATATCGGTTGCATAGATCACAGAACGGTTAAGTATACCCTCCTCTTTCAATAAAATTGAAAGCGAGTAAACTTCTTCACCCGTTGCGCAACCCGCAAGCCATATCTTGACGAACGGATATGTTTTCAGGCGCTTAATGACTTTTTCACGGATCGCTTTATAAAACGTCGGGTCGCGGAACATCTCCGTTACCGTGACAGAGATCTCACGAATAAATTCTTCGAACAACTTGTCGTCCGAGAGAAGCATCCTTTGAAGGACCTGGACGGAAGTGAGCTTGCGATTTCCCATGAAACTAGTGACCCGACGCTTCACGGACACTTCGGCATAGTCGGTAAAGTCGTAACCGTAAACGGCCCGAACAGCTTCCAGCATGTGCTTCAGTTCTTCCGATTCGATCGTGATCATTTCATCAATGGTATAACCACACCCGCATCAACGACAACAGCCTGTCGACATTCAACGGCTTCGAAATGTAATCTGACATACCTACTGCCAGGCATTTCTCCCGATCGCCTTTCATGGCTTTGGCCGTCAGCGCTATGATGGGCAGCTTCTTGAACTTCTCTATCTTCCGGATCTCACGCGTTGCCTCGTAGCCGTCCATTTCGGGCATCATCACGTCCATCAAAACTATGTCGATATGATTTTGCTCCAGGGCTTTAAGCGCTTCGATACCATTGCCGGCTGTAATGCAATTCATGCCCTCCGGTTCGAGCGCGTTCGTAAGCGAGTACACGTTTCGAATGTCGTCGTCGACAACCAGGACTTTCTTGCCGCGCAAAACTTCGTCGGTGCGATGAAGCTTGCGAATAATATTCTGCTTTTCCTTCGGCAGCCTGGATTCCACGCGGTGCAGGAACAACATCACCTCGTCGAGAAGTCGCTCATTCGAAAATGCTGTTTTAAGCACAACGGTCTTCGCAAGTTTTTCGAGGCGTGAATTTTCCTCCTTGGTGAGATCCTTGCCGGTGTATACAACGATCGGTACCTGGCCGAGATCAGGATTCTTGCGGATCATCTCCAGCAGGTCGAAGCCGGTCATATCGGGAAGACCCAGGTCGAGGATAACGCAGTCGAATGAATTGGTAACAAGGGTATCGTAAGCTTCCTTTCCGGAATACGCGGAGAAACACTTCACATCGCCGTTTCCAATAAGTTCTTTTACGGCATTGTTGTGAAGCTTGTCGTCTTCAACTACCAAAAGATGTTTGATCTTCCGGCTCACGAAACTTTCGATCTTGTCGAATGCTTTCCAAAGCACTTCCTGGGTGACGGGCTTTTTGATGTAATCGAACGCGCCAAGCTCCATCCCTTCTTTCTTCTTGTCGTAACCCGAAATGATCTGTACGGGAATGTGACGAAGCTCAGGGTCGTTCTTTAATTGTTTAAGTACCTCTACCCCATCCATCACCGGCAGCTTCATGTCGAGCATGATGGCGTCGGGTTTATAATGACGTGCGTAGCTCAAGCCGGTATTTCCCTGGTAAGCGATCACACCCTTATAATTTCTTTCACGAACGAAATCGAGCAACACCTTTGCAAAAGCGGGGTCATCCTCCATGATCAGTATCGTGCGGCTACTTTCATTAATGCTGCCACGATCATCGATACCTTCATCCTCAACGGCAAATGGAGCCTCGGCTTCCGTAAGCGGTTCCGGTGTCTTTTCTTTTACTGCTACTTTCTTCACCTCCGCATTGGAAGGAAGATAAAGCGTAAACGTGCTGCCCTTTTCCATCTCGCTGTGAACATGGATCTCGCCGCCGAGTACAGCGGCAAGCTCACGGCTTATCGACAAGCCCAAGCCAGTTCCACCGTACTTGCGCTTGGTCGAGCCGTCTACCTGTTGAAATGCTTCGAAGATAATTCCCAGCTTGTCTTTGGGAATACCGATACCTGTATCCTTTACAGCAAACGCAAGCACACCAGGCTTCGACTTCAACTCATCGCGACGGAACGTCACATTGTGCGCTTCGCTGATATCCAATGTCACCTTTCCACCTTTTGGCGTAAACTTCAATGCATTCGACAACAGGTTGCGAAGGATCTGTTGAACGCGCTGGCGATCGGAAGAAAGCACGCGCGCATCCAGGTCGTGTGTTGCAATTTCGAAGTCGATCTGTTTGCTCTTCGCCATCTCGGGTATCATACGATCGATGTCGTCGACCACTTCGGAAATCGGGAACTCGGTGATCTCAAGTTCCATCTTGCCCGACTCAACTTTCGACAGATCGAGGATCTCGTTGATGAGGTTGAGCAGATCGGTGCCCGAGTTGTGAATATTCGTTGCAAACTGCACTTCCTTTTCGACAAACGTATTGTTCTTGTTCTCAGAAAGAATTTGCGAAAGGATCAGGATACTGTTAAGAGGCGTCCGTAGCTCGTGCGACATGTTTGCCAGGAATTCAGATTTGTACTTGCTGGTTGCCTCCAGCTCACGGGCCTTCGTCTCGATCTCTGCCTTCGCTCCTTCCATTTTCCTTTTCTGATCTTCGAGCAGATTCGCCTTCTCTTCGAGTTCCTCATTGCTCTGCTGAAGCTCCTCCTGCTGTGCTTTCAGCTCGGCTTCTGATCGTTCCAGCAACCCGGTTTTTTCCTGGAGTTCTTCGTTGGTCTGCTTGAGCTCTTCCTGCTGTGCTTCGAGCTCTTCGGCCTGTCGCTGCGTTTCTTCAAGAAGCTCCTTCAGCCTGGTCCGTGATTGAGCGGCTGCGATCACCACCGAAAGATTTTCGGATACGATCTTGAGAAGCTGCATGTCGAGCGTATTGAAGTCACGAGTAGCGCCGATCTCGATCACGCCTCGCACAACGTCGTTCAACACAAGTGGAAGCACCACAAGTGTTTTCGGTACAACATGACCGAGACCTGAGCTGATTGCCATGTAGTCGGAAGGAACTTCCGTGAAGATGATCATTCGTTTCTCTGCTGCAGCCTGGCCGACCAGGCCTTCGCCAATCTCGATAACCTGCTTGTTCTGCTTGCGGACGTCGTACGCGTAACTGCCAGCCAGTTGCAGGTGCGTGCCATTCGCAAGGTACATCACACCAACCTGTGCCTTCAGGTATGTACATAAGTGTGCCACGGCTTCACTGGCCACAAGGTTATCATCCTTCTCGCCCCGGACCTTTTCATTCAACTCGACACTCCCGGCGAGCAGCCAGTTCTTTTGGGCGCTGTCTTCCTCTGCTTTCTTGATAACCCGAAGGTTGAATCGAATGATACCGTAAACAACAGCCAGCACGATGCCTATCACAACCAACAACGCGATAAACACCCCATAAAAAAATTTCGTGTCACGATCACTTTCAGCTTTTCTTTCCGACAAAAGGGTATTCTCCAGCTGACGACAAACGGCGATGTCGGCACGGATCCGGTCCTGTAGTCTCTTTCCCTCTGCCGCCGAGACGATACTGCGTGCTTCAGCTGGATCCTTTTTATATGTATCGATCACATTGTTACGCCACGTGGTCGCTGCATCTATGCTCCCGCGGAGGCGTAGAATGTTTTGTTGTTGCGTCGGGTTATCGACAGTCAGGTTGGTGACCAGGCTGAGGTGTTGCTGCAGGCGTCCCTTCGACTCCGTGAAGGGCTCAAGAAATTCCTCTCTCCCGGCAATTACATATCCCCTCATGCCGGTCTCCCCGTCTATCGTGGCGGCTAACACCTGTTCGAACTCATACAAGACTTCGTGGGTATGATTGACCCACTCGTTTGTGTCGACGAGCTTGGCACTGTTTCGAAAAGAATAGAACGCCACCGCCGTCATCACAACAGCACAGCCGATAAAACCAAATAGAATTTTTCGTTCAAGAGACATTGACACCTAAGTTTTCTCAGAAGTTAAATACTGAGAAGCGAACGACAAGGCGCATGTAAGATTTAGGACATATAAATTGTATGTGCGGTGAATGAGTATCGTGAAAACACGATACTGTGATGTGAAATTAGAACCGGAGCCCCACGCTCAATGTAAGAACCCCGATGGTCTCGCGCTTTCCCGCATAATCGACAAGCCATTTCCAACGACCGTCGACAAGAAAACCATTGCCATTCTTCATTGGTTTGTCGATACCTGCACCGAGATCGAATGAGGCTGTGCGCATATTGATCTTATCGTTGATACCCTGAAAGTTGAAAAGGCCGAAACCGAATACCCCATATGGTCTGATCTGATCGTTACCCGCAAGAACTTTCATCTGCAAACCTGCGATGGTGAAGTTCCAAAATTTATTCGAAGGGGTACTGATGAATGACATGTATGAGCCAACCGCGAAATGTTCCCATTGTGGCCCAAGCGACAGGGCCAGGTTGTAACCACCGGCGCCATTATTTACAGCAGCACCTCCAAGCACTTCAACAGCACGACGCTGACGGAGCTGCGCCGAAGTGATCAGGGGCAACATCATGAGCGCTATGAACAGTACTTTCTTCATGAAACGCGAACTTAGGTTTATAAACCTATCACTCTGTCCTGATACTATCGACAGGATTTGCGATCGATGCCCTGAATGACTGATAAGCGGTCGAGATTCCCGCTATGACAAGCGTGATCGACCCTGCAAGGGCGAATATCCACCACTCGAGGTTCGCGTGATAAGCAAAATTTTGCAACCACTTACCTGCAAAATACCAGGCGAGGGGTGTTGCGACTATAACTGCGATAGCGATGAGGAGCATAAACTCTTTATTGATCATCACCACAATATTTGATACAGATGCTCCCATCACCTTTCTAATCCCGATCTCTTTCCTGCGTTGTTCGGAAACAAATGCGACCAGCGCAAATAACCCGATCGCGGCAATAAAAAGCGACAGGCCTGTTAAGAGTGTGAATACTTTCTTGAATTTCTGTTCGGGTGCGTGCCATTCTCTGAAGCTGTCGTCCATGAACAGGTAAGTGAAGGGCCGGCCGGGAACGAGCTTTTTCCATATTGCTTCAAGTTGAGGAATAATTTCGGAGTGACTTACACCCGACGTCTTCACAAACAATCGCGAGGTGAAGTCGTGCTCAACAAAAAAACTGTTTCGTATCAAAAAAGCAAACGGTTGAATGGGCTCGTGGAATGAGGCATAGTGAAAATCATTCACGACACCGACCACAGTTCCGTAAAGCACTGTATCGGGACCGCCTTCGTGCCATATCATTCGCTGACCCACAGGGTTGGTGAGGTTAAGCTCACGCACCGCGGTTTCGTTTATGATAATGTTGTTGATCGTGTCGGTGGGAAAGTCGCGGGAGAAATTCCGACCATCGACAATATTAATGCCCATCGCGTCGAGGTATTCGTAATCGATCTGCGAGAAGTTGATCATCCGATCCGACTGGGCGAAGTCTGCGCGGATATTGCTAGTCCATCCTGGCTGGCCGGGCATCGTGGTCGAAGCACCAACGGTTTCGACACCTGCGAGTTGTTCGATGCGCTGCTCGATTGCTTCGCGGCCCTTTATCCGACCCGCGTTGGTAATCACGATCACCAGGTCTTTATCGAAACCCGGGGATTTATTGATGATATAGTTCATTTGCCGGACAATGGTGATTGTGCCGATCAGCAGCCCGATCGATATCACAAATTGCAAGACGACAAGCGATTTTCGTAACCCGCGTCGTGACGAAGGAATTGCTTTGACCGGGTTGAGTGACGACAGGTATAGCGATGGGTAGAGGCCGGATATGAAACCAATAACAAATGATGCTCCGAGTGCTACCAGGAGATCGCTGACCAGGATCTCAAATTCTTTGCCCGTCAGTTGATTGAATGACGGCAAAAAGATCACCAACAGGATAACGGCAAACACAAACGACAGCGTTGATGTTACCACCGACTCTGTGAGGAATTGCGCGATGAGGTCGTCTCTTCGTGCGCCGGAAGTTTTTCTCACACCGACTTCTTTCGCCCGCTTGATCGATCGTGCTGTCGCGAGATTTACGTAGTTGATGCAAGCTACCAGGATAACGATAAACGCAATGCTTCCCAATACTTTGATCGTGGCTTCATCACCATTCTCCCCGAGCTCCCCTTTCAACTTCGAAGTAAGATGGATGTCGGTTAGCTTTTGAATAAAATACTGGTCGGTAGATTTTGGATCGTTCTCTTTCGCATGAGTGCGAAGATTGGATTCGAACGTTGCCGGGTTGGCGTTCTCGTAAAGTCGCACGTAGGTATGGTATCCCCTCATGCCAAGCCAATGTGTGTCGTGCTCTGTTTCGAAAGTCCTTAACGGGATCAGGAAGTCGAAATGGAAATGAGAATTTGAGGGAACGTCCTTCACGACACCATCAACGAACATCTCCGTGTTCTCGACACGGATCGGTTTACCCATGGGATCTTCGGTTCCGAAATATTTCTTTGCCATCGACTCGGTGATAACAATAGACAACTGTGATCGCAGTGCGGTACTTTTCGATCCTTTCACGAAAGGAAAATCAAACACCTCGAATAAATTGTGATCTGCTTCGTACACCCGGCTTTCGTAGAACTGGTTGTCTCCGCGCTGCAAGACGAGTTGACGTGACTGTAAGATCGTGGCTGCCGCTTCTACTTCCGGGAGTTGGCGACGGAGCGTGTAGGCCACCGCCTTGACAGTACGGGCATGATGGTCGGACTGTCCGTCGGAATTTGTCTCTACACGTGTTATGCGAAATATCCGGTCGGCAGCGGAATGATACTGGTCGTAGCTGGTTTCATCGCGGACGTAGAGCGTGATGAAAATACAGCAACACATGCCCGTCGCAAGTCCTGTGATATTGATTGCTGTGTACTGGCGTTGATGAAGGAGATTACGCCACGCAATTTTAAGGTGATTCCGCAACATGAGACCAAACTATACTATTATATATAATATAGCGAGGTCTCATGATGAATTGCGGAAAATACTTGACGCACTGAGTGCGGTCAAACTAGCGTGCCACTGCCTGTTCTTCGGCTTTTGCTTTGGCGCGGCGCATAAGCTCATCGGAGCTTATGTCTTCAATATGCGTCGCGATCCACCATTTGATGCCCCAACGATCCTTAACCGCCGAGGTGCGGTCGCCATAGAATTCGTCTCTCGGTTCCTGGATGGATTCGGCCTTAGCCGCAATTGCCTGCTTATAGATATTGTCGGCATTTTCGAGATATAAATACAACATAGCACGTTCTGCTTTCATGTCGTCCATGGTATCGGCGACCATAACCATAGAATCACCGATTTTGACTGTGGCGTGCATCACCTGGTTGTCAGGTGTACGATGCACATCGCCCACTACCTGGCCATTGAAAGCCTTCTTAACAAACTCAAGAAATTCGTCGGCTCCATCCACCACAAGGTGAGGAGTAACGGTATGAAATCCCGCCGGTATAGCTGACACTTTTTTCATAACGATCTGATTTTGGTTAAGCTTCCTGTAACTCTCCACTTCTTACCCATTTGGCAATGTTCACTGTGCGACGAGCCTGGTGATACACTGCTTTCCGAATAGCTTCGGGGTCTTCTTTGATCTTTCCATCATAGTCGACCGAGGCACTTACTCCATAAGGATTACCGCCTGCATTAAACTGAGCAGGATCGGTATAACCTGGAGCAGCAACGATACAACCCCAATGATACATCGTGGTATACAAAGAGAGTATCGTTGCTTCTTGTCCGCCATGTGGATTGATTGCGCTCGACATCGCGGACACGACTTTGTTTGCGAGTTTATTCTCGACCCAAAGACTTCCGGTAGTATCCAGGAAGTTCCTCATCTGTGAAGGAACACTTCCATAACGTGTTGGTGCACTGAAAATGATTGCGTCGGCCCATTCAAGATCTTCCAGCGTGACTTCTGGTATTTGAATTGTTGCCCGGTAATTTTTTTCCCACGCTGCGTTCTCTTTGATCGACTCTTCCGGCGCCGTCTCTTTAACTCTCGTAAGTTTTACGTCAGCGCCTTCCATCCTCGCACCTTCAACTGCCCATTGTGCAAGCTGACGGTTAGCCCCTGTCGAACTATAGTACACCACAAGCAGTTTCACGTTTTCCATGATTTATCTTACTATAAAAACTATGCCGGTTTGTCTTAAATTAGGATAGAAAATTAGTTGGCTATGGAACTCTCCCACGATCTTTTCAAGAGCTTAAATGTGTTCACGGAAAAAGAACTCCGGGAAGAAATACTAGCGAGCGGCAAGCTCATCCGCGCTGGCAAGGGCGCCACACTTATCAAAGAAGGACAATATCTCGACTTCCTCCCGATCGTGGTGAGCGGGAAGATCCGTGTGTATCAACAACGCGATGGCCGCGAGATCCTATTGTATTATGTGGGCCCGCGTCAGACGTGTATGATCGCTGAGCTCCGCGTATTTCGACTACAACAGCACGGCTAACGGAATTACAGTTGAGCCTACCGAAATCCTTGTGCTTCCGGCAAAAATGATCTCACCGTGGCAATTAAAGTACCCTTCGTGGAATCGTTATATCATCAGTACTTTCAAGAACCGCTACGATGAGCTTTTGAATTCATTCGGCGATGTCGCGTTCAAGCCTATCCATGTCAGGGCGCGTCAATACCTGGCAGAACAGGCTACCACAACCCAGTCAAAAAAGATCACGATCTCGCATCAGGATCTTGCCAACGAATTGGGCACGACCAGGGTGGTGGTTTCAAGGATTTTGAAGCAACTCGAGAAAGAGAAGAAGCTAACGCTTCACCGCGGATATATTTTGCTAGAATAATTTTCGCTTCTGTATCTTTTGATACACGCTTCTGCCCGATTCCATTTGTATTATTGAGTAAACGCTAACCCAATGATAAAATTCATTGTCATGGCGGCAGCACTTGCTGTTGGCCAGCACATCGCTATTGCCCAAAATACACCCGATCGAAAAATGAAGATCCTTATTCACGTAACCAGCGGCCCGGAAAATCCGACGAAGGCTGCGTTGGCATTCCTTGTCGCGAAGACTGCAATTGACGAGGGACATACAGTGAGCTTGTTCCTTGCAGGCGATGCGGTGCAGTTGATCCGTACCGACGTGCTTGACAACCTGGCAGGATTGGGTACCGGCAAGCTTCGTGAACATTTTGATGCGCTCAGGAGCGCCGGGGGCAAGATCTACCTGTCGGGAATGTCGAGTAAAGGGCGCGGGGTGACAGAGGCAGACCTGAAGGATAAGAGCGCGGTGTTTGCGTTACCGAAAGTTTTGCTGGATCTGTCGATTGAGTCGGACAGGATGTTTACGTATTGAAATCAAACTATAAATAATAATGGGAAAAGTAATTCGCTGCCGTGATGTCGGCTTTGACTGCAATGGGGTCATAAAAGCAAAAACGGAACAAGAAGCGCTTACGATGGCGGCCGAGCACGCCAAGACGGTGCATGGTGTGAAAGAGGTGACGCCGGAGATAGTGAAGAAGATAAAGGAGGTTATGAAAGAGGGATAGCAAAATAACTTATTCGCTTCGCAAGGCATTGGTGGGATTAGCGCTCGCTATTCTGAACGTGCGAAATCCGACGGTCACTATTACAATCAGCAATGTAAATAATCCGGTTAGAAGAAAAATCTCCACCCCAGGTGTGGCCCTGTAGGCAAATGAGCTCAGCCAGTTATTCATTGCAAACCACGACACCGGGCACGCAAGTACAAACGCGATCGATATCAGCTTAACAAAGTCGAACGACAGCAGCCGAAGTATTCCAAACACCGAGCTTCCAAGAACTTTTCGCACGCCGATCTCTTTGGTGCGGGCCTCACCTATCGAGATCACGAGACCATACAATCCCATGCAGGCAATAACGATGGCAAGTGCCGTAAAGAAGGTAAACAGTTTTCCAAACCTTGCATCGTTGATAGTGAAACGAGCCACATGATCGTCCTGGAAAGTATAGTTGAACGGATGGTCAGGGGTATAAGCAAGCCACACTTTGCGGATGCCGTCGATAGTTGACGACAGATCGCGCGCGTTCAGCTTTAGGAAAAATGTGCTGCCGTTGCCGACCTCGAGAATAAAACCGAAAGGCTGTATGACCTCACGAAACGAGCGAAAGTGAAAATCTTTCACAACACCAATGATCGTTACACGCCGCGTCATTCCCGCCGCATCGTCCCAATCAACCTTGCGACCGATCACGGGCTCCGAAATACCGAGCTCACGAATCGCAGTCTCATTCAATATGATTGCCGCGCTGTCGGAAACAAAACTCTCAGAGAAATTTCGTCCTTCCTTGAAATCAACACCCATAACAGGAAGAAACGAATAATCGGCACGAAGAAAATTCAACGTTATATGATTTCCGCCAGGTACGGCTACACCGTTCACAGAGTTATCGAAACCAAGCACACCATCCGCCCGCGCAATGTCGATCACACCAGGAAGCTGACGGATCTCTTCAAACTTGTCGCCCTGCTTTAAGGTTGTCCCCACTCCACCCCGGACATTGGGAAGGAGCATGATATGTTCTTTATTGAAACCAAGTTCCTTTTCTTTCATGAAAGCCACCTGCCTGTAGATCGTGAGCGCACCTATGATCAGGATCGTGGAGATCGCGAACTGGAACACCACCAATCCTTTTCTCAAATACTGACCGAACGTTGAATGATAGAAGTTTCCTTTGAGGACCTTCAACGGATCGAACGATGAGATGTAAATTGCAGGGTAAAGTCCGGATAACACCCCGAACACAAGTGCACACAATGGCAGCACGTAGTTGATCGTTGCACTATCGGCCATTAAATTCGAAAGATCCTGACCGATCAGATCACCTGCTGCGGGCAACACAAGGCTAACGAGAATGATCGAAAAACCAAGAGCAACGAAGGCGATGATAACCGACTCTGCAATGAACTGCCTTACGAGAGTATATCTTCCGGCGCCGGTAACTTTTCGCACACCAACTTCTTTCGCACGCTTCACAGAATTGGCCGTCGTGAGATTAATGTAGTTGATGCCCGCAATGAACAGGATAAAGATCGTGATGACAACCAGTATTCTCACATAGTCAATATCTCCATTGGAAGCCAACTCCCATTTGAGGTGTGATCGAAGATGAATGTCGGTCAGTTTTTGCACATGGTACTCATCGATACTCGCAGGACGATGCTCTTTGAATAACCTGGTGACGCCAGCTAATAATGCCTGTGGATCGGAGCCGGGTTTCAATCTCGCATAGGTATAAAAGCTGCTGAAGTCCCAGTTAGTATCCGGGTTGCGGGTGCTTTCAAACGGAATAACGAAACTGAATGTAAAATGTGAATTCTGCGGGATGTCTTTAAGAATACCCTTCACAACATAGTCGGTTCCTCCGTTGAGATTGAAGCGAAGTATTTTCTCCAGCGGATTTTCATCACCGAAATATTTTTTGACCATCGACTCGGTGATGAGGATAGAGTTTTTCGTCACACCGCCGTCCCACGTGCCGGCTACTAACGGAAAGTTGAAGACCTCGAAGAAGTATGGGTCTACGCGTATCACACTCGTTTCATAATATTCACGGTCGCCGTGTTGAATGAGGAACGTGCGTCCGCGATTGGGAAATAACCTTGTGACTGTCTCGATGTCCGTCATTTCGGCGCGAAGTGCGGGAGCAAGGGCCGGTGGAGTGGTAGCATCCGGTACCCGGGAGCCGTCGTTGCTTACGAAGTCGCGCACCACGCGGTAAACATCGTCGGGGCGTTCGTGCATGCGGTCGTAGCTGAATTCGTTCTCTATATATAAATAGAGTATGGCGAAGGAGGTAAGGCCGAGAACAAGGCCAGCAAGGTTAACGGTTGCGGAAGCTTTGTTTTTTGCAAAATTGCGCAGGGAGAGCAGGACGAAGTTTCTCAGCATAGGACCAGGCAGATGTAAGTTGAAGACTCGCGGGCCTGAAGTCAATATGCATGCCATTTACCGAAAAGTGCCTCTCCATTGCGCAGCACGCACCCACCTGTCCGATTTCGCTACGCCATTGTTCGGAATTTCTCTACCTTAATAGCCAAACCTTTATCGCCATGAAAGAGCTCCGCAAAGAAGACATAAGCCAGGAAGTATTTAATCTCTACGACGACTACGCACACAACCGCATCGAACGCCGCGAGTTTCTTGAAAGACTTTCAACATACGCTGTCGGTGGCGTGACCGTTGCAGCGCTCATGAGTTTCATCAGTCCAAACTATAGCATCATACAGGTTCCTGCCGGCGACCCACGTGTAAAATCTGAGTTCATAAATTACGATTCACCGAAAGGCGGCGGGTCGATCAAAGCACAACTTTCGAAACCCGCCGATGCGAAAGGTAAACTCCCGGGTATCGTTGTTGTTCACGAAAACCGTGGGCTCAACCCTTACATCGCAGATGTTGGTCGCCGTGCTGCTCTCGCCGGATTTATTTCTATCGCACCCGATGCACTTACTCCGCTTGGTGGTTATCCCGGCAACGACGACGACGGTCGCACCATGCAAGCAAAACGCGATCGCAACGAAATGCTCGAAGACTTCATCGCTGCATTCAATTATCTCAAGACCAATCCCGACTGCACAGGTAAAATAGGAGTTGTCGGTTTTTGTTTCGGTGGATGGATCTCCAACATGATGGCCGTGAAAATTCCCGACCTCGCCGCTGCCGTTCCATTTTACGGTGGTCAGCCCGCAACCGAAGATGTTCCGAAGATCAATGCTCCATTACTCATACACTATGCTGGTCTCGACACACGTGTGAACGAAGGATGGCCTGCTTACGAAAAAGCATTGCAGGACAACAAGAAAGAGTACACGGCGTACACGTATCCTAACGTCAACCACGGGTTTCACAACGACAGCACGCCGAGGTACGACAAAGCTGCTGCCGAGCTCGCATGGCAACGCACAGTCGATTTCTTCAAAGCCAAGCTCAAGTAATCGTTGACACCAGTAACGTTAACACAATCTCAAGCCCGGAAGATCATTCTTCACGCTGCGGGCCTGACGAAGCATGGGCAATTCGGAAAAGGCAAAGAGGCGGTCTATAAGCTGATCGACCATCTCGGCTTTGTACAGATCGACACCAACTACGTGGTGGAGCGCGCTCATCATCATTCTATTGCCGCTCGAGTTCCCAACTACAAACTCGAATGGATCGAAGAACTTCAAAACGAAGGAAGGATCTTCGAGTTCTGGAATTTCGCAACAGGGTATATTCCCATGCACCACTTCCGTTTCTCGCTGCGGGTGAAAGAAAGTCTTGCGAAAAGGTACAAAGCCGTTCAGCCGGCCGAAGTCAACCTGATGCGCAAGATCCTCGACCGCATCGCACGCGAAGGCCCGTTAAGGGCAAGGGATTTCGAAAACGATCGTGTTACAAAGAATAAAGGATGGTGGGACTGGCGTCCTTCGAAAGTTGCGCTGGAGCGACTTCATTTCACCGGCAAGCTTACAAGCACCAGGAAGAAAGACTTCCAAAAAATATACGACCTCACGGAGAATGTTATCCCTCGCGATGTGGATACGACGCTGCCTGAATGGGATGAACATGCGAGACACGTCATCCGTCGTTCACTGAAACAACTCGGTATCGCCAACCTGACCCTGATCAACTGGAACGACCGCTTTACAAAGTCACCGATCAGGGAAGAGATCAACAAGATGATCGACGAAGGTGAGATTTGTGCCGTGAACATCGAAGGCGTAAAGGGCCTACACTACATGCTCTCGTCGTACAGGAACAAAAAGATTGAACTATCGGGGGAGGCATTTATCCTTTCTCCTTTTGATATCCTGAATGTGTTCAGAAAAAGGCTACGGGATGTCTTCGACTTCGATTACCAGGTGGAGTGTTTCGTGGTGGCCGAAAAAAGAAAGTATGGATACTTCGCTTTGCCCATTCTGATCGGTGACGAGTTCGTTGCAAGAATGGATTCGAAGGCCGATCGAAAAGAGAAAACTTTCATCGTCAACAATCTTCATTTCGAAAAGGTAAAGTTCTCCAAGGCTATGATTGACAAGCTATCGACGGAAATGGAGAATTTTATAGAGTTCAATAAATGCGACAAAGTGAAGCTGGTGAAGACGAACGATAAGGTTCTCGCCAGGAAGGTGCTGGGGCTATCCTAGCCTCCCCAACGTGTGGTACGATTGCCATTCCATAGAACCTGGAGTCCCCTGGAAGTCAGCGTAAAGAATCAATTTTCCGGCTCGATTGTTGTTTTCGCCAGTTTCTAACTAAAAATCTGAACTGGATATGAAATCGATAGTCATATTAATAATTGCTGCCTGCGGTTTTGTCTGTCCCGCGTTCTCGCAAGACGATAAAGCGGCGGTAACCGACGAAGAGCTGATGAAATATGCGGAGGTGATGGACTCGATCAACGAGATGACTGCTTCTGTACGGATCATGCTTGCCGACATGGTAAAGGAAAATGATTCTATCAGCGCCGCCAGGTACAACGAGCTAAGCAAGATCGCTACCGACGATGCAAAACTTGCGGAGGCGAAGGCAACTCCAGAAGAGATTGCTTTTGTGAAACGTGTTGCAGCAAAGAAAGACGAGGAGACAGCCAAGATCAACGACGCGTATCAACACCTGGCGAAGGATTATGTCACTGTTCCCGTTTTCAATAAAGTGAAGAAAGCACTTGCGGCCGATGCGCTGCTCAAGACACGTTACGAATCGCTAATGGCTGAGCTTGGGAAAGACGATCCTTCGGGAGAGTAACGTTCCTAAAGCGTTAAGATCATTTTCAAGTTTGATCGCTTGCTGTGGAAATCAAGTTTCGGGATCTCTTTGAACCCGAATTGCTTATACATACCCACTGCGGCTTTCAAACTTGAATTTGAATAAAGTATCAGTTGCTTCAGTCTCTTTTTGCGAGCCACGCCGATCACGTGTTCCATTAATGCTTTGCCTACGCCCCTTCCCTGGTGCTCATAAGTAACTGCCATCTTCGAAATTTCGAAGGTATCTTCGTTCACCAGCACGAGTGCACAGGTTCCAACAATCCTGTCGTTACATTTCGCATAAAATATCTTACCGCCGTATTGCAAGATTGCTTCTTCAGGCTCCGAGAGCACGTACTCGTCGCGTGCTTCCATTTCGAAGTATTTTTCTATCCACTCCTTGTTAAGCTCTCCAAAATGGTGTCTCAACGCAGGGGAAAACTTCACAATTTCAATTTGATCGACAGCATTCATCAGTGATCTTGTTTCAGAACAACAACAGGATTAACACTCGTTACTTTAATAAGATGATAGACGATCGCTCCGATCATTACGATAAGAATAACGCCAAATGAAAACACAAACCACAACGTTGAAAACTCAACGCGATACGGATATCCATTGAGCCACTCCACGCCAGAAAGGTAAGCGATCGGCATACCGATGATCGACGCAATAGCGAGCAACAACATCGACGGCCAGAATAATAACAACATCAACCTGCCGCGGTCCGACCCGTGAACTTTCCTGATAGCGACTTCCTTCGTTTTACTTTGCACCATAAAAAGCGTAGAGCCGAAGATGCCGAGCGCAGCTAATACTATAGATATTGTGGCGATAGCAAAGACGATCGATTTGAGTCGTTGCTCATTAGCGAAGTCATTCTGAAATTCGTCCTCGATAAAATAATAGTCGAAAGGAATTTCCGGTTGCAGTTGTCGCCAGGTGTTTTCGGAAGCTTCGATCGCCTCTGAAGCCGATCCGGGAGCAAGTCGAAGCATCAGGTAGCCGCAGCGGGTTGGATTGTATTCAAGGACCAACGGCTGTACAGTGGCATGAAGCGATGCGAAATTAAAGTCGTTGATCAGTCCTAACACCTCCTTGCGAGTATTCCCCGGTGTAAAGAGATTCGGGATATCGAAGCTGCGGTTAAGTACAGCTCCGCCAATCGACTTTGCCCCGACGTCATTCATAATGATCGCCCTGGTAGAATCGCCTGGTGATCCTTGCTCAAAAAATCTCCCGGCAGAAAGATTCACGCCCATGACCTTCGTGAAATCTTCATCGACGTACGACTGGTAAAACAAGATCCGTCGCTCTGCATCGCCGTCGTGTTCGGGAAGTACAAGACCAAAGCTGATAAGGCTTTCCCCGGGTGGTGTCGAACACATGGCGACACCATCTATCCCTGCAGTCTTCATTAATTCGTGCTTCATTGTTTGTCGCTGCGAGGGGCTTACACTTCCGGCATTAACGACCATGATATTTCCCGAATCGAAACCGAGAGTTTTGTTTAAGAGATAATCGACCTGCCCGTAGATGAGTAATGATACGGTGAGCAGCACAAAAGAGGTGATCAATTGAAACAGGACCAGGCCGTCTCTTAGTGTACGTCCTGATAAAGATGTCATCGCGCTCTTGCGGAAGGCTGCGAGTGTCGATGTTTGCCCGATCTTGACGGCGGGGAACAGCCCTGACAACAGCACAGTGGTTACAAAAATCACAAGGGCAATGATCACGGTTTCATTCGTCCACAGTGAAATATTGCGGTCGGTGACAAGGTTGAAGTAAGGAAGTACGATCAGTGCCAGGAGCAGTCCGCCTATTAAACCTATGGCCGACAGCACGCAAGTTTCAACGAGTTGTCCCCAAAGCAAAGACCAACGCGTTACGCCGAGGATCTTTTTCAGGCTTGTGGTCCTCGCACGTTGAATGAATTCGGCAGTGCTAATATTGACGTAGTTAATACAG
The DNA here is from genome assembly GCA_035656375.1 of Cyclobacteriaceae bacterium. Taxonomy (GTDB): domain Bacteria; phylum Bacteroidota; class Bacteroidia; order Cytophagales; family Cyclobacteriaceae; genus ELB16-189. Next base: position 12,914 of record DASRSO010000100.1, on the reverse strand, counting down.
CCGATGGTGAGCACCAGGAAGCCGATGATGAAGTAAACCCAAACGATCCCTTCTGATCCGTTCTGTGATATCTCGTATAAAAGATTTGATTGAAGATGAATGGAAGTCAATGATTGCAGCGTGGGCTTCAGACGTTCGGAGCGGCCTTTGCCACGGGTTTCTTCAATGAATTCGGGAAACTTCGCAACGATCTCTTCCGGTGTTGTGTGGTCGGCGATGCGTATATAACTGTAAAAGGCTGCGTATCCTTTCGCGTCGAGTTTAGTAGCCACGTTGATCTGTTGCGCGACGATGGGGTCGTTACCGATTACTGCCAGCGTAGCCATTGATGCAAGGAAGTCGAATTCGAAATGTGTGTTGCGGGGCTGTTCTTTGAATACACCGATAACCGTGAGGGGAATGCGGCCGTTAAGTACTAACGTCTTCCCCGTCGGATCACTGCTGCCGAAATAGCGGGCAGCCGTATTGGGTGTGAGCAGCACCGTTTGAGCTTTGTTAAGCAGGTGATGGGATGATGGCTGACTGTTGACAGGGAAATTGAAGAAGTCGAAGAACGTAGAATCTGCGAAACCAAATTTATTTTCGTTGAAAGCGACGTCCGATTGTTCATTGCGAATACTGACACGTTGTTGTATAAAGCGGGTATAGTCGACGATGTTGGAAAATTTTTCTTTTAACAACGGGCCAATGGTAGCCGAGCTGAACGCAAAGCTCTGCATTCCTTCGGGCGTGTTTACCTGGTGCACGTAGCGATAGATGGTTTCCGGGCGATTGTGTTGTTTATCGTACGACCATTCGGAAAGGGAGAAGAGCGTGGTGAGGAGAAACACGCAGCATCCGAGCATAAGGCCGAGTAGTTTGACGGCCGAAAGTATGCGGCCACGCATCAGGATGCGGTAGGCGGACTTGAGAACGAGAGGCATATTCATGGAATAAAAGTATATTGCCGTCAATCATTAGAAAAATGAATTATTTTCATTAAAACGATAGAAATTATCTATGATTGAATTCAGGGATCTAAAGCTTATAAAAGAGATTGCCGCGACGGGAAATATGACAAAAGCAGCCGCGAAACTGTTCCTTACACAACCCTCGCTGAGTCACCAGTTGAAAGACATCGAATCGCGACTGGGAACGCAGTTGTTCCTCCGCATAAACAAATCGATGGTGCTCACTCCTGCGGGAGAACGCATCCTGAAAGCAGCGAACGAGATCCTGCCACAGTTAGAAGCGGTCGAGTCGGATGTGATCAATGGGATCACCCAATCGAAAGAGATCCGGATGGCCACCAAATGCTATACCGGGTACCATTGGCTGCCCACCCTGATGAAAGAATTTCAGTCGGAGTTCCCGGAGGTGGTGTTTGATGTGATCACCGAAGCAATGTCGGAACCGATCGAATACCTGTTAAAGGGACGGATCGATATTGCAATCACCAACGACCGGGCGACAAACAGGGGCATTCATACCGAAAAACTGTTCGATGACGAGATGGTGCTATTGGTGCCGGATGACCATCCTTTAGCCAGCAAGCCTTTCGTAGTGGCGGAAGATTTCCGGGACCAGAACCTTATCATTTATAGAGAGAACTTCACAGAAGATTTTTTTTCGCAGAAGTTACTCATCCCTGAAAAGGTGACGCCAAAGCGAGTGATGAAGATGCAACTGACGGAAGCGAGGGTAGAACTGGTGAAGGCGGGGATCGGAGTGACGGTGCTGTCGAGATGGTTGGTGAGATCATTTTTAAAGAAGGGATCGGGAATACAACAAGTAAAGATCACGAAGAAGGGATTACACCGGTCGTGGTATTTGGTGTGTTTGGAACAGATGAAAAGTGATGCCTATATAAAGAAGTTTATAGGATTCCTGAAAGAGCAGCACCTTGGTATTCAAACCAAAAACGAATAGTACTGACCGAGTGTTTTCAATAACTCGTTTGCGTTCACCTTCTTCTTTGTCAGATCTTCGAATGGATCCCCTAATTTTTTTAGCCTGTCGAAGATCGACTCCTGGTTGAAGAAATCTATTTTCAGATTCTCGTTAACCTCTTCCCACAGGATCGGGGTGGCAATCGTCGGCGCCCCTCCCGCGACAAAAGAATAGGGTGCCACAATGTTGGTGCTTGCCGGATCCAGCGTCACCTTACCATAGTCATGATCGTCGATACCCTTTAGGGCTACGATGTCGGGTCGCTTCAGGCGAACAAGTTTACACACAAACTCTGCTGTTTCTTTTACAGTGTCTGCGTCACTCTTTGCATCCAGTGGAACATACACGTGCAGTCCCGTTGTTCCGTCGGTCTTTACGTGCGACGATAAATGCAGTCCTTTCAAGACCTCATGTGCTGCCTGGGCAACATCGGCAACCATCGAAAAGTCTACTGCATCGATGGCTATCACGAAGTAATCTGGTGAGTCGGGTGACTTCCGTCGCGCATGTGAAGGGTCGAACTCGACACAACCAAGCTCGATATAGAACAGCAAATGGTCTTTGTCGTTGATGAGCACGTTGTTATCGTCGGTCTGCAACCATTCGGGAATTTCCTGTGCCGGCTTCTTCGGTAGCTTCTCGATATTTCCAAACGGAGTATATGGTCCCATGTCCGACTGCAGGCGAACATGAACGGGGCGGTCTTTAAGATACGGAAGGATGTACCCGGAGATCTTACTGTAGTGATCGAGTATATCTTTCTTGCTTAACTTCTCTCTTCGGAAAAAGATCTTGTCGAGATCGGTGAAGCGAAATGTATTCTTTAGCTTATAGTCCGGTTGTGGTGGACCTTTTTCCGCCTTCTCAATTTTTTCAACCACCATCACAGGTTTCGGCTTCTTTACCTGCGGCTCGGATCTTTGTTGTGGTTCGGACAAGGAATACTTTGTTGTCTCTCCTTTCTCACGGGTTACAGGAAGCTCGAGTAGTGACGAAAACTCCTTACTCACCTTCACGTCAAACTCAAATGGTGTTTCGTCCCATTCCTTACTCGAAGAATGAAAAAAATAGATACCGGGTATCTCATCACTTTGATAGAGCTGGTGAGTAGACGATAACAGGTTGTTTACAACTGTTTGATAACTGAGATCGTAGAAAACATTTGCTTCTCCTTCGATGCCTTCAACACTAATGCGATCGTTGATGGTCTTACCGGCCCGGGTTATGTAAAGGCGAATGAAGCTCTGCCGGTCGGCACGGCTCTGGCAATTAGTTACGATCTCGAGGATCGTTTTGAAAGCCCTGGTATTTCGGCGGATCTGCATGATAATGCAAATCTAAGAAGATCAATGCTTGCTTCGACGGCGCTCCATGATTTCTCCGGTTTCGTTTCCCTCGTACGATCCGTCGGATTTCATCAGAATATAATCGAACATGTCGGCTTCTTTTATGTCGACCAAAGCACCGGCCTGTAGGTTTTGAACATAGACCGGATCGTTCTGAAGGATACCCTTGAAGACAGAGTCGGTCCATACGGTGATCTCCACCCACATCCATTCGTTCGTGTCGTCGGGAGTTTTGAATGGCATCTTCAACAAGAGGGATTCGCCTGGCGCAAATCCAGCTTTGAACTTTTTCTTCAACGAAGGCAATTTCGCTTTGGCGCGGTTACTGGCCGCGATGATCTCCTCATCGTGTTCGAAATTCATGACATCGTCGAATGAGCCGAAGACGCCGGTAACTATTGCATTACCTTCTTCAATCGGTGAAGCGTATTCTTTACTCTCGAATGAAATGGCGAATTGTAACGCGGCGTTATCACCTTCCTCCGGCTGAACCCTTTTGAACTTAATGGCTGCCTTCATCCCGGCCTCTTTGGTCGATATTTGAATGAATCCATCACGAGCCTCCACATTCTTTATGTTCTTTAAGTCGACGGTGATGACCGAGTCGGGACCGATAAATGGATCTTCCAGTAAAGTTTGCATCGCAACATTGACAAGGCTGATGTATGAGTCGCTATTGGAACACGGAAAACCTTTAACGGAGATCTCGGGAAGCGCAAACTTCATCATGCCCATAGTAACACTACGACAATACTCTCCCTCGCGGAAGGTATGAATAGCGACCTGGGTGCCAATATTTACCGGATTATGTACAAACGGATCGACACGATTCTCCTTCCATGAAGCATTGTTATAATATTTAAAGGCGTTGAAGTCGAGTATGACGACGCGCTTACCAACCGTGATGTCGCGAATGAACTTGTTTATGCTTGCATTTTTCTCGGTCATTTTGTTGCCCTGACCATAGAACCAAAAGGCAAGAGCACGGCTTGAGACGCCGAAGCTTTGATACTCTTCCTTGCTGACGGCCATAAACGACGGATCAACCACTGATAAGTCGGGCTGCATAAAATTATCATCTCCCAACCCGTTGAGCTCGAAGTTGAATGCATCGAACGTAAGGCTCTCGGGCATCCGGGATGAACGTTTAAAGCCAACAAGATCTTTTGCAGCTTTCTTTGCAACCATCGTCGTGTCGATCTTCTCGTTGTCGAGTAGATATATCAAAATGGGGGTTACGTAATACGGACTGAGCACCGGGACTTTCGGCACTGCACGATCAGAAGATGCAGCACAACATATAACGCCAGCTATTATGCATGAGACAATAGAGTTTCGGGGCATAAAGAAATATAGCCCAAAAAATTATATTTAACAGATCTTAACTCTCATTACCATGGCCAAAGAATCCAGGAAATTCGAAACTGTAAGTGAATACATTGGAAGCTTCCCTAAAGACATTCAAAAGATCCTGAAGACCATTCAAAAGACCATCAAAGATGCGGTGCCCGATTCGGAGGAAGTGATCAGTTACAGCATACCCGCATTCCGATACAAGAAGGGCTGGATATTTTACTACTCTGTTTATACCAGCCACTACACGCTGTCGTGCCCACCACCGTGGACCATCCACGAGAAGTATAAAAAGGAGCTGGGTGAATATGAGCTGTCGAAGAGCTCGATCAAGTTTCCGCTAGACAAGCCGGTGCCCGTGAAGCTTATCGCGGCGATGTCGAAGTTCCGTGCGGACGAGATAGACAAGGTGAAACCAAAGAAAAAGTAGGAAAAGCCGGCCGCAAGGGCGTTTTCGCAAACGGGCAAAGGCCCTGCAAGGTACGCACAGCGCCCCCAGGCAAAGCAAAGCCAGGAAGACATGCGAAGGATGGCGGAACACGTTTGGATATAATCCTGATTTCAGTATATTTAAGAAAATTAAATATATATGGAATCGAAGGAGTTCATCAGGGGGATTTTGAAAACACTGATCCTCAGGCTTTTATCTCAGACCGACAAGATGTACGGCTACGAGATCACCCAGAAAGTGACCGAACTTTCGAAGGGCGATATCAAGCTGACCTTCGGGGCCCTCTACCCTATATTATATAAGCTCGAATCGGAAGGGCTCCTGGTAACAACCACCGAGGTGGTCGACAATCGCGCGCGCAAATACTACTCGCTCACGCCGGAAGGCAAAAAGCTCGCGAAGACCAAAGTCTCCGAACTGCAGCGATTCACCGAGATCATCAACACCATTCTTGGCGACGGGATGAAACCACAAGTGAGCTTCGGATCATGATAACCGATGCGCAACGCAATTTGATAAGCGAATATCTCGCCTCCCAGGGTCTCACGTTCCAACCCTTGCTTGACGAGATGACAGACCACATCTGTTCGGAGGCCGAAGAGATGATGTCGCGGCAGATGAAGTTTGAAGAAGCATTACAATTAATAATTACGGACCTGCCCCAGGGACATTTTAAAAATATTCAAAGTGAAACCATGAAAACTATAACCAACAAATTCAATTTGTCGCGCGCGTTCTCATTCGTAGCAATGGGCGCCGTACTGATCGCCACTATATTCAAGATCCTGATGCTGCCAGGGGCTCCTGAAATTCTTATGATTGGATTTGCAGCGCTGGGTGCAGCATTGATCAGTGGTGTGTTGCCTGGTCTTACGGTAAAGCGGGAAGAGAAAGGAGTGATCCGTGTGGTGGCCATCGTTGCCAGCATAATCTTCCTGCTCTTCGGTTACGCATTCATCATGATGCACTTACCGGGCGCGAACCAGTTAAAGATACTTGCCGTACTGCTAGCGATCTCTGCGATCGTTATGAACACCATGTTCGTTCACAACAACTCGGCCGGGCGCGGCAACCTGATGACTCACCTGCATGAAAAGCACTCACCTGGCATCGAGCGGTTCCTGCTGTTCCTCCTTACACCGGTTACTCTATATAAAACCATCTGGATGTTCAGGGACGGCCGCGGTTCTGTTGTTGATGTGATCCTCATCATTGTCATCTACCTCGCGGGTCTTCAACTTATTTCGTTCTTCTGGAGATCGATGGAGAAAGGATCGGGTAAGGGTGCACTCATTGCGATACTAACGATAGTGGCGGGTATTTGCCTGAACCTGCCAATGCTTGGCGAACTGGTTCCCTTTCAAGCTCGGCTTTTATCTGTAACGTTGTTCAGCGTGGTGTCGGCGGCGATTGTTTATCAGCTTGGCGACGACCAATCGAAGGCGATGGCATTTTTTCCACCGGTAATATTTGTTGTGCTGGCACTGATGCGGGTCCACGTACTTCCTGTTTATTCAAATACCGTAATCAACGTAATTGTAATTGCAATGCTGATTGCTTCTATATTTATAGCACGAAAGAACGAAATGTTGAGAACCTATATGATCGTGTCGCTGGCGTCGTTCCTCATAGAATACAACCTGAGCGTTACGTTATGACGCGTACTGTGTGCTTCTTACTCCTGCCGCGCGTGCACCTGATGGATCTTGCAGGGCCGGCGCAGGTGTTCTATGAAGCCACACAGATCGGTCCGGCGAAATATAACGTTGTGTTTTGTGGCGTGCAGCCTGAAACATCTTCAGAGCAGGGATTGATACTCGGTGGTCTGTCGGATTTCGAAGACGTTAAACTTGTTAGTGGCGACTTCGTGTTTGTACCGGGAATAGATTTTCTCGCTTTCAAGAAAGGCGTCTTCCGAAAAGATGTCTTAAAAATAAAGAACTGGCTGTCGAAGCAACTCGCGAATGGCATCCAGGTTGCAAGCATCTGCAGCGGTTCGCTGATCCTTGCCGATGCCGGTGTACTCAACGGCAAAAGTTGCACGTCGCACTGGAAGTGTATCGATTACCTGCGTGAACGATATCCGAAGGTCGATGTGCAGACCGACCGGTTGTTCGTGAAAGACGGGAATATCTACACCAGCGCCGGCATGACTTCAGGCATCGATATGGCTTTGAATATTATAGAGACATACCACGGCCCCATCGCCGCCGCTAAAGTTGCCCGCGAAATTGTTGTCTACATGCGTCGCAATGAAGACGACAAACAACAGACAATCTATCTCGATTACAAAACTCATTTCAATCCCGCCATTCATAAAGTGCAGGATTACATTATCTCTCATCCACGCAACAACGCAACACTCGAAGAACTCGCCGACATCGGCAATATCAGTGTTCGAAATCTGACGCGAATGTTCAAGCAGGCCACGGGGCATACAATCATCGAGTTTAAAAATGCTGTAAGGATCGAGTTGGCAAGCACCCTTCTTCATAACCCTGAATTCACCATCGAGAAGATCGCGCTGAGTTGTGGATTTCAAAACGCACGACAGCTCCGGAGGATCTGGTCGAAGCACAAAGGAACGACGTTGAGTGAAGAGAGAAGATCCTAGCTCTTTCAGAATCTCTTCTTCCACTCTTTTCCATCCCACTCCCAGGTATCGCCATAGATAGCTTCGCCATTACCTCCACCATACAGTATCGTTTTCTTGCGATATGAATCATAAGTCATTGCATGCAAGAAACGTTTGCCCGGCGTTGGTCCACTGAGCTTCACCTGCTTCCAGGTTTTTCCATCCCATGACCACATATCGTCTAAAGTATGCAACGGGCCGTTATCGTTCGCAAGCTTTGGATTGCTGCAGCCACCATACAAATAAGTGATCCCGGTATCCGAATCGTACGACATGCGTGGAAGTATTCTTGCGCGCGGGCCCGACGTCGAAATCCTGGTCCAGGTTTTTCCGTCCCATGTCCACGTGTCGCCAAACTCTTCCTGATTCTCGCCCATGTCTTTTAAGGTCTGGCCCCCGAATAACATTACTTTTTTCGTCCGGCTGTCGTACACCATGGCGAAGTCGGACCTGGGCTCGGGACCAGTGACTTCAATTTTTGTCCACTTGTTTCCGTCCCATTCCCATGTGTCGCCGAAGGCAGTCTTTCCCCAGTTGGTGTTGCCACCAAAGAGAACCATTCTATCGCGAGCTTCGTCGTACGCCATTGCAGACCACCCACGCGCGTCCGGACCTTTAACGTTCATCTGCTTCCACGACGATCCGTTCCATTCCCATGTGTCGTTCATCAGCGCCGGCTCTTCCTGTGCGATAGCATGAAGACCTCCAAACAAAACAAGCTTCCTGGCTTTTGTGTTATACGCTGCGGCACCTGCAAAACGGATCAGTGGTCCGGCGCCGGGAACGGTGTGCCATTCTTCATCGAGCACCCACACTTCGCCATACTTCGGATTGTTCGCAGTGTGATACCCGTCGAGTAAAATGGTTTGCTTGCGCCCGGCATCGTAAACAAGTGTGTGATAGACCCGCTCACCCGGAGGTTTTCCAAAAAACGATGAACCAACAGTGAGTAATAAGAGGAAGACAGCGACGACGATTCTCATTTTATTGTTTTGATCAATAAACGCGTAAAATGAGGACCGCAAACTTATTTGGCCGAGAATGTCCCTTCGTTGTCCGTAAACTGGCCTAACATCGGCTACATATGCGCGTTACATTTATAATATGAAAACACACATTACCTCCGCTCTTATAATTTGCATGATCCTTGGATCATCATACCGTGGAATGGGACAGGATGCTAAACCACTGAACGTTGCCATTTTCATTCACGAAAGGGTTCAATTACTTGACTTCACCGGACCTGGTGAAGTGTTCAGTGATGCTCACGGTCCGAAGGGTCACCTGTTCAACGTGTACACAGTGGCTGCAACCGAAGACCAGGTCACAAGCCAGAGATTCCTGAAAGTGAAACCACAATACTCGATCAAGAATGCCCCGGCGCCAGACATCCTCGTTGTTCCTGGTGGCGACACAGGTATCCCGCTTAAGGATAAAGAAGTAGTGGCGTGGATGGCGAAAGTGGGAAAGTCGGCAAAGTATATGATGTCGGTTTGTACCGGTGTGCTTCTATTTGCAGAAGCCGGAATTCTTGAGGGCAAGAAAGCAACAACTCACTATTGCTGTCTTGATAATCTTGAGACTTATAAAAAAGTAACTGTGCTTCGCGGGGTCAGATATATTGACAACGGCAACGTGTTAACTACTGAAGGGATCTCAGCAGGCATCGATGGTGCGTTGTATCTCGTTCAAAAGATTGCCGGTAAGGAAACTGCACAGGGTGTCGCAAAATATATGATGTACGACTGGCGACCCGACCAACTGAATGTAGTCGTTAACGAGTAACTACATCGCTCCAGAGCCACTTCAATGATTCCGGCAAGATAGCTCCACCGTGTTTACCATTATGTTCGCCTGTACCCGACACGAATTTATAATCATAGCCACGGTATTTAAGCGACGACTCCATCTGGAGGTTTGCGAGCCACCAGTCGCCGTATTCATTGTTCAGGTCGCGGTTTCCATCCTGCAGAAATATTTTGATGTCTTTCTTCGAGCTCTTACGGATGAGAGTAGGGTACTGATGTCCGCCGCGAATGTCGGTATAGCTGCCGATGTGACTTAAAACCTTATGAAAGTAGTCGGGCCGAAACCATGCGGCTGTGAATGCACATATTGCCCCGGATGAAAGCCCGGCGATGCCGTGCATCTTCGGGTCGGCTGAGATGTTGTATTTCGTTTTGAGATCGGCGATGACTTCGTTTATCAGGAATGTTACATAACGATCGCTGACGTCGTCGTACTCCTGGCTGCGATTGTGATTCTGGAAAGGGTTGGCGGGAGGATTTCCAAGCGCAGTCCAGTAACCGGGATCGATAAAAAGACAGATCGTAACCGGGAGTTCTTTTTTATGAATGAGGTTGTCGTATACGATGGTAGTGCGGAAGTCGCCATCTTCTTTGAGATACGCGTGACCATCCTGGAAGACCATCAGGGCAGCGGGCTTGCTGGCGTCGTACTGTGCAGGCACATAAACGGAGTAATTCCGTTTGGTGCCTTTAATTATGTTACTCTCCCAGACGGATGTTGTTACGGTTCCTTTCGGAACGTTAGGTTGCCGTTGTGAGTCGGGACCGAATGTGTATTCGTTTGATGTTTGTGCGATTGTATTGAGGCTCAATGCAACACAAAAGATCCCTACAAGATATTTTTTCATTTAGCTGTTTTTTCGAGGTCAGCGAGTTGGGTAACGATTGCCCGTTCATCGGAAGTCATGAGTTTATTCGCAGCCTCAGCATCATCGAGCTCGGGCTTGTACCAATCGAAAACGCTGAAGTAATTTTGATAAACCGGGTTCTTGAAGTTATATCCGTAACGAGCGAAGATGTAATTCCTGTGAAATGCCATCTCGTCTTTAGGCACATCGGACAATAAAAAAAGGTCGTAGTCTGACAAGACGCCGTAATGTGCCTTCGGTTTTCCGCTTCCATCGTGTGACACGATCTTGATAAACCGCTCACGGATAATTGATACATCGGGCAGTGGTTGCCTGGGGCTCCTGCTATCGGATTCCAGGAAAAGAACTTTGCCCATTTGCGTGCCACTAAACCACGCAAAGCTGTAAGTAACTTTCGGACCCTTGTCGGAGACGAGAGCACGAGTTACTCCAATGATCTTTCCGTCGGCGATCGGGATACCATCAATATTAACATAACATGAATCGATCCCGCGTGGTGAGTCTTCCATCTTCACCAGGGATGTCCATACACTGGCTGGGTCGACGCTCGTTTCCTTCACGGAGATGAAGGGGACAAGCATTGTATCAGTCAGGTATCCACGGGCACGCGGAGCATTGACAACAAGTATCTGAAGGGCCTTTTCTTCGGCAGCAGTTATTGAGTTCTCTGCGAGAAGTCGCTTAAGCCGGGCCGCACCCCATTCTTTGTCTTTTATAATAGCCTGTGCCTCCTCGGCCGACATCTTGAAAGTGCTTTTTGCCAATACCTTATTGAGCAGCGTTGGATAGTCGGCGTAACTGATCGCAATCTTTGCATTTACGACACGATTGTTTACCCAAGCCAGCACCCTGGAAACAGGTTTACCTTTTTCTATGCCAGTAAAAACCAATATGTCGTCGGCTATTTTTTCAAACGATGCGTCGACATTATCAGTTAAGATGGAGATGCATAGACTATGGGCGCCCAAAGTCCACATAGAGAACAGGTAGAGTCGCCTTTTTGGGGAGAAACCGTAAGGGTCATCGGTCGACACGATCAATAGCGATCCTCCCTTCGAACCAAAAGGTATCAACGGTGATTCTACCTTGATCGGTCCGGTCGGTTTTTTAAGACTTGGGTCGTAAAACTCAGCGCGATATTCTGGAAGTATCTCTTTACCCTTTTCGGAAAACTGTCCGACGAATTTTACAACCTCGAGCTGCTGACAAAACGCAGAGGCAGGCAGCAGTGCTGCGAATAACAAAATCCGAAAGTTCATAAGGTGGGTATATGCGATGAAGTTAATAAACTTCAAGCAGACTAGCACGGTGAGGGGAGGTGCGAGGGTGTGGGATCGGCCTGAGAGATCAGTTAAGATCAGGTTAAGGGATCGGGTTAAGAGATCAATCCAGGAGACTAATTTTATTATGGGATGAGGTTATCGTCCCAGTCGCGAATGACGACGGACTTGACGACGCCTTCGAGGATGAAAGGATCTTCTTTGATGAATGCTTCGGCGGCGGCGCGGGTTTTGAAGATGGCCATGTTGCCAAAGTTGTCGAAGCGGCCGATGCCGATGACGTCGCCGCGTTGGATGTATTTGTCGACGATGAGTTTGTGGCGGGGGTAGATGTTCATGATGGTGGACATCGAGGCGCCGGAGGGTTCACCAATGACGACGGATTTCATTGTTGTTTAAGAAGGTGTTTTGGGAAGCCGGGCCTCCTGTAGGCCTCCTCCAGTTTGTGCATTTTTTCAAGTTGGCCTGGAGAAAGTGGCAACCGCTCATTTGATAGAGTGTTCTTCTGGCGTGGGTGCTTCCTACAAAGCATACCAAAGCGTTTGATCTTCCTTCGAAGTCCTTATTGTCTGTGGCAATTTTATCATCCACGTTGTCGTTCTCATCAACGTCTCATTGTCAAACTAAATAGCAACAGGTCGGCATCTGTTTCAACATATAGCACCCGTTTCAGAACTCTTCCGTTTGGCCCTTCACTCAGACCTTTAAACCTAACGTCATCACCGCCCCAAACAACCGCAGTCCTAAAACACTTTTCACTGCGCACGCAAACTCTCCACAGGGTTCGCCTTCGACGCACGCACCGCCTGGTAGCCGACACTCATCGCCGCTATGCCAATAACAGCAATTCCTGTAATCCCAAAGATCAACGGATTTATGTCTTCCCTGTATGGATACGACTCAAGCCACTTATCCATTCCATAGTACGCCACAGGCAAAGCTGCTACAAAAGATATCACCACCAGCTTCATAAAATCGTACGTAAGCAACACCAGTATTGTAGCGCCCGTTGCACCCAACACTTTCCGTATCCCAACTTCCTTCATCCTCTGCTCGGCCATAAACGCCGCCAGACCATACAAGCCCAAACATCCAATAAGTATCCCTACAGACGCGAAAATCGAGAAGATCGTCATAAACCGGTCTTCAGACTTATAAAGCTTGTCGAAGTCTTCGTCGAGGAAACTATAATTAAAAGGACGATTGGGCACCATTGCATGATAAGTCTCCTCGATACGCGATA
>DASRSO010000099.1:0-14325 GCA_035656375.1 Cyclobacteriaceae bacterium | reverse complement strand
ATCCGGCTTCAGACTTTTTAAGTACGTCTGCATGCCATCACTTTCAAACTGGAACGTGCCGGTCGTCTCACCCCGTTGATACAACTGATATGTCTTAAGATCGTCGAGCGGGATCTTGTCTATATCTATATCGATACCGTGGCGTTTCTTGATGTTCTTCAGCGCCGTCTTGATGATCGTCAGGGTTGTGAGACCAAGAAAGTCCATCTTCAACATGCCTGCGCTCTCCACTACACTGTTATCAAATTGGGTAACGAGCATGGTCGATTCCCGTGCAATCGAAACGGGGATCAGGTTCGTCATGTCGTCGGGTGTGATAATCACACCGCAGGCGTGTGTTCCGGTGTTTCGCAACGATCCTTCGAGAATGATCGCCTGGTTCAGCACCTGTGCCTTCAGGTCATTGCCCTTCTTAATATCAACAAGCTCACGAACTTCCTCGAAGGCTTTTTCCAAAGTAGTTCCTGGTCTATCAGGAACAAGCTTCGCGATGGCATTCGCGTCGTTGAGCGGCAACTCCATCACACGGGCACAATCGCGTATCGACGACTTGGCTGCCATCGTACCGTACGTAATGATCTGTGCTACCTGTGTCGAACCGTATTTTTCGATCACATACTTGAGCACCTTATCGCGCCCCTCGTCATCGAAGTCAATATCAATATCGGGCAGCGACACCCGATCGGGATTCAGGAAGCGCTCGAACAGAAGGTCGTACGCAATCGGGTCTACGTTCGTGATCCCGATACAGAATGCGACGGCGCTCCCGGCCGCGGAACCACGTCCCGGGCCAACCGAAACTCCAAGCTCCCGTGCCTTCGAAGTGAAATCCTGTACAATAAGGAAATATCCCGGGTAGCCGGTCTTCCTGATCGTTTCCAACTCGAAGTCGAGCCTGTCTTTTATTTGCTGAGTAAGCTCCGGGTACCTGCGCTTTGCACCTTCGAAGGTGAGATGCCTTAGATAATCGTCTTCTGTTTCGAACTCTTTGGGGATGTCGAACTTCGGCAGCAGTACGTTTCTCTTCAGCTCATAGCTCTCGATCTTGTCGAGGATCTCGGCTATATTAATGATAGCCTGGGGTAGATCGCTGAAGAGCTGCTTTACCTCATCCTGCGACTTAAAATAAAATTCGCCGTTCGGCAATCCCAACCGATGCCCGCGTCCTTCACCGATAGGGGTCGACTTGAACTCTCCCTCCTTAATGCACAAGAGTACATCGTGGGCGTTGGATTCCACTTTCTCCAGGTAGTAAACCTCGTTCGCGGCAAAGTACTTCACCGAATACTTTTCGCAGAAACGCAAGAGTGTATCGTTCACCCGGTCTTCTTCGGGAATTCCATGGCGATTGAGCTCCACATAGAAATCCTCACCAAAAGTTTTATGCCACCATTTAAATGATTCTTCGGCCTGCCGCTCGCCCACGTGAAGAATGAGGTAGGGGATCTCGCCGGTGAGGCCGCCGGTGGTTGCGATCACACCTTCTTTATATTGTGTGATCAATTCCTTATCGACACGAGGATAAATTCCGTAAAGACCTTCAATAAATCCGATCGAGCTCAGCTTTGCGAGGTTGTGATAACCTTTCTTGTTCTTCGCAAGAAGTACCTGGCTGAATCGCCGGTCGGGATTGTCTTTGGTGAACTTTAAAGTCTTTCGTGTCTCCGACACATAGAACTCACAGCCTACGATCGGCTTGATCTGCTGCTTCAGCGCTTCGGTTACAAACTTGAATGCACCGTACATGTTTCCGAAGTCGGTGATGGCCACGGCCGACATGCCACTGTCTTTCGCTTTCTGAACGATCTCTTTTACATCGGCAGTTGCCTGTAGCACCGAATACTGGGAGTGAAGATGCAGGTGTACGAATGGGACATCGGCCAGCGAAGCAATGTCGGCATCGGCGCCCCATTCCGAACGACGTACTTTCTCACGCTTCGTTGAATTCCCTGCATCGAGTTTCGGCTCTTCATAAACAATCTCGGCTGCGGACGTTTTATCGAATGGTGTTACAACTTTCTCTGTAATGAGCCCGAAGAAACATCGCGCGGTCGCCGCCACGTCGTACGATGCATCGTGTGCATCCTGGAACGGGTTGCCAAAAAGTTTTTCGTGAAGCTCTGTCAGCCTCGGCATCTTCAGCTTGCCGCCAATACCACCCTGCAACTGGCAGAATTCAGTAGAGGCAATACCTGTGTCGAGCCTCGCCTTGTTAAGGAACTGCTCGGTCGTTAATGACTGACGAATGAATTCAGCCCCAATAATATTGATGTCGAATTCTATGTTGTGACCAACCAGTTGTTGGGTCTGCTTGAGATCAATAATAAAATGACCGAAAGCATCTTTCAGATCGACACCTTCTTCCATCGCGCGACGGGTAGAAATGCCGTGGACTTTTTCGGCCTTATATGGAATGTCGAAGCCGTCGGGTTTAATGATGTAGTTATGGCGGGAGATCAGCTTGCCCTTGTTGTCGTGTAACTGCCAGGCGAGCTGTACGAGGCGGGGCCAGTTGTCGAGGTCTGTGATGGGCGCAGACTTATTATGCGGAACCCCGGTGGTCTCCGTGTCGAAGATCAAATACATGTAACGTTCAAAAAGTGGTTGTAAAGCAAAAATAACAAATTTCTACTGGACCAATTTGGGAATACATTCCTGTTTTTGGAACGATAACATTCAATTTCTGATTTACAGTGCATTGATATCCAGGGTCTTACATTATATGGAGGTCGCTTTGATCTTTAGGATAGCATCTACAATTATGAAAAAGTTCATCTTCTACATTCGTAAAGAGTGGTTCTTATTTACAATGATCGTCGCTATTGCCGTGATCATCATGCTGTTCGAAATACTGTAGGAAGTTTAGTTCGCTTCTTTAGAACGTTTATTAATAGGTGATTGTAATAATAGAGAGACAATCTTTTTGGTGACTGGTGATTGGAGCGTATTTTTACCTCGATCCAACCGCCCTTAAACTTACTATGAAGTGGATAATTGATCTCTTCGCCAGCACGTTGGGAAGAAAAGTTCTGATGGGTCTTACCGGACTCTTCCTGATTATGTTTCTCGCAGTACACCTTGCTGGCAACTTACAATTGTTAAAAGACGACAATGGTGAAGCCTTTAACAGGTATGCCCATTTCATGGGTCACAACCCGCTGATCCAGACGATCTCTAAAGCGAACTTTGCTTTCATTCTCCTTCACATTATCGTTTCGATCATTCTCACGTCGAGAAACCGGGGCGCCCGTGGTCCTGAAGGATATGCTGTACACAGCGGAAAGTCATCGATATGGGCTTCACGCAACATGGGTATACTCGGAACCCTGATCCTCATCTTCCTGGTCGTGCACCTGAAAGACTTCTGGGGTGAATCGAAATTCGGAGACCTGAAGGAAGCAACCTACGGCGACGAAAACTATGGCGACCTGTATGCACAGGTGTATTATTGGTTCGGCAAAGGCTGGTATGTAGCTCTATATGTATTCTGCATGTGTGCATTAGGCTTCCACCTATGGCACGGATTTCAAAGTGCTTTCCAAACGTTTGGATTGCGCCACCAGAAATATACTCCACTTATAAACTTTGTAGGAAAAGCTTTCGCAGTCGTTATCCCGGCGTTGTTTGCCTGGATACCTATCGCCATTTTCTTACAACTATAATCTTACTGCACTGAGTATGATAAAGCTTGACTCTAAAGTTCCGGAAGGCCCCCTCGCCGAGAAATGGACCAAACACAAATTCAATCTTAAGCTGGTAAACCCGGCCAATAAAAGAAAGTACGAGATCATCGTTGTTGGTACCGGTCTCGCCGGCGCTTCAGCCGCTGCTTCACTTGCCGAACTAGGCTACTATGTGAAAGCATTCTGTTTCCAGGATAGCCCCCGCCGTGCACACAGTATCGCTGCACAGGGTGGTATCAACGCAGCCAAGAATTATCAAAACGACGGCGACAGTGTTTACCGTCTGTTTTATGATACCATTAAAGGCGGCGACTATCGCGCACGCGAAGGCAACGTATATCGCCTTGCTGAAGTCAGCGTGAACATCATCGACCAGTGCGTTGCACAGGGTGTGCCGTTTGCACGTGAATACGGCGGACTCCTCGCCAACCGTTCATTCGGTGGATCGCAAGTGTCGCGTACATTCTATGCCCGCGGACAAACCGGTCAGCAGTTGCTGCTGGGTGCTTACAGCGCCCTCAACCGCCAGATCGCTGCCGGCAAGGTGAAGATGTACAACCGCACGGAAATGCTGGACCTCGTTCTCGTCGATGGAAAGGCGAGAGGTATCATCACCCGCGATCTCATCACAGGTAAAATGGAATCACACGGCGCTCACGCAGTGCTCTTGTGTACCGGCGGATACGGCAACGTGTTCTACCTTTCAACAAACGCGAAGGGTTCGAACGTAACAGCAGGATGGAGAGCTCACAAACGTGGCGCTCTTTTCGGAAACCCTTGCTTCACGCAGATCCACCCTACATGTATCCCGGTCTCCGGCGATCACCAGTCGAAGCTTACTCTTATGTCAGAGTCACTTCGAAACGACGGACGTGTTTGGGTACCCAAAACGGCTCGTCCCGGGCTCACCGCCAAAGACGCCGTTAACATTCCCGAGTCGGAACGCGATTACTTCCTCGAAAGAAAATACCCGTCGTTCGGAAACCTCGTCCCCCGCGACGTGGCTTCCCGTAACGCAAAATATATGTGCGACGAAGGACGTGGCGTGGGCAAAACCGGCCTCGCGGTGTTCCTCGATTTCGCCGACGCTATTAAGCGCGACAGCAAGAAAACCGTCGAAGCCAAATACGGTAACCTGTTCGACATGTATAAGCAGATCACAGGCGACGATCCATATACCGCGCCGATGATGATCTATCCTGCAGTGCACTACACCATGGGCGGGCTATGGGTCGACTACAACCTGATGACCACCGTGCCTGGACTGTATGCACTTGGCGAATGTAATTTCTCGGATCACGGAGCGAACCGTCTTGGGGCCAGTGCCCTTATGCAAGGTCTCGCCGATGGATACTTTGTGATACCATACACTGTCGGCGATTATCTCGCGGGCATGCCGTACGATAAGATCAGCACCGACAGGCCCGAGTTCAAAGCCGCGATGGACGGCGTGAACGAGAGGATTAGCAAGCTTCTTGCAATAAAGGGCAAGAAGACGGTCGATCAGTTGCACCGCGAACTTGGACTTACCATGTGGGAATATTGTGGTATGTCGCGCAACGAAAAAGGATTGATCACAGCAAAGAAGAAGATACAGGAACTCAGAGCCGAGTTCTGGAGCAACGTGAACATTCTCGGTGGTGCTTCGGAACTGAACCAGGAACTGGAGAAAGCCATGCGTGTAGCCGACTTCATGGAACTTGGTGAACTGATGGTCGACGATGCACTGATGCGCACCGAATCGTGCGGTGGTCACTTCCGTGAAGAGTCACAGACTCCCGACGGCGAGGCACTTCGCAAAGACAACGAGTATGCTTTCGCGGCAGCGTGGGCGTACACCGGCGACAATCAGCCAGAAGAGCTGCACAAAGAAGAATTGAAGTTTGAAAATGTTAAGCTGACGCAACGTAGCTACAAGTAATATGAAGATTTCCGTCAAAGTCTGGAGACAAAAAGATTCAAAGTCGAAAGGTGCGTTCAAAACCTACCAGCTCGACCATGTGTCGTCAGATATGTCGTTCCTCGAAATGCTCGACGTGTTGAACCACGACCTGATCGTTAAGGGAGAAGAACCGGTTGCATTCGATCACGATTGCCGTGAAGGTATTTGTGGGATGTGCAGCCTCTATATCAATGGCCGCCCGCACGGGCCGCTGCAAACAACTACGTGCCAGCTGCACATGCGTTCGTTCCACGACGGCGAATCGATCACGATCGAGCCGTGGCGTGCGAAGGCATTCCCTGTCATTAAGGACCTTGTTGTCGACCGTTCGGCATTCGACCGCATCCAACAAGCGGGTGGTTACGTTTCTGTGAACACCGGCGGTGTTCCCGATGCAAACGAGATCCCGATACCGAAGAAGGTTGCTGATGAAGCATTCGACGCTGCTACCTGTATTGGCTGCGGTGCTTGCGTAGCTGCCTGTAAGAATGCTTCTGCAAGCCTGTTCGTGAGCGCGAAGATCTCGCAGCTGGCATTGCTTCCACAGGGAAAAACTGAACGGAAGGAACGCGCAGAACGCATGGTTGCACAAATGGATGCCGAAGGATTCGGTTCTTGCACAAACACATATGCGTGCGAAGCCGAGTGCCCGAAAGGAATCAAAGTGTCGAACATCGCCCGAATGAACCGCGAATACTTCTCGGCAATGCTGAGCTCTTATAAGGTAGAGGTCGGCGGCGGAGAAGGCTAATGAACCGCAGAACAGACGAACCGCAGAACTGCTGAACTGCTGAACAGACGAACTGTAGAACAGATGAAGTGGAGAAATGAAGGACTACTACGAGATCATGAAAGTGGGCCGCAAGGCCAGCGACGCTGAGATCAAGAAGGCCTTCAGAAAACTTGCCAATCAATACCATCCCGACAAAAATCCTTCACGCGAAGCCGAGTCGATCTTTAAAGAGATCAACGAAGCGTACGAAGTATTGGGCGATCCTGCGAGTCGCCTCGAATACGACCAACGTCTCACAAACCCTGGATTTTACAATTATCAACACATCCGGCCGGCGCAACAGAGCACTGCGGCCTATCGGAAACGTCCTTCAGAGAAGTCGATGTTGCAGAACAGTTTGCTTCGATACTCGCGATTGCTGTTCTACTTCGGATGTCTCTGGTGTAGCGTATTGGTTGTAGACTATACGATGCCGGAACAACATATCGAGAGCATTGTGATCACAGACATGAGTCGTCAAACTCTCGCCGGGTATAATAAGCCCAGCAAGATGCTTGTTACTCAAGCCGGTCCGGGCTTTGATGTGAATGCGAGCGAGATGAAACATTTCCCGTACGGAAGCAAGATCCATATTTACAGTTCGAATCTTTTGTCGGCGTTGATCCGTGTAGAGAACCAGGACGGAACTTATGTTGTGAATAACCTCGGCAGTATTTATCGTAACTTCAGCTTTGCACCGATCCTTTTATTTTTGGGTTGTGTGATCGGTATCGTTGTAAGAAAAGGAGCGGAGTTTCATATGAATCTCGGGATTGTTGTCTTTCTTTTAATGATCCTCAACATTGCATTAATGTCACTATCGACTGTATGAAATCGGGCGACAAAAAAAATAATGACTGGAAGAAGCGTGATGGAGTTGTGTATTCAACTAACAGCGACTTCGATTATCGATACCAGGCGAACAGTGAGCAGGAAACACTGCCTCCGCAGCAGCAACAGCTGCGTGTACAACTGGACAACAGTGGCCGGGCTGGCAAGACCGTGACGTTGATTACGGGTTTTGTGGGAACCACGGCCGACCTGGACTCACTTGCGAAGATCCTTAAAACCCGCTGTGGGACAGGCGGTTCCGCTAAAGATGGCGAGATCATCATACAGGGGGATGTTCGCACCAAAGTGGCCGAAATCCTTCAAAAAGAAGGTTACAAGGCTAAAGTTCGCTAGAATACCCGGAAATGGTGGTCGAGTAAGGTTTCCTCGAAAAAAGAGCAAATCGAGGATAGAGGCATCGGTAATTTTGAGGTTGGAAAGGATTTTTTCGGATGCTAACTCGCCAATCTGCCCTGTCAACAATGGTGATCGCATTCCTGCTTACCGCAGGGAGTGTATTAGCACGTCCTTACCCCGTTGAAAATAACATTGCCCCTGTTGAAGACACCACACAAGTAAATCTTCTGAACCGGATGGCTATGGCCATCCGCGAATCGGATCACGAGCTTGCGGCCAAGTATGCCGAAGACGCGCTCGAGATGGCGGAAAAGATCAACTACCAGAAAGGCAAAGCCGAAGCACTTGGTAATCTTGGTTGGGTTTGCTATCGAAGAACTGACTTTGTAAACACACTTCACTATTCTATCGAAGCGATGAAGATCGCCGAGCAGATCGGTTACAAGACCGAGATGGCGCGAAGCATGAACAACATTGCCGCGGTTTCATTCGAACAAAAGCAATACGAGAAAGCTCTTGGCGAATTCAAGAAAGCATTACGATTGGCCCGTGCTTCGGGTGAAGGAAAAGTGATCGGCCGCTCGGTGAACAACATTGCATATGCGTACTTCACTTCGGGACTAAGTCTCGATTCTGCTGATCGTTACAGCAGTGAGGCAGTGACATACAGTGAACGGATCAAAGACAATTACCTGGTTGCCTTCGCCCTGCGCACCCGCGGCGATGTAATGGTGAAGAGAGAAAAGCTGGGTGAAGCACTGAAGATATATCAACGTGGAATCGCACTCTCGGAGGCAAGCAGAAACAATTCCATGAAGGCGGCTACGTATCATCGTATCGCCAAGCTTTATATTTTACTCGGTCGCAACGACGAAGCCGTTAAGGTCCTCCTTCGAAACGCAACCGAGTCGCGCGAGCGGGGCTACTACGAAGAACTTGAACGCACCTACAAAGTGCTTTCGGAAACCTTCCACAACATGGGAAAACAAGGTGAGGCGTATGAGTACCTCACCAAGTACACTTCTCTGCACGACTCTATCTATACGCTTCAGAACAGCAAGCAGATCGCCCTGCTGCAGAACGAATTCGACCTCAACCTGAAACAGGCACAGATCGAACTGCTCACGAAAGACACCGACTTAAAACAAAAAGAGATCGGAAGTCAACGTGTACAGTTGTATGCCACCATCGTGGGTGCAAGCTGTATACTTCTACTGGTGACAGTCATGCTGTACAGTTATCAAAAGGTGAAGCGCACAAACCGCCAACTCGAACAACAAAAGGGAGTACTCGCAAGGAAGAATCTCGAGATCGAAGAGAAGAGCAACGAACTCGAACTTCTCAACAACACGAAAGACAAGTTGTTCTCAATTATCGGTCACGACTTCCGCAGTCCGCTGCACAGCTTACGTGGCTTGCTTGAACTGATCGGAACAAGCAATATGACCCAGAAGGAATTTGAGCTTTATAGCAAAGACCTCCGCAAAAAAGTTGACGTGGTGTACAATAACCTCGATAACATTTTGCACTGGTCGGTGTCGCAACTTAATGGTATCAATACAACGCCACTGAAGGTAGATATGCAGCAGTTGTCGGAAGAGGTGCTGGAATTGTATGCCGAGATCTCGCGGGTGAAAGGGGTGAAGCTTGTAAACGAAGTTCCCACGGAGGGACATGTTTGGGCAGACAAAGACCAGGTACGACTTGTTATCAGGAACCTCGTGAGCAACGCGCTCAAGTTTACATTCGCCGGCGGGCAGGTAACGATCGGCGCTACCATATTCGAAGATTCAGTGAGGGTGTTTGTAAAAGATACCGGCGTAGGTATTGCCGACGACGACCTTCAGAAGCTCTTCGTGAAAGAAACACTCTGGTCTGTAAAAGGAACAAACAACGAGAAGGGCCTGGGGCTTGGATTGTTGTTGTGTAAGGAATTTATTGAGAAGAATAACGGCACGCTGGATGTTAAAAGCAATCCTGGAAGTGGAACCGTGATCGCATTCACCCTGCCTTCAGCAGGACAAATAATAAAGCCCACCCTTCAGCATCGTGCTGCCGGGCAGGCTTCATTCTCATCAAACTAGATAAAGTTACTTTCCTTCTTTCAACTTCTTCAGCTCATTCTCCCACACCGGCTTATTTGCTTCCTGGCCCGCCGGAATGTTCTTCAGCGCAATCTCCCAGTTCTTAATTGCTTCCTTCTTATTTCCAACAGCCTGGTAGCCACGCGCAAGCCCTACGAAGGTTGTGAACTTCTCTTCGGGGTGTGTCTTTGCGTTGAACTGAAATACTTCGAGAGCTTTCTGGTTCTGACCCATGTTAAGGAGAGTCCGTCCATACTGGTGGATATCGGTGATGCGTGCAGATGGCAACTTGATCGCTTTATCCATAACGCTGGAAGCATCCTGACCTTTACCCATTGCAGTTAACACCAACGCTTTTGTGGCAAGTCCCTGGAAGTCTTCGGTACCGCCATTCTGGGGGTTCATAGCAGCATCAGCCCATGTGAGTGCCTCGTCGAGATTTATCTTGTTGCGTGCGCAGAATGCTGCTGCCGCCGAGTAGTTGCGTGTATCGAAACCGGGTGACGAACGAAGCTCGTTGCGCATCAACGAAACGTACAGGTCGTTCACATTAGGAACATCGATCTTAAATGGAACTTTCTTCTTTTCCCACTGGAGGAAAGCGGTAGTGGAATTCGCGAGGCGATCGTCGAAACTGTACGTGAGGAACTCAGTGTAGGGAGCATCTACGGCGTTGACCTGTACTTTCAGCGCATCTTCGGCAGGATTATAAAAGTAGCTGCCCCAGCTTGTGCTGTTCTTCGAGAAGATCCATGTCCACGGGCCGTCTTTTGCAACTTCGAGGAAGAGTCCGTAGGTACCCGCGGCGATATCTTTTCCTTCAACTTTTACAGGATGAGAGAACGTGATGGTAGTGTTCTCATTCGATCCCGCACGCCACGGTGCAGCTTTAGAGGTACCGAAGCCCTGGTCGATCAATCCATAATGAACGAGTTCGCCCCAGATATGACCGGTGCGATCGTCACCATTCGGAGCATGAACGTTTGGGCTGTTGTAAGTAATTGTTACCGACACAGGACCGATCCACTGAGTAACAGACGACTTTTCATTGTCGGCGCTTGGCGGAAGCGAAATGCCCTGCGAGAACGCAGACGTGCCGATGGCGAATACAAATAGTAGTGTAGTTAACCTTTTGATCATAAGCGTAAGTTTGGTTGGAGTTTGAAAACAATCGTTTTAAACGTGAAAAAACTTACCTCCGACTAACTTGGGTTGGGGTATTTTACACAGATTTATTTCTGTGTTGCGGTACAACCATTTTCAGCCTGCCCGGTTGTATGCGTATGTCGAAATTTTGAACGGCTTCTTGTGGTTCGCCATCAATATGGAATGCAACTGGTTGTGGAAACTTAATTGTTACATTCTTGCCTTTCCTGATGTCGACCAGCGACGATTTGTCGAGCGTTCCTGAAAACATTTTCGCGGCGAAACCAACCACTCGACTGATCGGTACTTTTTTTATAAAACAGACATCGATGAGTTCGTCGCAGACAGAAGCGAGCGGAGCGACCACTGCGTTATTTCCAAACTGAGAAGAGTTTGCAAGTGCGATGATGAAACTGCTTGCGCGATGCGATGTTCCGTCAATCAAAACCTCTGCTTCGATCTCTTTGTACGACATGAATTCTTTCAACACGAGCTTTGTATAACCGGCGAGGCCGCGCTTGCCATTCGCGCCGAACAAAGCCGCAACGTGGCCGTCGAACCCAATGCCTGAAACGTTCACGGAGAGTTTTCCATTGATAGACATCGTGTCCATGTTGATCACCCGGCTTGAGCTCACCAGTTGGAGGGCATCTCCGAATTTCATGGGAACACCGAGATGGCGGGCGAGTCCGTTACCCGATCCTTTTGGCAGGATGCCCATCGCCACGGGACTGTCGACAAGCCCCTGTGCAACTTCATTTACCGTACCGTCGCCGCCAACCGCGAATGCCATGTCGAACTTCTCCGCGACGGCCTGCCGCGCAAGCTCCGTTGCGTGACCCCGGTCGCGGGTGAACTCGATGGTACAACCGTACTTGTGGGCCGCGCACGTATCGATGATCCGCCCCTCGATGGAATCCTGGTAGCCAGTGCCTGAGAATTTGTTAATGATAAAGAATATCTTCATGGCGGAATCGCAATATAATATGCCTTTTGAATTCAAAGCCAGAAAAATCAAGTTCAAAGCGTGGAACACGGAAGAACATTTGCTGATGCGACTTAACAGCATCGACTGCAACAAGGGAGAGCTTTTCAAGAAAGGTCATGTGTTGCTGCAGTTCACGGGCTTGCTCGATATGCAAGGGGAGGAGGTTTACGACATGGACGTGCTGCTGATCTATTCAGATAAGTATGTTGTGTTCTGGAATGAAGAAAAGGGTGGGTGGTTCTATAGTCCCCTGGAGAAGCCTAAAGAGATGCTTGCGTTCCTCGAGCCGGAGGCACTAAAGATGAAACGGTTCTGCTCTTACTTCGAGCTTAAGACTTGATCTTGCTTTCTATATAAGAGACGGCCTGGCCGATCGTCTGCATTTTTTCTGCGTCGTCGTCGGGGATCTTGATGTCGAACGTTTGTTCAAACTCCATCACCAGTTCTGCGTAGTCTAATGAGTCGATTCCAAGGTCTTTGACGAAGCTTGCGTCGGGAGTGATTTCGGATTCGTTGATACCTAACTTGTCGATTAATATAGCTGTGATTCTTTTTTGGACGTCTGCCATCTTCAGTTTAATAATAACGGGTGCAAATTAAGAAAAAACCGGGTGCTGGGTGCAAAATGCCGGCAGCTGATGTCTCCATGGTCAGTGAGCTACGTGAATCCGCAGAACATCGCACTTTGCATCCAGCACACCACGCGAGCGGCTTAATTAAAAGCGTAAGACAAATTCCGTCCCCTCACCAAGCTTCGACTTAACAGTTATCCGCCCTTCGTGCTGAAGCATGATCTGCTTCGACAGACTAAGCCCAATCCCGGAGCCTGTCTTCTTCGTAGAAAAGAATGGGATAAATATCTTCTCAAGCGCCTCATTATCTATTCCCGAGCCGTTATCCTTAACAGAAATGATCGCCCTCCCTTTCTCACTACTCCTCGCAATGAGATCGATCCGTTTGTCGGGCTGATCGTCGAACGCCTGTATCGCATTCTTGATAAGATTGATAAGCACCTGCTCGATCATCGTCTTATCGGCAAGAATAAAAAGATTGTCGGGCTCAACACTGCACGTTATCGCAACACCGTGATCCGCAAGCTCCTTCTTGTGCAGCATCGCCATCTCTTCAAGTAACGGTTTCACCGGGATCTCGGCCAGCTTGGGCTTCGGGATATGTGTCAGGTTCCTGAACTCTTTCACGAAACGGATCAATCCTGCACTGCGGCGACTGATCGTCTGCAACGACAAATGCATATCGCCCAACTCATCGTTCTTGATGTCCTGCTCATAACGGATCTTCCGGTCGAGCTCTTCTTCCACAATACCGGCAAGGGACGAGATCGGCGTTACCGAATTCATGATCTCATGCGTAAGCACGCGAACAAGGTTCTGCCATGCTTCCATTTCTTTCTCGTCAAGTTCGCTCTGGATGTTGCTCATCGAGATCAACTTCACTTCTTCATCGCGCAGTGTAAGCTCGATCGCAAAGATGGAAAGCTGAACAGTCTCGTCGCCCGTCTTCAGCCGGATAAGCTCACGACCGCCGGTCTTTAATTTCAAGATCGATTCAACCAGGGCATCGTCAACCTCGCGGAGGTCTTCAACTGAATCTGCACGGGTAACTTTCAACAACCTCTTTGCAGCACTGTTGATGATCTGTATCGACCCATCGCGTTTAAAGGTGAGGATGCCGATACCGACGTGCTGTACAATGTTCTTAAAGAACTGGTATTCGGAGTCTTTTTCCTTTCGCGATACGCGAAGCTTCGAAAGCGCTTCGTTTAACTCCTGGTGGAGGCGTTGAACCGTAGGGTCCTGGCTGTCTGTCTTGAAGGAAGAGGAGAGGTCGTCGAAACGAATAGCGTCGAGGAAGCTTGTGAGGTTTTCGTTGGAGCGTTCCACGGCTTTCACAAGCTGTCGCACCTGGAAGAAACCGGCGCCGCCCACAACAAGTATAAGGAACCAACTGGGGTCGTTCCTTACGATAAGGAAACAAAAGATGAAGATGGTGACCACTAAAATCCCCACACGGGTTACAAGTGGGGATTTCAGATTAAAGTCCATATTTCTCCATTCGTCGATACAGCGATGCGCGTGTCAGGCCAAGCTCTTCCGCTGCTTTCGAAATGTTTCCGTTGTGAAGCTGTATGGCTTTCGCAACCGCTGCCTTTTCTACTTCGTCGAGATTCAGCGTATCGGCAGTGGGTGCATCGTTGCCTTTGCGGCTAAAGAGGAAGTCGCTCTCTTGTAACGTTGCCGAGTCGGCCATGATCACAGCACGTTCGATCGCATGCTGAAGCTCGCGCACGTTTCCGGGCCACGGATATTTCTTCAGCTTGGTGATCGCTTCGGTCGCGATGCTCAATACTTCCTTGCGATATTTCCTTGAATAGTAGTTCAGGAAGTGACCCGCCAGCAACGGTATATCGTCGACGCGTTCGGCGAGCGGCGGGATGTGTATCTCCACCGTGTTGATCCTGTATAAGAGATCCTGGCGGAACCTTCCTTCTTTCACCATCTGGT
>DASRSO010000098.1:0-20391 GCA_035656375.1 Cyclobacteriaceae bacterium | reverse complement strand
AGAGTCCTTCGAGGATGTGCAGGTGTTAAAAGAAACCAAAAATCGCTTGCGTGACCTGGTAAAACAGTTACCCGAAGAACAGAAGCAGGTATTAATCATGAGACATTACCTGCAGATGAGCTTCCAGGAAATTGCTGACCGTACAGGTGTAAGTATCAACACAGCCCTTGGTCGAATGAGGTATGCGTTGATTAACCTGCGGAAGAAGATGTCTTCAACAAATTTCGCCTATGATAAAACTCTTTACCCAAAACGATTTGATCAAATTCCTATACCACGAGACCTCGGTGGAGGAGACGAAGGAGATCAATAAAGCACTGCTCTGCGATGCAGAACTCCAGGCAATGTACAATGAATTGAAGTCAATGATTGGAGACCTGGACCGAGAGCAGTTAGAACCTTCGTCTTCGTCGGTACTTAATATCCTGGCGTATTCAAGGAGTCTTAAAGAGTAGCAACTTTAATATTCCTCCACCTTACTTTTACTCCACCACCATCGTGGATCTGTAGGGCAATTTTTCCATTCGCCGCGCCGATCTTTTCATCCGTGAGAGTGATCATCTGATCTCCGTTAATCCACGTGGTCACGGTATTACCTTTCATTCTCACCTTCATCGTATTCCACTCCCCTTCTTTTACAGCGTTTTGCTTCTCTGCCGCAGGCTTGATCAACCACTCGCGTCCGTATGATTCGTAAATGCCACCCGAGTTATGACCGGGAGGTGCCACTTCAGCCTGCCATCCTGTTACCTTCGTTCCTTCAACCGA
The DNA here is from genome assembly GCA_035656375.1 of Cyclobacteriaceae bacterium. Taxonomy (GTDB): domain Bacteria; phylum Bacteroidota; class Bacteroidia; order Cytophagales; family Cyclobacteriaceae; genus ELB16-189. The sequence goes on along the minus strand of DASRSO010000098.1, from coordinate 19,623 downwards.
GCAGTGAAAGAACACACCGCTATTTCCATTCGACTCTTGCTTGAACTCGAGGGTCAGCTCGAAATCTTTATACTGCTTCTCTGTCGCAAAATACCCGTATTGCTTGTCGGGACCGCTCTCACAAACAAGGTCGCCGTTGGTATCCACGTACCATTTCTCAGTTCCATAGACAGTCCATCCCTTAAGGTCTTTGCCGTTGAAGATGGCTTCAGCTTTTTGGGCAAAGGCTGCCGTGGCCAGCAGACCAATTATCAGTGTTGAAAGAATTTTTTTCATCGAGGTTTTAATTTAATAGGTCAATAAATGTATCTAACAAAACGGGCAAAATTCAAATCAATATATCTTTGCGAAGTTGAAGATACTCATTCTCCATCAGCATTTTAAAACTCCTCTGTCGGGTGGAGCTATCCGTTCGTGGTACCTCGCGAAGGGTCTCGTCGACGCCGGCCATCACCCGGTGGTCATCACTTCTCACAACGAAAAAAACTATCTGCACACGACGATCGATGGTATTGACGTTCATTACCTCCCCGTTCGGTACGACAACTCATTCGACTACTATAAAAGAAGCGTTGCATTTTTAAGATTCGTAGCACAAAGTATTCGGGTGGCTGCCAGGATACAGGGTGTGGACTGCATTTATGCAATATCTGTACCACTGACCATTGCGTTTGTTGCAAGGTGGGTAAGCTTTCGGAAGAATGTGCCTTACTATTTTGAAGTTGGTGACCTGTGGCCGGATGCCCCTATTGAAATGGGTTTTGTTCGAAACCCGCTGATGAAGTCCACACTGTTTTCACTGGAACGTTCGGCCTACAACAAAGCGAAGGCTGTCGTCGCACTGTCGCCATCAATAAAAGATTCGATCCTGAAGAAAGCACCGAGTGTCGACGTTGCTATGATACCGAACATGGCCGACTGCGAATATTACAGGCCAGGGAAGAAAGACCCGCAGGTTGAATCGAAGCTTGGTGTTGAAGGAAAGTTCGTGGTTTCGTACATCGGCGCGACGGGACTGGCCAATGGATTGGATTATTTTTTGGAATGTGCGAAGAGTGCAGCCAAGGCAGATCTGCCCATTCACTTTATTATTTCCGGGACAGGTGCCCTTTTGGAGCGGCTCAAGAAAAGTGCGGCTTTATTGAATCTCAAAAATCTCACGTTCACCGGGTTTATCGATCGCGAGGGCGTGCGTGGAATACTGAATGTTACCGATGCGGTGTTTGTCTGTTACAAAGATGTGCCGATACTCGAAACCGGTTCGCCCAATAAATTCTTTGATGGGCTGGCGGCGGGAAAACTGATCGTTATAAACTTCGGCGGGTGGATCAAGAGAGAGATCGAAGACAATAAGTGCGGGATTGCGATCTCGAAAAGTGATGCCAGCAATTTTGTAAACAAGATCCGGGTCTTTATTACCGACCCGGATCTGTTAAAAGAATATCAAATGAATGCGAGAAAGTTGGCCGAACGAAAGTATGATCGTCGCCAGCTGGTTGATCAATGGATCAGCTTTCTACTCTCTCGGTGATCTTGCCGGTTTTCTTGTTCTTCAGGATCCACTTCTTCGCGCCGTAGTGCGTAACTTCTTCTTTCACCAGGTAGTGATCGTTGTCGTAAGAAGTGAGGTGACTGTCTTTTGAAACACCGGTCTTGCCACGCCAGATGTCGAGCTTAACTGGTTCCCACTGCTTCGACTTTGCCGACTTGTAGCATGCGTCGAGCACGGCGTTCACAACGTATCCGTCGTAGAATGTTTCTTTCGGTTCCTTACCGGCTTCCATCGACTTGAACATATCCATGAACATGTGGTTGTAACCAAGTTCACTCAGTTCGTCGCCGACAGGGAATAACCAACCGCTGTTGCTTTCGGCTTTCTCGGCAACGTAGTCGGCGCCTTTGCCCGATGTAAACATTTCGAAGCCTGTGCGGAGGAAGCTGTTGATCCAGATAGTTCCTTCGGTGCCCATAACTTCATCGCGGAGATCGAGACCACCGCGGAATGTCCAGCTTACTTCGAACTGGCCGATAGCTCCGTTCTCGTATTTCACGAGAGCGATCGCGTGGTCTTCGGCGTCGATAGGTTTTACCTGGGTATCGGCCCAGCACATTACTTCAATTGGCTTAATGTCTTTGCCGATGTAGCTGCGGCCGATCTCCACGCAGTGGCAACCGAGGTCGAGCATACATCCGCCACCAGCCTGGTTTATATCCCAGAACCAGTCGCTGTGAGGGCCGGGGTGTGTTTCGCGCGACTTCGCCCAGAGTACACGGCCGAGTGCGCCGTTCTTCACGCTTTCGTGAGCTTTGATGTGCTTGGGAGTGTAAACGAGATCTTCGAGATAGCCGTGGAAGATGCCGGCTTTCTCAACAGCCTCAAGCATTCGCTTCGATTCTTCGGCATTGCGTCCCAGTGGCTTAGTACAGATAACTGCTTTCTTATGTTTGCAGCAAAGCATTACCGCTTCTTCGTGGAGATGGTTTGGAAGGGAAATACAAACGACCTCTACTTCGGGACGGTTGATGGCTGCTTCCATGTTATCGGTAGAGAATGCAACGTCGTAGTCTTTGGCAAATTTGTCTGCACTTTCCTTACGACGCGAATAGATGGTCACGATCTTGTCTTTGCTTCGATAGCCTTGTAGTGAGTCGGCATAAAAACGGCCAATAAAGCCCGAGCCGAGCATTGCGATTTTTTTCATGAGATTAAAATTTAAGCTGCTGTTTCGATTTGTTTTTTCTCTTTGAAGAAGAGGAGGAAATAAATTAGTACGCCGATCGAGATATAAGCCGGAACCATCCAGATCGGATTCCACTGACGCACGCCGTTAACAGTGTAATAGTCGACCACGACACCTGAAACATATGTTCCGATGACCATGCCGAGACCGTAGCTTGCCAATGTAAAGAGTCCCTGGCCTGCGTTCTTGATCTTGTCGCTCGATTTCTTTTCTGTGTACATGTATCCGGTAACGAAGAAGAAGTCGTAGCAGACGCCATGAAGAATAATGCCCATGTACAACATCCACATGCCGGAGCCTGAATCTCCAAAAGCAAAGAAGATATATCGGAGGAGCCACGCCACGATGCCAAGTATGAGCATGTTCTTTACCCCGATCTTATTGAACAACAATGGTATGGCAAGAATAAAGATGGCTTCCGAGAATTGACCAAGAGTTTGCTTTGCGGCGGCGTTCTCAACATTCAGTGCGTTAAGGAACGGATTTGCCCATGCATAATAGAAGGAAAGCGGGATACATATCAATACAGCAGCGATGAAGAACACGAGATAAGCACGGTCTTTAAAAAGACCAAGCGCGCCAAGACCCAGCGCCGAGGAAGCCGAAGCTTCAGAAGTTTTTGCTTTCGGCGGAGTGTCGGGAAGAACAAAGCTGAATAGTCCCAACGCGGCCGATGAAAATGCCGCCATATAAAATGGAGATGCAGATTGATCCATACCAAGCCCGCTGATCAGAAGACCAGCGACTATCCATCCGGCTGTTCCGAATACGCGGATCCACGGGAACTGTTTTCCCGGGTCATTCATTTGACTGAACGCAATGTTGTTTGACAAAGCAATGGTTGGCATGTACAGCGCACTGTAGATGAGCACCACCCAGTAGAATGCAGTATTGTCGGTGATCTTTGTGGCCAGGAAAAGCAAAGCTGCCCCGATAAGGTGGAGCAGTCCCATGATCTTTTGGGCAGAAAAATATTTGTCTGCTATAAAGCCGATGAAGAACGGAGAGATGATCGTTGCGATGGCAAGTGCACCATAAGCTGCGCCTACCTGGGTGCCTGTCGAGTTAAGGTATTTTCCCATGTATGTGCCCATGGTGACGTACCATGATCCCCAGATAAAATATTCCAGGAACATCATCAGCGAAAGCTGGGAACGAACGCCCACGGTATAACCGGCGGAGGTGCTCATAAAAATGAAAACGTTTTGGTTTGGAAGGGTCAAATTAAACCAAAACGTCCGGAGGCGTGTGACCGCCCGAAGAAAAATTATTTGGATAGGCGGGCCAAACCGTCTTTCGCCTCCTTCATTGCAGGATCGAGCTTCACTGCAGCCTCATATCTCTTCTTCGCCTCTGCGGTGTTGCCGCGCTTTTCGAAGATCTGCCCAAGTCGCATTTGCGCTCCTGCATGCGAAGGCTCATTCGCCTTTGGCTGGTACGAGAGATATTTGATAAGACACTGTTCGCCGCGGTCAAGCTTTTCACCAGTGACAGCACTGGTTCTGCCAACCTGGTACTGGATAAGCATGTTTTCCGGTTGATTTTTCTGAGCTTCCTCGAGCAACGCGAACGCTTTGTCGTTCTGTTTTCTGCTAACATAAAAATTGACAATCGGATTCGTGTAAGCAGGATTTGCCTTGTAAGCGAGAAGATATTCTTTCTCTGCATCATTGAACTTCTCCTGCTTGGTATAGATCATACCATACGCACGATGACCGTCGGCTTCGTTCAGCTTCTGGATTGCCCCGGCTTCGACGAGAGCCTTTTCGAAGCTGCCGCCCATAAAGCCCGGAGCTTCGGTGTAAAATGTGATCAGTCCCCAATGAGCGTCCATGTTCTTTGGATCCAACGCTACTGTCTTTTCATATTCACCTTTGATCTTCGAAGCAAGCATGCCTTGTTTCACCACGTTGGCATCACGTGCGATCGTTCCAAGGACGTTGCCAAGCCAGTAGTGATAATCGGCAACTTTATCATTGGCTTCGATGGCTTCTTCGAGATAACCTTCGGCGTCGTCGAGTTCTTTTTCGTCGAATGCTATTCTGCCGAGATAGTATTGTGCGGCCGCGAAGTCTTTATTGTCATCATCGACCTTTAAGAGAATTGCTTTTGCTTCCTTGTATTTCTTTGCTTCGAAGAGCGTCTTCGCCTGGTCGATCTGATTTTGACCCTGGCATAATATTGTGATAAACAGGAGGCTGGTGAGGAGCTTCATGAACTGAAGACTATGAAATTGTTACCAGGGTTGCGCAGGCATTTTTTATTTATAGCTTCGTGACCATGAAAAAGCTATACGTTTTGATGCTCTTTTTAGGCGTAGCATGCTCAAAAAGCGAAAAGCCAAAGCCGAAGTACGTTGACCCCTGCGCTACTCTTTTCGAGGCATCTCTTAAGCCATTCTATCACGGGGTAGCCAGCGGCGACCCGTTGGCCGACCGTGTGATCATTTGGACGCGTGTTACACCCGAGGATTCATTGGCCAGCATTCCCGTGCAGTGGGAAGTTTCAGAGTCACCCGACTTCACATCGATTTATAAATCAGATTCACTAAGCACAACACCCGCGCGGGATTATACTGTAAAAGTTGATGTCGATGCCCTGGAGCCCGGATCAGTTTACTATTATCGTTTCAAAGCCCTCGGTGGCACATCGCCTGTTGGGCGTACGAAGACAACTCCAGTAGCTGGCGTCGATAGCCTTAAGCTGGCTATCGTAAGTTGTGCCAACTGGGAGTGGGGATACTTTAATCCCTACGAGAAAATAGCCGACCGCAAAGATGTTGATGCCGTGCTTCACCTCGGCGACTACATTTATGAATATGGACGCGGCAAGTATGGCGACACAACCATACGCAAAAACCTTCCACCACATGAGATCATTTCACTGAGTGATTACAGAACCCGTCATTCGTCATACAGAACAGATAAGGGACTGCGATTGATGAGCCAGCAGCACCCGATGATCGCAATATGGGATGATCATGAAGTTGCGAACGACTCGTACACAACAGGCGCACAAAATCACCAGGCCGACCTGGAAGGTGATTATCAAAAAAGAAAGAACGCTGCGAAGCAAGCGTACTACGAATGGATCCCGATACGCGAGAACACAATTCTTTATCGATCATTCTCGTATGGCCCGATGGCCGACATACTGATGCTCGACGAGAGACTTGAAGGTCGTACGAAGCCTGCTGACAGTCTTACCGATGCCAGGTACAACAGCGATCAACAGACGATGCTTGGCGCTGAACAACTTTTGTGGCTCGAAACCAATCTTAAGAATTCCAAAGCAACCTGGAAGGTTATCGGCAACCAGGTGATGTTCTCGGATGTGTATCTAAGCAAAGTGTATCCCAATCGTCCGCGCAACCTCGACTCGTGGGATGGATTCCCGTACGAGAAGGGGAAGTTGAAGGACTTTATTGTGAGTAATAATTTGAAAGACGTTGTGTTTCTAACCGGCGATACGCATGCTTCGTGGGCTATCGAAGCAGCGACGGATGTTAAGAAGAGTTACAAACCTTTCGCCGTAGAGTTTGGTACTACGAGTGTTTCTTCTGCTAACGACAACGAATATAAACCCGACGAAGAAGTGAAAAAGATGGAGGAAGTGTTGCTGCTAGACAATCCTCATATTAAGTTCGTGAACGACCGCGATCATGGGTATTTGTTGCTCACGCTTTACAATGATCGTGCGAAGGCAGAGTGGTATTTCTGCGAGACGTTGCGAAGCCCGGACACGAAAGAGTTCCTGGCGAAGAAGTTTATGGTGAAGAAAGGAACGACGAAGTTATTCTAGAACTTCTTCGATCGCATCCATCTTATCTTCGGTGTACTTGCCTGACGTGGCATGTATGATTTTTCCATCCTTATCTAATACAAAAAAGTAAGGGATGTCTTTCTTTTCGAAGTCGAGCGCTTCCTTGTATGTTTTTAGCTCACCCTTGTAGAAGAGAATGTATGGAAGGAGTTGAGGGTCTACATTTTTAATAGCTTTCTTCTTGGCTGTACCAGTTGCTGCTGCATTGACGCCGGTGAACATTGGAACGAAGTAGACGTTCACGTCGTAGCCCATGCCGGCCATCAACCCGCCGTTTGCTTTTTGAATGAATTTTGAGAACACGGGACTGAACCAGCTGTTCAGTTCGCCTTCCGATTTCTTTGAATAGGCGAGGCCCAGCAGGGTATATTTTCCATTTACGTCGGCCGGAAGTTTCACTTTCTTATCCTCTACTGTTTCAGCTTCCATGTCGGGAAACATTTTGCCTACAACCTGGGCTGAGACGGTTAAACCAAAGGCCAAAAAGACGGTGGTAAACGCAAGTTTTTTAGTTCTGCTATTCATGCTACTAATTTAATATTATTAATTCCTTTTATCCGTATAACTTCGCACAATGGAAGCCCTCATCCTTCTCGGAATCGCAACCGCACCGTGTGTGGCGATCGGGCTTTACATCTATCTAAAAGACAAACACGAGCGGGAGCCCATCGGGCTCCTCCTGAGGGCCTATTTCTTTGGAGTACTCAGTGTTGGCATTACGTACTTTGTCGGAAAACAGCTCAACCATTTCATTACCATCGACGAGAAAGATCTTACGGAGCAGGCCATTCATGCGTTTTTGATCGTGGCCCTCGTGGAGGAAACCAGCAAGTTCATTTTCGTAAGAGGGATCCTGTATCACAACGTGAACTTCAACGAGCCATTCGACGGAATAGTGTATTCTGTGATGGTTGGAATGGGCTTCGCAACATTCGAAAACATACTGTACGTTTTAAATGAGGGCTTTGGCGTTGGGATCATGCGCATGTTCACGGCCGTGCCTGCCCACGCTTGTTTTGCTGTGCTAATGGGATTCTATCTCGGCAAAGCGAAATTCGATCACAAGAAAGGATACCACACATTTTACGCATTAGGTGTTGCGACATTGTTCCACGGCGCATACGATTATTGCCTTTTCGTTTCGTCGATGCCGGGTATTTGGGTCGGCACTATAATTTCTTTGGCTGTGGCGATCGCCCTTTCGTGGAAAGCGATCCAGATCCACCAGATCGCGTCGCCATTCCAGGTTCAATTTGAAGACGAAGTGCTCGAGCCTCTTGAGTCGCCGGAACCACTTGATAACCCCGGCCAAAAGTTGTAGGTTAAGGCAAACCTATCCCCACCCATGATCTCTTCAGCATTTCAGAAACTGGCTGAATCTAACAACAAGGAATTCAGGTTTCGCGGAAAAGAACCCGGGCGCCTTGAGAATTTCAGCGATGCATGCTTTGCTCTTGCGATTACGTTATTGCTGATATCGACGTCGCCACCAACAAGCTTCGATATGATAAGGAAGTTTGTGTGGGAGCTGATACCATTTGGGATTTGTATCGTTTTCATCGTACTGATATGGTATGAACACTTCGTGTTCTATTACCGGTATGGTCTCAGGAGTGGCAGTATCATCGTTTGGAACTCACTGTTTATTATTCTCGTGCTGTTCTACGTGTACCCGCTGAAATTCCTTGCGAAGCTTTTCATCATTCCACTCACAATGCTATTCGGAGCAAGCGAGATGCGGCAGGAGGTAATGGGAATGATCAAGGGTACCGATGTTGGAGAGTTGATGATCATCTACGGTCTCGGAGCATCTGCAACATTCTTTGTGGTTATGTTCATGTATCGCGTCGCTCTATCGCACGCTAAAGAACTTGAGCTTAACGAAGTGGAGATCTTCGACACCAAAGCAAGTATCCGGTCAAACTTTTTAATGGCGCTCATTCCGTTGGTTTCCGTATTGATGGCAGTGATCTTCAAAGACAATCCCTTCCTCGCAGGTGTAGTGCCGGGCTTTACCTATTTCCTGTACACACCGGTGATGTGGTTGAACGGGAACAGAACTCAAAGGAAGAGAGAAGCATTAGTAAAGACGTTCAACAACAATGTTCAACATGAAGAGTCAGTCGCTGTTTAAATTTATCCCATTAATTTTTCTTTTGGCCGTTTCATGTGGTGGAAAGGAGAAGGCGAAGATAGACGACGCAGCTTTTATGAGCTGTGTCCAGGCAAACCCCGAAGTAAACAAGCAACAGATCTTCTTCGACAAGCTCCGTGTGACTTTCGAGAAGCGCGGCTTTAGTCTCACACACCCCGATTCAAAGAAATATTATGCGATCCTCAGGAGCAGGATCGAAGGCCATGATCGCGGTACGTTACGAGACGACGACATCGATCTTAAAGCACTCTGCGAATGTGACTACCCGCCAGCTTTCGAAAAACCGGACGTCGTTGATCCGGCAATTCAATGTCTCGTCAGTGGCCTTCCCCCGGATAAAGCTGACCAGGTACGTAAGGTGTTGTCGCACGATGCCAATGAAAAACAGATCAAGAGTTTCATCGACAACTATGAAGACGGCCCTGCAAAGACCTACGTGCTTACGCTGCTTCTGTTCAGGACAACAATCTGATTATTTCTCGTCTGCTTCGTCGAACGAAGGTGAACCAATCTGCGATCCGAAGAACAAAGCGTTTATAAACAACCTGTTCGTTCCATACCAGTAACCCCTGAAGTTCGGGTCGTCGATAAACAATATCGCCCTGCCCTGTCCTACCGCGCTAACCATAAGCGAAGGTGAGTTCTTGATCTTCTCAAGATTAGCTGGATGAATATAACCACTCAGGCGTGGGTTCGAAGTACACTTCGCTACGGTGCTGAACGGGTTCTTCGATACTTCCAGGAAGTTTGTATGATTTCTCCACACCGGAAGACTTCTTGAAGTATAGCCGAAGCCAAGTGGATGAGTGATGTCGAGATCGGTCATGTAGATCGATCCACCGATTGCTCTCGAACCCTGGTAATCGCGGGCGGTAACAAAGTCGACACGGTTAGTGTCTTTCTTTTCATCATCTTTTCGAAGCTGTTCATCGATGAGCTTTGCCTGGATTGCCCAGCTTACTGCATTGCGAACGAGTATCAACGAACCACCTTGTTGCACCCATGTCTTGATCTTCGAAATACCGGCGTCGCCGAGAGGAGTATAATTTCCAGAAACCAGTATAAGCGTTGTATAATCCTGCAGGCGCAACTGGTTAAATTGATTGGTGCTCACTTTCGTGATTGGCATACCGATCTTCGAGTCGGTGAGATGCCAGATGAAACCTGCTTCATTCGCGGCCACACCATCTCCAATGAGCATGGCGATCTTCGGTGGCGCCACCGTTCTCACGTTGTTACTTCCCAGGTCAACACCCTCCAGGCTAAATCCTGTCGATACCGGGAACGCGTCGACACCCGACAGTTGTGAAGCTTCGTTCACAAGGTTGTTCAGATCGTCGGCAGACATCGCCTGGTCTGCAACGGGTATCACCAGGGTTCCATATCCAAAATTCTTCTTTGCATTTCCAATCGAAGCTGCGAACGGCTTGAACGCATTCTTCACATACACTTTGCGGCTTAACAGGTACCACAATGCTTTCGGAGCATAGTAATCATTCCACTCCACCAGGTATGCATAGTTCGACTTCGCAACAGCAGCCGGCTTCACGTTAAGGTCTGCCGCCGTAACGCGCTCGCCTTTCGATGGAGCGGCCTTCAGTTCTTCATGCGGCATGTTGTAAGCAAGGGCCATGGTCCATGTCGATGCGTCGTAGAACACACTGTCGTGGAACTGTGTGACCTTCTCGAAGATGCTGCGCACAATTCGATATTGGGTTTGTTCGGTGGGAACAACGTAACGACCATTGTTCGATCGATAAACTTCGATCTGATGTTTGAGCAGCAGGTCGGTAAATGCCCGCGTTCTTCCCGGGTCTTTAAGATCGCCATAGGCATAACCTTTCACTGGCGACTTCTTTGCTTCGTCAATCGCCGACTTGAAGAAATCCTGCTGATGTTTCAGGAGAAGTTCGCGATTGTCGACTGCTGCCTTAACGGTAGCGAGGCTGGTGCGGAGGTGATTACGGATGGTGAAAGCAAACGTCACAACTTTGGTCGAGCTCTGCTGTGCATGGCCGCGGGAGCTTGCTTGTTCAAACACCAATCCAAGGCCGCCGTGAATGTCGGGATAGGTTGATCCATAACCGGGATATGAGTTGTCGAACTCTTCTTTGGTGAAGTACAACGACCCGATATCGTCCAGTGCTTTCGAAAAGTATTTGGCGAAGATCGTATTCAGTTGATCGTAATTGGGTCGTGGCACCACCGGATTTTCCGAGCCATACGGTTTCGTCGGCTCGAAGAAGTTGGTATTGTTTGTTCCCATCTCGTGGTAGTCGGTGCATACGTTGGGCAGCCACTGGTGAAAGAATGCAACCCGGTTCCGGCTCTCGGGGTGAGCGAGCGGCAGCCAGTCGCGGTTGAGGTCGAACCAGTAGTGGTTGGTACGGCCGCCGGGCCACACCTCGTTGTGCTCGCGATCGAGCGGGTCGACTACCGGGGGGAATCCTTTGTGCATGTTGGCCCAGTTCGAGTGACGGTCGCGGCCGTCGGGGTTATAGTTGGGGTCGATGTGGATAACTGCATTGCGAAGAGTGTTCGTAGCCTCGTCGCCCTGGGCGGCCACGAGATAGTAGGCCGTGAGCATAGCGGCTTCGCTGCTTGAGGGCTCGTTGCCATGCACATTGTAACCATGTGTAACGATTACTGGCATTGAGGCGGTATTTACCTGTTGACCGGGTTGGGCAAGCCTTAGATGTTCCTTGCGGATCTCTTCCAGCCTGGAGTAGTTCTCAGGGCTGGTAACGGTTAGCACAACCTGGGGACGCATCTCATTTGTGTACCCAATGATCTGAAAGTGGGCTTTTGGCGATACCCTGGCGAGCTCCCGAAAGTATTCCACAATCCGATCGTGACGTGTATGCCAGTCGCCAACAGGATAACCGAGGAACTGTTCCGGGGATGGAATTGCTGGATCGAAGTTTGTGCCGGCAGGGAAGAAGTATTGATTTTGGGCGAACAGGGCAGGCGCAGTAAACACGAGCAAGACCAGTAACTTTCTCATACAAGGGATAGGTTTGGCTTAAAGATAATGCGCCCAAACACGACCTTGCCAATATTGTGACAAGTGGCGTCCAGCAATAGTTTGCAGAGATTGACCCTAATCATTTGACGATAGCAAAAAGCTTCTATATTTGCGCCCCAATAAGACACACTAAACACTTAACAAATAAGCTATGACAAAGGCTGAACTGATCAGCAAGATTGCTGAAGACGCTGGTGTAACAAAGGCAACTGCCGGCGTGGCACTTGAATCTTTCCTTGAAGGAGTAACAAAGACACTGAAATCAGGTGACAAGCTCACGCTTGTAGGCTTCGGTACTTTCTCTGTTTCAAAGAGAGCAGCGCGCAAAGGCCGCAACCCCTTCACTGGCGAGGAGATCAAAATCAAAGCCAAGAAGGTTGCAAAGTTCAAAGCAAGCAAAGAGCTTTCTGGCAAACTTTGATTAGAACCAAGAAAAAGCCCCGCCGAGACTTGTCCTGGCGGGGCTTTTTATTTTGATGCTTTTAGAAGCCGTTAAAAACCATCGTCTTTTTCGTCGTCTTTCTTCTTCTTGTCTTTCGCGGTCGTCGCCCCCAGGTCGTAATCACTTTCAATTCCCAGGTAGTCTTTTCTGAAGCGTGAGATGAACGCCAGCGTCTCCTGGTCGGATCCCGGTATGAATACCAACTCCCCCACCTTGGCTTTGGAGGCATTAGATTTCTTTGCGATAAGATCATTGAATGCCGGGTCACTCGACTGTATCATCATCCGGTTGTCTTCATAACCGAAGTAGTACCATGCATCGGGACTTACCTTGAAGAACACGTGGAACACCTGTGTACCATCTTCGTTCTTCCGGATCTCCATGAAGCCGTCGAATGCCCCGTTGATGTCGTTCTTGCCAATGTTACTGAGCCCGAGATTGCCTGTGCTATAAAACGCTTTGTACTTCTGTGACCATTTCAGGTTAACGCTCGAGAATACCAGTGGCTTCGCAAGGCCTGGGACAGTTGCAAGAGGAACATAAGCCTGCAACGATTTTGCTTCGTAGTCTTTTACAGCACGCTCACCAACGATGTCAGCGATCTTGTACAACAATTCGGTTTGATCGCCCAACGCTTCTTCGGCAACACCTTCGTTCTTGATGACCTCCATGATGTTCTTTGCCATCAGGTCGTATGCCTGTGGAGGAATGTTCATCTCTGTCATGATGAACGAATTCATTTTGATGTCGTTGGTTTCGAGATTACCGGACCCCAACGCTGTTGCCGTGATCTTGAAATCTTTTAATCCACCCCTGAAGAAATTCACAGGCCCTTCGAATCGTACTTCCTGCTTGTCTTCGTTGTACGCGAAAACTTTTCCTGAAAGCTTTTCACCAGCGGCCTTCGCACGATCTTCAATCTTGAACTCAGTGCTATCGAAATACAACGACCCGCTCGGCACGAAGAAGTCTTCGTCTTCCTGGTTCTTCTTGTCGAACACAAACGTTATGTACAGGCTGTTGTCTGCAGCAAAATGGAGACCCGCCTCTACTTTGTTTCCTTCTTCCGTCGTTGCGTGATCGAAGTCGAGATAGATCTCTTTCTCGTCACCGCTTTGTTCGTGATGTATCCATGTGTTGTACCCTTTGATCTTCTTGAGGTCGAGCTTAACATAACCGCGAAGCTGCAGCGCCGGCTTCGTTGCATACATGGTCATGTCGCCCTTGTAAAAAATTCGGGGTGCGATCATCAGGTTGGCTTTGTCTTCCACGGCGCCAACGCCAACAGTTTGTTGAGTTGCAACCGATTCGTGATGTCCAAGCCCAAGTCTTCTATGCGATTTCGTTGCGTCATTGATTGCTTCCAAATGGAAGTCGGTCATCTTGATCGCGAACGTATCGTTGAGTGCATTCACGTACTGGTATGTTGCGTATCCCGAAAACTCTTTTCGCGAAATGATATCCACAACACCTTCTGTAAGCCTGTGGTACGCATTCAGTGTATCGAGAACAATCGTCGTATTCTTCAACTGACCGATCTTGGAGTTCTCCAGGATCAAAACTTCGTTGTGATCGGGGGTGATCTTCGCATCGGCAACAACGATGTATGGAATACCACTTACCTTCAGTTGCTGGGTCTTGATATCGTACTCGGCCTTCTCTGCATTGAACACCAACGAGTCGAGATCTTCGCGTGTGGTGTAGAAGTATGAATCTTCGAGCGGAACATCCGCATCTTTTGTCATCGTTACCTTTTGTGTGTTCAGATCCCAGTGAGCATCGGTGATCGAAGTCTTGAATTGAGCATACGGGAATTCGAACGCGGCCTCACCTTCTATCTCGGGACTTAACTCGGCAAAGTTTTGTTCGAGATCGAATTTCAATCGCACGTCTTTACCTGCAAGGGCAGGTTTGTCGGGGTTGGTGGTCTTTACCTGGAACTTTGCATGTCGTGCACCGAAGTCTTTTGCGGAGAACGACATCTGATCCGACGTGAGTTCGGATCCTCTCGTGATCAGCTTGCCATCGCCACTGGTACCTTGTTTCGAAACAATGAGCTCACCTTCCAGCTGTGCGGTTGCGTTGTACAGGCTAAACGGATCGCGAAGATTTTTCAGTCCAAACTGATCTTGTTTGGGCAGCCACTTAAGTCTGAATTCCGGAAGTGTGATCTGTGGATACCACGCAGCCCCGAACTGTTTTTCCTTTAATTCCCCCACATGCCCGCGCCCAACAACCGAGTCAGGATAAAACACAAAATCCTCTGATTCCACTGTTGCCGCGAGGTATTCTATCTTACCCGTCGCACGGATACCGGCGTTGTCGAGGCCCATCGCACCAAACAATTTACCCTCTGTGTTGTACAGCGGATACCCCGTGGCCGGAACGGCGTGCGAGAAACCTAATGACTTGTCTGCCTGTGTATGAAGCTTCTCTTTGAAACTCGGGAACATCCCGCTGGAGACGAACGTACCATCGAAGTTGATGGCAGCAGGATCGGCATCACTCAAACTGTCGAGCTTGAATGGAGGAACCACGAAGAACACGGATCGATCGTACGCACCGTCAAGGACTTCCCTGCGGTCGAAGTAGATCACACCACCCGCACTCGCATCCAGGCGAGGGAAGTTGGGTATCCTTTCGCGTCCGGATTTATTGTCGGGACGGTTGATGAACAACGTGCCCTGTGTTTTCTTGCCGCCCGCATCGAGTCCACCCGCCGCTGCCGCAGTCGAGTCGGCTCCCACCATTGCGTTGTTGACACGTCTCCGAACAGGCTGACCTTTTGCGTTGAGTTCGGTTACATAGAAACGAATGGAGTCGATGTGATTAAGATTGATAAAGAAGCTGTCGTATTTCAGCATGAAGTCTTTACCATTGATCTCGAAGTTACCTGCAGTGATCTTGCCATTGAATTTGATATCCCTGTTCTGGAGCAATGTGATCACACTGCTGTCGGGTTTGATAACAACGTTCAATGAGTCGCTGATCTTGAATTCTTCCACGCCGCGAACGGTCATGTAGCCTTTCGGGAAATTGATAGTAGCATTTGCAGGACCATCAACAATCGAGTGGATCTTCATGTTGTCGTAGTCTGTTTCGTTCTTGCGGGCATCGTTGATGTGAAGAACCTTGTCCTTCACCCTGACCATTCCAGTATGAAGATCGTAATCGATCATTCCTTTCTGCGCAAGGAACGTCATGGCGCCATGGATCTCATTGAAACTTTTGCCCGTCGGACGCATCAGGTCTGCGGAGTTGAATTCGCGCACGCCGTTATTGTTCACATAATTGGCAACGATCACAAGCGGGTGGAATGAGAACCCGACGCCCTTCAGCAACTTAAAATCATTCGGGTCGAAGTAATCCTGCGACTCAAGAACCATCGGTGCCTGGCTAAGACCTGCCGACGTGAAGATGTTGAGACTGTCGGCGCCAGTACTGTCACCTTTTAGTGCCCAACGGAAAACATCACCGGTAAAGTCGACCCTGAAATACGATGATGTAAACGGCGTGTCTTTTAAAACACCTCTTGTGCGCGACAGCGTGAGATTCTGCTTCGCATAATTGTAGGTTAATTGAACACCGGGGTGAAAGATCGAGTCGTTGCCCTGGTAGATCTCTATGGCTGCGTTACGCGACACGATCGAAGAGTCGCGAAACTCGAATAGTGTCGACTGTGCTTCGAACTTCTTCGTGCTCGCGCCCATTACCTCGATCCTCGAGTTGCCGCCGTTTATAGCTGCACTGTAGATGCGACGCCCATTCAACGCGAAGCCGCCCGTGTACTTCAGTTTTTCATCGGCGAGACCAAGCATGCGTATGTTGCTTTCGTATGACACGAAGCGCGGATAGGTAGCAGAAATTGAATCGCGATGCCGGGTGCTTGCAAACTCAAACACGCCGTCAACCTGGCCGTCGACCCTTCCCTTGTAAACCATCTTTACTTGTTCAGCTTTCAATCGCGGGCGCGATGTGTCGAAGTAGAACTTTTTCAGATCGCAATACACTTCGTCGGGATTTAGTGAAACAGAGCTCCAGTCGAAACGACCGCCTTCGCCGATGAAGAGATTGTCGGACATCTGGAATGTTCCTTTCGTGTTGGTGAGGAACGTTGAGTCGTATGGTGTTGCGAAGTTGAGTGTTGCTTTGTCGAAGCGAATGACCGCCCCAATTGGTTCGGGGATGTAGATCGGCTGTTGCCAGAATGGTGTCGATGCGATCGACGTGGTGTCTACCGGTTCATCTTCCCACGTTGTGGGCGCTGCGTCTTCTTTGCTTAGATCGTCGAGGGATTCGGTTTGAGTTGTGTCGTCCACAACTGGCGCAGGGATCTCGATGGCGATGTAGTCGAATTCGTAGTTGTCGTCGCGAACGTAAATGCGGGCCGACTTGTCATAGTGGAGTGCGTGGTGGCGGAAAAATTCACGTGAGTTGAGAAAGAACGTGGCTGCTTTGTTTATCTCTTCGTTCTCGATAACCTTGCCGGCCACTTTGATGTACGACGCGATCCGTTCGTTGTCGGCCTTTTCGATGTTCATCGCGTCGACGATCGCACCGAAGTAGTACTGAACGTGGGGGCGAAGCTTGAAGCCCTTTTTCTTCATAACCTTAGCTTGCTTCATCACCTGGATCTGGAGGTCCTGGCCGAGGCCGTTCCACACATTGGATAGGGCCATGCCTATAGCGGCAGCATCGGTGTTGCGTGTATTTTCGAGGGCAAGGCGAACACTATCCTGGAAAGGAAGACGAACTCCTTTGCCATTGCCGTTTTGGGCAAAAGAGGCAGAGAAACTCAGGAAAAAGAGGATAATATATATCGAAGCCCTGTTCACGTGGCAAAACCTCACAAAATCGTCAAAAAAAGCTGAAAACGCTAACGGTAGAAGCTGAACGAAGAAAGGCTTCCCGCAGTATTATTTCTTCCGAAGAAGCACGGCAGCCCACGTCTCCATTTCGCTTCGGGAGACTGCACTTAACCCATGTTTGCCTGCTACCGAAATGAGATCCGGGATGTCCTTTGTGTAGAACCCGCTGATCAAAAGATTTCCACCGGGTTTCAGGTGCCCGGAATATTGTTCCATTTCCGCGATCAACACGTTCTTGTTGATGTTCGCGAGAACAATGTCGAAGTCGGCCGAGAACTTAAGATCACTGATGCTGCCTTGTTGAATGTGGATGTTCGGGGTATTGTTCACCTCCGCGTTCTCTTTGCCGTTGATCACACTCCACTCGTCGATATCGAAGGCTTCAACTTGCTTCGCTCCCACTTTTGCTGCCATCACCGAAAGTATGGCTGTGCCACATCCGGCATCCATCACACTTTTTCCTTTGTGGTCTATCTTCAGTTGGTTGCTCAACATCAGGTGCGTGGTCTGATGATGGCCCGTTCCAAACGACATCTTCGGTGTGATGATGATCTCGATGGGAAACTTACGGTCGAGCTGATGGAATGCAGCGCGCACGAGTACCGTGTTCTCCACGATGATCGGATCTACATTCTTCTCCCACTCTTCATTCCAGTTTTGTTTCTCCACCCGTTCGAAAAGTAAAAGCAGTGGTTTCACGTGCTTATACTTTTCCTGGATCTCTTCGATCTGTTTGCGGTCGGCCTTGTCTTCCTCGGCGTAGGCTTCGAAGCCGGTATCTGTTTCCATAAACGTATCGAAGCCTGCCTCGGCGATCTCTGCCATCAGGATCTCCGAATACGTCGAGTCACAGATTACCTGTAAACGGGTGTAGAAACTACTCATGCGTTATGCAACGCCTTTGATGATGTCGGCAAAATCGCGTGCCTTCAATGAAGCACCGCCAACCAATCCACCATCCACATCCTTGCAGGCAAACAGTTCTTTTGCGTTGTCGGGTTTCACGCTACCGCCGTAAAGAATAGAGATCGACTCCGCAACATCTTTACCATACTTCGAAGCAATGTGACCACGAATAACGGCGTGCATGTCCTGCGCCTGTTGCGATGTGGCGGTCTTTCCGGTTCCGATCGCCCACACGGGCTCGTATGCGATCACAACTTTTTGAATATCGGCAGCCGATAAATGAAACAAGCTCTCTTCAGTCTGTTGTTTTACCAGGGCTTCGTGAGTTCCTTTTTCCCTGATCTCGAGTGGTTCGCCGTTGCAGAAGATTGGTGTAAGACCAGCAGCAAGTGCGCGATCAACTTTCTTCGCAAGCAACGCGCCGGTCTCTCCAAAGTACTGGCGGCGCTCGCTATGACCGATGATGACATAAGGAATTCCCATTGACTGTAACATGCTTACGGATGTTTCGCCGGTGTAAGCGCCCGATTCATGTTCGCTGCAATTCTGCGCTCCAACGCCGATCGACGAGCCGTTGAGTGCTTCTTTTATTTTAGACAAGTACGGGAAAGGCGGGCATACTACAACCACTGCATTATTCTTCACTTCGCTTTTCACCAGGGTTTCAAGTCCCGTAGCAAGCGCAAGCGCATCTGCCAGTTTCAAATTCATTTTCCAGTTACCGGCAACAATTTTCTTTCGCATAAAAATTTAAGGGGTTTATATTACTTGGCTTGGAAGGTTACGGAGCCTGTCGGCTCGTCATTCGTAAGACGAAGACTTTTCACCTTGTCTTTATAATTCACGTTCACAAGATTCGATTGATCGTCGTGGGTTTCAAGGATCACTTTGTTCGTTACTTCAATCGTACTGAATTTTTTTACGTTCTCGATCTCGATATAGCAGATCATCGCAGGTCCTTCGATCTCGTGGCCGAGATAATTCATCTTCGTAAACTTCTTGTCCACTTTCACCTTCACCACTTCTGCGAGGTATGCTTTCACCAGTTCGTCTGTCGTGCGGCCTTTGCCGGGTTCGAGGAGGTCCAGCTCTTCGTCGCGGATCTTATTGCGGATCGACAGCTCCAGGTCGTCGATGAATATCCTGGAAGTAAGCTGCAGGGCTTTTGATTTCTCGTTGTAATCTATCTCCGTAATGGAAAGGTGGATCGGGTGAAATGAGAGCAGAAATCCAAAAATCACTGAGATCATAGGTCGTAAAATTACAAGGTTTTTGCCTTATACTTGCCGCTAATTTGGATCAGTTTCCCACATATCTTTTGATCGGAAAGGATCACATTCTCGACAAGAATGGCTACGATCATATCCTTTTCGTGATTGCGTTGTGCGCTCTGTACTCCGTTCGCGACTGGAAAAAGGTTCTCATCCTCGTGACTGCATTTACCGTCGGTCATTCTATCACGTTGGCGCTCGCCGTGTACCGGGTGGTTAGCTACAGCTCGGAGGTCATCGAATTTTTAATACCTGTCACAATTTTCGTAACAGCCGTCTCTAATCTTTTCCGGAGTGAAGATTCTGTCGCCAAAGGCAATATTCACGTCAACTACATTTTTGCGGCGGGGTTTGGACTCATCCATGGCCTCGGTTTTTCCACCCTTTTACGGG
>DASRSO010000097.1:0-9650 GCA_035656375.1 Cyclobacteriaceae bacterium | reverse complement strand
GTAACGGTGATGGGGCCGCCGGCTTCGATCTGCTTTCTGAAGATCGGGATCACCGAACCATTGGATCCAAGTACATTTCCAAAGCGTGTCGTTACGAAGCTTGTAGAGGTGCCATTCTTTGCAAGAAGATGATGGTAGAGCGACTGCACATAGATCTCGGCAATACGCTTGGTACAACCCATGATACTCGTTGGTCTTACAGCTTTATCTGTCGAGATCATCACAAACTTCTTCACACCTACTTTCACAGCAAGATCAGCAAGTATTCGTGTACCGAATACGTTGCACAGCACCGCCTCTGTGGGATTGCGTTCCATCATTGGCACGTGCTTGTAGGCTGCCGCATGGAAGATCGTTTCGGGGCGTTCTTCTACAAGTATCTTCTCTACCTGCACGGCATTGGTAACATCGCACACGTAGATCGCAAGGTCTACCAGCAGGCCAAGCTTCTTGAGGTCATATTCTGTATTGAACAGGGGAGATTCCGATTGGTCGATAAGCACGAGCCGCTTCGGAGCGAGGTATATGATCTGCCGGCATAGCTCGCTTCCTATCGAGCCAGCTGCACCAGTTATGCAAATAACTTTCCCTTTTATCTGTCGCTCGAGCTCCTCCTGGCCAATGTCGATCACGTCGCGGCCTAAAAGGTCTTCGATGCGTATTTCCTTGATCTGGCGCAAGCTCAGTTGGCCTTTCATCCATTCACTTGCCGGGGGAACTGCGCGCACCTTGATGTTCAGGCGAAGGCAATCTTCGATCAACCTGTTCTTCCTTTCGGGAGAAAGATTGTTGACGGCGATAATGATCTCCTGTACTCCCCGCTCTTTCACGAGCCGGGGAAGCTCTTGTGGGTGAACGATCTTGTAGCCCTGTATCTTCTTGCCGATCTTACTCACATCATCTTCGATGAGGGCAATGAGACGAAGACCGCTTTCGGGTGAAGTCTCGATCATTTGCTTGACAGACAACCCGAGCATACCCGCACCAAACACCGCAACGTTCGTCCGTTCGGTGGTATCGTCGGCGTTCTTGATGTATGCGAAAAGCTCTTTTACAAAAAGCCGGTAGAAGAACAGTTGAAAGAAAGCAAACGGGAATGTGATCAGCAGAACTGAATAAGGTATGACGTTAATGCCTGTGTTGTAGTAGTAAAGGAGGTTGATGATCGACAGGAGGATGACGCTCAGACTTGTGTTCGTTGCGATACGTTTCCCGTCTTCGATGCCAGTGTATCGAACGATACCCGCGTAGCTCCTGGTCACCAGGTTTGAAATGAGCCCGATCATACCACTGAGTATGAGTCCGAGTACGAACGCGTGGTCAATTATCTCTCTCCACTCGAAGTTGAATCGAAGGGTATAGCCAACGACCGTTGACTCGAGGATGATCACCAGGTCAATGATGATGATGATCCACCGGGGAAGGATTGTGAGATTCTGAAAGAATCGTTTAATCACCTTGTTTCTTACGTGCTTTTAGCAGCGATCGAATGCCGTATAGTATTCCACCACCGAGCAAATACTCAAGACCGGTTATGGGAACAGGATTATCTGGGTCAGGTGGGTTGCCGGGCTGCCCAAAAACCACGGTTTGCCACATAAACAAAACGACTGTGCAGAGGAAAAAAATGAATATACGTCTCGCGGTCATCCTGTTTTCTTACGTTTTTTCGCCCTTAACGGTGCATGGGGCTAACGATGACGGCGCGATAGGAACCGTTATCAAGCCAACTACAAGGTATAGACCCCTCATGAGTTTCTGTTAGTTGCGAAAATAGTTAAAATTTCTACAATATTCGGGTTTTATGCCGGTTTCACGGCGTTTTGTAACCGCAAGAGGCATGATTTTGCCGTAACAAATTCGGTGTCCGGCCATTATACAACCGCCCGGAGACATGCAACAACTCTTCCAAGATTTACGTCATCGAGCGCCGAACCGGATGGGAGGCATAAACCTTCGTTAAAAAGCGATTCTGACAGGTTTTTACCATAATACGGCATGCTTGCAAACACTGGCTGCAGGTGCATTGGCTTCCAAAGCGGCCGGCTCTCAATGTCCTCCTTTTCAAGCGCAAGCCTCAGCTTCTCGGGCGTTACCCCTCCGTTCCTGACCAGCGTGGTGGTGAGCCACCGGTTTGAGAAAGCACCTTCCGGCTCGGGCAGGAACAGGAAGTCGCTGCCGGCCCCAAGGTTTTTCGCATAGTAATCGAAGTTAGAGCGGCGACTCTTCACGCGCTCGTCCAGGACCTTCAGCTGACCACGTCCAATTCCCGCGCATACGTTGCTGAGGCGATAGTTGTAACCAATCTGTGAATGCTGATAGTGGGGCGCCTTATCGCGCGCCTGTGTGGCCAGGAAGCGGGCTGTTTCGATGTGCACCGGGTTCTTGCTCACAAGTGCGCCGCCACCGCTGGTGGTGATTATCTTGTTCCCGTTGAAGGAAAGGATGCCGAAGTCACCAAACGTGCCGAGTTTCTTACCACGGTAAGTGGAACCGAGCGCCTCTGCCGCGTCCTCAATTAATGGAATGTCAAATTCCCGTGAAATTGCTGTGATTTCGTCGAGCCTCGCCGGAATTCCATACAGGTCTACCGAAATGATCGCCTTTGGTTTTTTCCCGGTCCTGGCCACCCGGTCGACGATCGCCTGGCGAAGGAAATTGGGGTCCATATTCCACGTTGTGTGGTCGGATTCCACAAAAACAGGCGTTGCACCCACGTACACGACAGGGTTCACCGATCCCGAAAATGTAAACGTCGAACAGATCACTTCATCACCTGGTTTCACTCCCAGGATGATGAGTGCGAGATGTATGGCGGCTGTTCCAGAGCTGAGCGCTGCAACGTGAACACCCTCGCCCAGGTACAATGCCAGTTCATTTTCGAATGCTGTGATGTGCGGGCCGGCAGGAGATATCCAGTTTGTCCTGAATGCTTCCTCAACATACTTCTGCTCCAGGTCGCCGATGTGAGGAGGAGATAAAAAAATACGACTCATCGGGTGTAAAGATATAACTAATGTGCTCCTTTTCGGAGTCGTTGATAGTAAACAGCAGGTATCAATAAAACCATAAGCGTTGGATTAACTATAAGACGATGAAGTTGCGACAGCAGGGGCATCGAGATCTCCGAGTCGCCTTCGTACACCAGCTTGATGACCAGGTATGCCGGTAACAATATTAACATATCCACCAGTTGAACATACCATGCGAGCTTCGTGATCGCCGGGTCGCGGAACAGGGCATGGATGAGCAGGAGCATAAATGTATCATTGAGCGCTACGCGCAAAAACTTCCTGACAACAAAATGGGTGTACGGATGGAAGTCGCACGTATCACAGAAAATTTTCAACAGGTCGAGATTCTGAAACAAGAAAACGACGGCGAGTCCCATGATCGCTGCGGCGGCCATCGACAGGCGCCACCGCTCGATGCTCATGAAGAAATCTTTCAGGCTTTGTTGGGCCATATTTTCGTTACCCAAAAATACCAAAGGATGAAGACCAAAACGTAAAGCAATGCAGTGAACAGATACTTGTGGAAAAAATACAAATTGCCCGGATAGTACCTGGCGATGTAAAACAGCAAGCCAACACGAATGAGATTCACCATGTAAATGATCACTAAACCGGCGACACCGAACACCACGGTTTTCTTCGCACTCCCGGTGAAGGCAACAATGAACGCCAGGAACACAAACATCACGTTGAGACTGTTACAGCCTTCGAAGACACTCACCACGGTTTTTCCATCCTGGCGGATAGGTACATTCGGAGAAGCGACCGCCTCTCCCACCACAACGTTATCCTCCGTAAGGGAGATCAGCGCAACCGTTTGGTTAGTTACAACTTTTGTGACCGGGTCAGGCAGCGGGCTGTAGTGATCGATCCAGAAACCATATATCGTGTTTAGTATGATGTACAGTCCAATGAACTTTACAAGAAAAAGTATTATCGCCTTCTGACTTTGCATTAGCTGCAGTTATGCGCGTTTCTTCATGGGACGGGCAGGTACGCCAACAACAATAGACATGGGATCTACGTTCCTCGTTACCACGGCTCCTGCCCCCACGATTGCATGATCGCCGATGGTTATTCCCTGGCGGATGACAGCGCCTGTTCCTATAAAAGCCCCCTCGCCGATGGTCACGTTGCCTGAAATATGACAGCCAGGCATGAGCGAAGCAAAATTCCCGATACGAACATCATGGCCGACCGTACATGCAAGATTGATTATCGCAAAATCGCCCACCGAGATGCCGGTTGTTAAAACACAGTTTGCCGTTACGAGACAACCCTTTCCAAACTTATTGGATCTATCGCCGGTGTTTGCCGAGGGATGGAACGCCGGAGGAAACGAGATATTCCTGTTGACGATCGACGTAACTATGGTGGATCGAACCTTCGAGTCGGCTATGGGAACGATAACATCGATCTGCTTCGCTAACTTGTTTATGTCGCTTGCGCTTCCGAGCACCTCTATCCCATCGATAACTGCACCTTTCTTCTTTCCGTCGTCAAAGAAACCTATGATATTCCAGGTCGGAGTCTTCTCGTTGATCTGTTTGATCATGAGTAGCATCTCCCTGCCAAGTCCACCAGCGCCGTAAATGGCCAGATCTTTCATACGTTACTTACGAACAGGTTTTTGCCTGTAGTAATTTATGCACTCTTCCGGATAATTCTTTGCTTTCATTTCACGGATCACGATATCGACGTCGTAAACCAGTTCCTTGAGCTCGATTTTAGCTGCAGTAACATCGTAGGTCGCATAGTTGACAACGTTGATCTCGCCGCGATTCTGTCCTACGCTGCCGGGATTTACGAGTTGGAAGGGCCCGATCATCCGGCGGAATTGCTGATGCGAGTGACCGATGAACATATTGGTATCGATCTCGACAGCTGTGTCCTTGAAAACATAAAGGTTGCCAACAGTATGGCGGCATGAGAACTCGCCAATGGTATACTCCTGCCGGTATGTTTTAATAATATCATGCATCCTGAAGCCGGGGTAACAAGTATCGAAAAACTTATGTACGAGCTTATATTCCTCAGGATATGGAAATGCCCCATGTATAAAATATTCTTCGTGGTTGCCAACGAGATTCACAACGCCGGGATGAGTAAGAAGCGCGACGCACTCGTTGCTCCATGGGCCGTAGTCTACGACATCGCCTAAAGAAACGATGAGGTCGTGATCTTTCTCCTTCGCCAGTAATTTTTCAAGTGCCGGTAAGTTGCCGTGTACGTCGGTTATAAGAAGAACTTTCATGTGCGGTAGTAGTTAATCATCTCCCGCATACCATCGCGGATATTTTTAGGCTCACGGCCGATAAGCTTTCGGAATTCTTTGTCGGAATGAACTCGAGTGGAAACCGGCGTATCGGATTGGATGACGATATTTAGATCGGGACTTACAATTTTACAGAGCTCGGCTAGCGGCAACTGTATTCCCGACGAAACGCTGATGATGCGATTAGCGGGACTGGCCGAAAGGCTTGCGACAACTGCGGCGGCAACGTCGTTTACGTGTACAAAATCGGCAGTAGCGTTCTTGTTACTTAAGGTGAAGCTTCCGTTGTTGATCGCTGCCTCTATTATTGTCTTGATCACATCGGGTTTCATGCCGGGTCCGTACACCGAAGCAATGCGAAGGATCATGAACTCAATTTTCCGTTCGCTGCAAAATCCGGCAACAAGATGTTCGGCCATGGCCTTCGATATCTTGTAGGGGTAATGCGATCGCGTATCAACGAGCATGCTTTCACTGTTGATCTCGCTGTGTGCAGGAATCATCGATAGCGTAGAGCAGTACACGATCCGCCGGATCGAAGACTGGCTCGCCCAGTGAAGAACATTGACCACCGATTGAACGTTGGCGTCGATGAACTCGCGTATGTCTCCGGGGCCGTAGCTCCTCTGCGGAAGCTTCGCAGAACAAATAATAGCGCAGTCTACATCGCCGGGGATGGACTTAAATGATGACAGATCTGAAAGATCAACTTTGATGGTGTCGGCTCCGGAAGTCGACGTGGAAATGCCCGTAAAAGGAATCGATCCATCTTTTAAATGATCGGCAACCCTGCTCCCGATAAAACCTGTTCGTCCAAAGAGGGCAACTCTCGTCATTTCATGAATGGGAAATATGTTGCGGAGGGTGAATCAAGCTCTTTGGCATCGGCAAACATGTCGAGCTGGTCGATTGGGACAATAATATCGGACCATGTACGAAGAATTGCCACGTTGTTGAGCGTCTGCTTTGGAGTAGTGACAGTTCCGTTCCTCACGAAATCGACGGCCATCTCCACCTCATTGATACCGATGGCAGTACGGAGAGGGGTTGTTCCGCTGAAACGTGAGTTGATCTCGAACACCGTGGGCTTATCGTTCTTGAGCCTGTATTGAAAATTGAGCGGGCCATATACACCCGGCATTTTTTCGGAGAGTGTTTTCAGGAACTCCTGGTGCGATGCATTCGAATAAGTATAAGCCCGGTAAGTGTTGCCGTCTTTCAGGTCGCGACGGAAGATCACTTGTGAATAACACTTACCGTTATAGGTCATCGTTCCCGCGGTGAATTCACCGGGACCTTCGGGCAGCAACTCCTGGAGCACGTATCCGGTTGTTGGAACAGCGGCCAGGTCCTTTTCAGATTTTACCTGGCTCACGCCGGCCGACCGTGCCCCGATCCTCGGCTTTGCGATCAGGGGAAAACCGACGCGTTCCACGAGTGCACGCACCTCTTTTGGATCGTCGGCAAGGGCAGAATCGGGGTATGAGAAACCGTTTGCTTTAAGGAACTGTACCGTCTTCCATTTGTCGTCACCGATCTCGATTACATTCGGTTTCGAGATCACAACGGTGGTCTTCAATTGATCGAGCGCGTTGCTGATCTTCAGTAGTTCGGGATCGGTGCCTACGAACACCACGTCGATCTTGTGTTGGGAAATGATCTCCTTGAGACTGTCGATATAGTTGTTGTCTCTCGCAAGGGGAATGGTGACACCATGATCGCCAAGCCAGTGTCCGGCCGCACGATGATCGGGGTCTGCTGTTACGACGGTGAAATCCTTTCGTGGGATCTGTCGTAAGGATCGCAAAACTCCATGGCCTATCAGGGAGCCGGCACCAGTTACAAGGATTTTCATCGTGCTCTTTTTCGTTCAATATACTCCGAAAACTTTGGCATTGTGGCGTGGCCTTCGGCACTGATCCCCTCCGATCGCACGACTTTAAACACCGTCATAAACAATATTTTAAGATCAAGCAGCAAGCTAATCGAATTAACATACTGCACATCGAACTCGAATCGCTTCTCCCATGTGGTAAGGTTGCGTCCGTTCACCTGTGCCAAGCCGGTGATACCGGGCATTACGAGGTGGCGGCGGCGTTGCGATTCGTCGTAATATGGAAGGTACTCCGGCAACAGCGGTCTTGGTCCCACAAAAGACATATCGCCAAGGAGCACATTAAAGAGTTGAGGCAACTCATCGAGCGAAGTTTTACGGATAAACCTGCCGGTGGCTGTAAGGCGTTCGGCGTCGGGTAACAGCTGGCCATCGGGGCCGCGTTTGTTGTTCATGGTCCGGAACTTATACGCCTTAAATTCCTTTTCGTCTTTGCCGATTCGTGTCTGTGTAAAGAATACATCGCCGCCAGTTGATCGGTACAGGATAACATATACGATCAGCATGAAGGGAAACGCGACGATGAGACCGATCACGGCAACGAGTATGTCGACCGGGGCTTTGATGAACTTCCGGTAGAAGGGATTAGGCGCCGCTTGTTTCATCTGCTATGCGGATGGCATTTTGTACGGTAAAGTTAGAAGAAGCTTGTCGTGAATTTTTATGAAGCTTCTCCCTTAGCTCTATGTTCTTATAAACATTCAGTATCCCGGCAGCGACGGACTTGTGGTCTGAGGGATCGAATCGGTAACCGCACTCGTATTTTTTAATCAGCAGTTCCATTTCACTTTCCTTCGACCCGATAGCAAACAGGATACATCCGGCTGCCATAAGATAGTAGGTCTTGCTTGGTACAGAAAAATTCTCGAAGCCCTCGGCGAGGGTAACAAATCCAATGTCCGGACTGGCGATGGAATGACGGAACTGTTCGGGAGATTGAAACGGAAGCATCATTAAATTATCGAGACCATAGGATGCAACCATTTGCTCGAGCTTGGGACGTTTCTCTCCGTCACCGATAAGGATGAAACGGATGCGGGAATAATCACGCAGCAGGTTTGCCGCTTCAACGATCGTTTCGATATCGTGTGTTTTTCCCATGTTACCGGAATACATCACGATAAAATAATCCTGTAAAGAATATCGGAGAATGAATTGGTTCGATTCGCGTGGTATGGGTTTGATAAGGTTTGAATCTACCCAGTTAGGAACAACCCTCAGGTTGCCGATCGATGGTTCATACTTGCCGACTTCAGCCGCAAGCGATTCACTGAGCGTAAATATCCTGTGTGCTTTCGGAAAGGCAGCCCTGTTCCATGCCGACCAGATGCGTGCGATCATTCCGTTGCGCGACATGTAGCCCGATTGCACGATGATGTCGGGATAGATATCGAACAGCAGCAATGTAAACTTGCTGCCGAAAAGTTTCCGGAACCAATGACCCACATAAAAATTCAACGGGGGATTGGACACAAGGAACACCTCTGGCTTTCGCTTGAACAATAATGGTGGAAGAGTGAGAGCATAGAACGAGAGCCAGGAGATCACGCGTGAAGGCATGCTCTTCTTGCTGTAAGCGGGGCGTTTGAAAAGTACCACCTCGGAAGAAAGTTCAGCGTAGGTCTTGATGATACCACCGTAATAAAGATGGACAGTGTAATGCCGCGTGAGGGCATTGATGATGTCGAGAGAGGTGGGGCCGACCAATTGGTCGATGTATATCAGTCGTCTTTTCTTCAAACCGGCCAAAGATACGGGCAGGACTCAGTTATCAGAAATGTTACCGACAACTTTTGCAGGGTTCCCGGCAACGATGGTTCGGGGTTCTACATTATGAACCACCACAGCCCGGGCGCCAACGATGGCGCGGTCGCCGATAACCACCCCGGGCCCCACGAAGGCGTCTGCTGCGATCCAACATTTGCTGCCAATGGTAAGCCCTGTGCGGAGAAGGGTGAAGTCGGGTGAACGATGATCGTGAGTGCCTCCGCAGAGATGTGCATGTTGCGAGACAACGGTTCCGGAGCCAATAGTGATCGTACCTAGATTATACACCCGTACGTTCCATGAAATAACAACATTGTCGCCCGTAGTGAGCAGCCAGGGAAAGGTGATCTTCGTAGTCGGAAATACCCTGACGTTCTTTCCAAGCTTCGCCCCCATCAAGCGAAGGATCATGTTGCGCCATGAGTAAAAAAGTCGAGGTGACAGCCTGAAAAATACTGGTTCTACGACCGCCCAGATGGCCCGAAGGATGATCTCTTTAGTTGAATAGTATTTGGGCATCGGGGTAAGTTACAGCATACTGCGGTAAAGTGTCAAAAGTTGTGAAGCTATTATTGGCTCCGAGTAGTTGTCGTTTATGTATTGCCAGTTCTTTTGTGAAAGTGAATGATCGAACGGGGTCGCAGTGATCTTTCGGAGAAGGGTTTCAACGCTGGTTGGGTCTGGTTCCATTCGAAAGCCC
>DASRSO010000096.1:0-17795 GCA_035656375.1 Cyclobacteriaceae bacterium | reverse complement strand
TCACTCGAAATTTCTCATCATAAGAAAATACTAAGGTTCGCCGGGGAAGAATTCAAAAAAGATAAGGTGATCGACTTGATCTGGAACGATAACAAAGTTCCACTGTGGATTAATATCTCGGTAATCAGCATCCAGAATAATCGGACCACCATTGAACTCTTAATGAGCCGGCGGCTTAGAGCGGAAACTGATCTAAATCACGTCGCCGAGAAATTTCCTCCATTTCATCCCGTTATGCCTTCCATCGACTGAAGAAAAACAATGAAATGAAACACCTCATCGCGACTACAAACGCCGTTTGTCTCCTGATTCTACTCAGTTGCTCCGGCGAAACCAAATCTAATGAAATCAAAAGTGAGAGTGTCATCGAAAATCAAAACTCTCAAAAGGTAAATTACGGGGCTCAACTAGTCGATGCAGGTTTCCTGGAGTTCGCTGACCATGCAAAGATCGATTCATTGAAATTAGGGCTTGAGACATCATTCGACATCTTCAACCCGGCTATTAACAAAACAGCACTCATCGACGAAGAGGAACTGGCTGAATTCAATTTCGATTTTTTCCTCCCAGATTTGAAAAGAATTTTGAGCCTTAGAGGGTTTACCCTGGATGTAAAAACAGGCGATGATTATGAGACTAACTACACAGCGACGATAAATGGCGTAAAGGTACAATTCTACGGCCAGGAGGATGTGGAACATGACAACATTTGGAAGCTCGCCTCTGGAGTGTTTTTCAAAGAGATTAACAGTCAACTGAAAAATAAAAAAATTAGCGAATCCCTATACCTTTTATATGAAGGCAACGACTTGCAAGCTATTCTTCTAAAAGAATCTGAATACGAAATAATTAAGCAAACATACAAAGCTATCCCTTCAGAAATTCCCTATTTACCTTAACCACTCCTTCATCCCAACCTATACAACACCCCCACCCTAAACGTATACGCCTGCTCAAAAAATACACTGCTAAAAGTATTCTCCTTCCGCTGACGCATCGGGATCGCCGGGTTCCTGTAATAATTATACTCCCCTCTTAAGTCATAAACCTTAAACGGCACGTTCACATCCACACTGAATCTCTCACTAATCCTGTAAGCAACTCTCGGCGTTATATTTAAAACAACTCCATAAGTAGCCGTCGACGACTTGAACCAATTCGGAGACGTCGGACTGTACACCGCATTTACAAAGTAGGGGTTTAACCCAACACCGAAAAAAAATGCGATACGACTCTCTGCATTCGTCAGAAGCCTGTTAAGCTCGTAGCGCGCCGAGTAAGCACTAACCTTACCGTTAAACTCTCCCTGGCGAAATTTATAGTTCATCGGGTATTGCGCTTTTTCGAGAGGCCTCGATATCTCGGGCATCAATACTTCAACTTCCTGCACCCATCCGTTCTTCCTGTCTATGCTCAGCGCCACCGACACCCTGCTATAATTAACACTATTTACTTTAGTCGTCACACCAAACCTGCTGTCGTAGTATTGTTTCTCAAAAACATCTGTATTCTGATATATCTTCACCCCAACACTGCGTTGCGCAAAACATTGCAGCGAACCAAAAATAAATACAGCCACCACGATACTTTTCATTTCCTTTCCAGTTTTTCGATCGCTTTGATAATTGTCGCCCTGTTCTTCGCGTCCTTAATAAAGTGAGGCAGCTTCTCGACCATCGTCGTAAACAACATCGTTTGACGCTCCCGGAGTTTAGCGCTCACGTACGACTTTATCTCACCCAGGTGCTCCCTGTTACTGGCCCAAAACAGATCGCCACGCACCTCTGCCTGGAACCAAAGTGGTAACCCGAAGATCGGGTCAACCGCATGACCACTGCTTTTATACTTTCGGCTGCGGTCGACAGATCTTTCGGAGTGCATACAATTTCGACACGTCAGCTTTCCCCTGTTGTGGAACTTTGTATCAACGGTAACCAACGCCTCCTTATTGCATTTGGGGCATTCAACAAGGATCTCTTTCATGTAATCCCACCTCGTCGTCAGCGGACCGCGATATCGTGATTGTTCGTCAGACATTTACAATTTCAATTACCACACTTCCTGCTAATGTAAATACAGAAAAATGAAGAACCTTGCTACATTCGCACCTTTAAATAACCCTCACATCCATTGAACTACTGGCTCGTTAAATCGGAACCCTTTAAATATAGCTGGGATCAGTTCGTGCGCGACGGACAAACATTCTGGGACGGTGTACGCAACTACGGAGCGCGCAACAACCTCAGGTCCATGAAGAAAGGCGACCACGTCTTCTTCTACCACAGTAACGAAGGCCTCGCCATTGTCGGGATCGCCGAAGTAGTAAGAGAAGCATATCAAGACCCAACTACCACCGATACCAATTGGGTAGTTGTCGACCTGAAACCGCTTGAGCCAATGCCAAGACCGCTCACGCTTGCAGAGATCAAAGCTGAGCCCACACTGCAAGACCTGGATCTCGTGCGTCTCTCGCGCTTGTCAGTAGGTGCGGTGAAAGAGAAAGAGTATAAAAAACTGATGTCGATGGCCCGCGCCCGTAATCGGTCACGGCATTAAAACTTCCGATACAACTAGCCTTTAAAACGAAAGATTCGCCCGTACCGTGACTTATCAGTTTCTCGCGATCTTCGGGTACCAGTGTTTATCTATTTCCGGGTCAACGATCGCCGGCGGCTCTTTCATCTCGATCTCGGGAAACAACTTTGTAGTAAACCCTTCGAAGTCCCTGGCCCATTCTTTGTGCTGATACACACATACCGGGAGGCAAATAGAACAATAGTTGTGATGGGCGAAATATGGAAAGCATTTGCCTGTATCAACAACATACCTGTCGTTACCAAGATGATCTTTACCCGCTTCGGGGGAACGATGATCGGGGATGGCCTTCGCAGGACAATAGATACGACACGCCTTACACTTATCACAGAACGCGGCGATGCCGGCATCGATCGGCGCATCGATCTGGAGCGGCATGTCGGTGATCACACTGCCCAGCCGGAACAACGGACCCATCTTCGGGTGGATGATCGAACCATGTCGTCCTAATTCGCCAAACCCAGCCTTCAACGCGAGCGGTACATGCAACACATCGCTGTCGCCGATCGGATGTTCTACGGTGCATGCATAACCCAGGCTGCGAATGTATTCTGCCAACTGGATGACCACCTCTCCAAGCGAGAAATAGACCCGCAAGCACTCGACAGCCGAGTCGTGCGAGGGCACGTCCTGGAAATTTCGCCAAAGCATGCGTTGCCCAACAACGATGGCATATCTCTCTTTTACTTCTCTTCCCTTGTAGATATCACCGGATTCTATTTCTGCGATCCCCACCTCGTCGGCGCCGAGTTCGAAGGTTTTGCGTTTGATCGCCTCGGAGGCAGCCTTCACACTTTCGAAATCAACGCGTGTGGAATTGACGTCACCGGTAAACTTCGGGTATTGATCTTCCCTGATCTTCTTAAGAATATTGTCCACCTCCTTTATCGAAATGCGTCTCCCTCCTATCGACTTATACCATTCGTCCCAGAGGAATGCAGGGGGTGATGTTTTAGCGCCAAGCATAAACATCCAAGGTCGCAAATTATCGCGACTTGTATTTTATGCCCAGGATAATAGTTAACACGCTTACTGAAATTGAAAAAATATTGGTCCCAACAACGGGGATATCCGACTTCATAATGCCGTACACAATCCACAGCGATTGCCCCGCCATCAAAACAACAAGATACCCGATGGATATCTGTTCGGACTTTTTTTCACGATAGATCTTAATGACTTGAGGCAGTAATGCCACAGATGTTAAAATGCCGGCCGTAATGCCGACGATCTGGCTCCAGGTGTCGTTCATATCCACCCTTCGAACCAAAGATCATGCAAATTACTCTTTGATGTCTTTCAACGGACTCGACAGCGATGCCTTCAGCGTCTGGATTCCCAGGGTAACGATCGCTATGATCGCCAATGCTCCACCGGTTGTTACAAACACCCAGCTGTCGACTTCAACTTTGTAGACGAACCGGGTCAGCCAGAGGTTCATAACATAGTAGCCAACCGGTACAGCCAAAATAAATGCCAGCAGAAGTCGTTTTGCAAAGCTGACGGTAAGAAGACCAAGTATATTCGCAGCACCGGCACCAAAGACTTTCCGGATACTCATCTCCTTTGCACGGCTCCGGATAACTGCCCACGACAATGCAAACAGCCCGAAGCATGAAATGACCATAGTGGTGATCGAGGCGGCGAGAACAACCTTGTAGAACAACGACTCTTCGGAGTACTTCTTCATAAGATCGTCCTGGATAACCTTGTAATCAAAATAATAGTCGGGAAAGAATTCAGTCCAGGCCGTCTTAAGCTTTGGCAGCAACACACTTAAATCATTCCCGCCGTAATCGACCAACAGGTTTTTCGCACTGGCCTTGTACGAAATAATGACGGGTGGGATTTCTGTTTTGAATGAAACACACGTGAAGTCCTTTACGACACCTACGATCCTGTGCTCTTCCGATTTCGGCACACCAGGCACTCTCATGCCAATCGGATCTTTCATATCGAACAGTTTCACAAGCGATTCGTTGACGAGCTTGTCGCCCACATTCTTAAGCTCCAGCGTACCTTCAACCAGTTGAAGGTCGAGCGCCTTCGCGAAGTTTTCGTCGCCCTCAAACGCATACGACGACATCTCCTTCCCTTCCCAGGTAAACGCAATGATCATGTTGCCTGAGATTGGATTGCCCGAAGCCTGCGCTGCGTGTTCAACTTCCGGTATCTGCAAGAGACGATTCTTGAACTCAGTGATACGTTGATCCTTTTCATTTCTC
Organism: Cyclobacteriaceae bacterium; assembly: GCA_035656375.1. Lineage (GTDB taxonomy): Bacteria > Bacteroidota > Bacteroidia > Cytophagales > Cyclobacteriaceae > ELB16-189. The sequence continues at coordinate 12,975 of DASRSO010000096.1, read as the reverse complement.
GGCGCGTTCATCTGCAGGATATTCCTGTTGAACCCTACAGACGATTCCTCAACAAATTTCATTTGTTTGATGATGGTGACCGAACAGACACACAATGTGATCGACACAAAAAATTGCAGGGTAAAGAACAGCTTGCTGAACCTGACTTTCGCCGAAACGTTCCGCATCATGCTTACCGGTACGGTGCGACGTTGCTTTATGGTTGTCAACACGATCACGATAAACATCAGTACAGCTATGATGGACACAATGATCGCCAATGGCTGCAGGCGCGACATGTACGTAAATTCTACATCGGCCGTCAGGGCGTTGTTGAACAACGGCATGATCGCCGACGTCAAAACCGCAGAAAGCACGACAGATACCCCGATATAAACAGTTGCCTCGGTTGCAGCAGCACGAAGTGTTTGCCATAACGAGATGCCGAGGGTTTTCTGGATACCGGTTTCGCGTTTGCGCTCTTGAATTGACAGCAAGAACAGGTTCACGAAGTTAAAACCGGCCATGAAGAGAATAAGGCCGCAAACTATCCATCCCACCCAAATAAATGTTTCACCTCGCGTTTGCATGAAGCCGAGTGTGTTTGCCGAAAGGAAGTAGGCTTCGGTAATCGGGTGAAGAATAAAGTCCATTTTACCCGGGCCCATGATCGTAGGGCGAAGCGGATCTTTGTTGTACTTCGTCATGAACTCCACAGGATCTGTATTCTCGCGAAGGAGTACATAGTTTGCTCCGCCGGGGCGGTTACTCTCCTCTCCTGCGTCGAACACAGCCATGCTTATCAGGCCATCGAATCGCAGGTGACTTTTTTCTCTCGGCTTACCAACGATGCCCGTGATCGTAACTTCTTTCCTGATCTCGCGTTCGGAGCCGCCCCTGATATCGATGGTTCTGCCAAGAACATCCTGTGTGCCGAAAAGCTGCTGTGCCTTTTCGGTCGTTATCATCATTCCCCCGGGAACAACTTTTTTGATGCCGGCAACCAGGGGGAAATCAAACATTGAAAAGAACGACGTGTCTACCGCGATGACATTTAGTGAAGTTGCGTTTTCGCCGATAAGTATTTCTGCACGTTGCACATCCGATACCTGGCATGCATTTTCGACCTCGGGATAATTTAAAAGATATCCATGAGTTTCGCGGAACGTGTATGCTATCCGTCCCTGTCGCTCCGCAAAGCCACTCGACGTGATCTCGTAAATGCGGTCCTTCTTTGGGTGGAATGAATCGGCGTTGCTTTCAGCAATCAGGAAAGAGACCAGCAGGCACGTGCAGGCAAAACCCACCGTGAGGCTCATAACAATGATCGAAGAGTAAATTCTCCTTCTGAAGAAGTGGCGCAAGGCCAGTTTAAGTGTGTATGGCAGCATAACTCAATTTACCACTTTTGTATTTATCGCAACTGGAAAGTACACGATTTGCTTTTTATACTACAGCATCGGTCGGTAGAATCCAGCGGTGTCATTTTTGCAAATGTTATTCAACGGTAACGACACACTTCAGCGTAAGTCACAGCTTTTAAGCATTGATCTTCATGGACCAAAACAAATCCCATGAAGATGATAAAAACCAGAACGCTGTTATTGATGAGTGCTATCATCGCCACAGCATCTTTCAGTGTGCATGCCCAGCAAAAACCTTCCGTCGCGGTAATTGCAATCGATGCGAAGGGCGTCGCGCAAAATGCGGAGTCGGTTGCCTACATCGTCCGCCTCGAGCTCGAAAAGGTCAACGTCTTTAATGTTATCGACAAGTATGACGCTGCCGAAGCGGTGGGCAAAAACAACATCGATGTGAATTCGTGCTTCGGCAAGAACTGCGTAGTGGCGGCAGGAAAAATTCTTGAGGCCGACAAGATGGTGACAGGAAGCATCGAAAAGTTTGGAGATAAGATCGTGATCTCGATCAAACTTATCGACGTGAAGTCTGCTTCGGTCGAAAAGCAGAATGCTACCGAGTATCTGAACGTACAGAATGAGCTTCAGCGAATGATCGCCATCTCTGTGCACAAGCTCCTTGGGCTGCCGGTCGACCAGATCGTTGCCGATCAGCTTGTCAACTACGACACACCCGTGCAAAGTCCCAGGACCAAACTCTCGCTCAACGGTCCACGCATGGGCTTCTCGATGGCCACTGGCGAAACCGCACGCATACTCCGGGCGCCCGAAGGCTCCGGCGGATACAACATGTATCCCGCCACATTTCAGTTTGGATGGCAACAGGAATGGCAATACCTGAGCGCCGGCGATTTCCAGGCACTCATCGAATTTCTGCCGATGATCGGCGGCCTTGAATCAGGAAAGATCATTCCGTCCATCACGTTCCTTAACGGTTTCCGCATGGGTAAAGGCGGCTGGGAATTCGCCTTTGGCCCGACGTTCAGGATAATCAGCAAAGCCGACGGATTTATCGGCGACGGCCGGTTCGGAACAGAAGAAGGGAAATGGTACAGGTCCGCCGAATGGTTGGCCCTGTCGCATAACCCCACAGCACCCGACGACAATCCATATCCATTGTTCAGCAGGATTGACAGCCGTGGCGACCTCACGTTGTCTACGAGTCTCTTCTTCGGTTTCGGCAAAACATTTCGGTCAGGATATCTCAACATCCCGGTAAACGCTTACGTGATCCCTCACAAAGACGGAACGGTAGTCGGTGCCTCGTTCGGCTTCAATATTTACAAGAAGGGCAAGATCATCTAGAGATTGTCCGTGCCAATACGTAGCCGAAAAATACCCAGTGATACGAATGTCGGTTAACGGATAAAAAGGGGAAATTTCTGGTTGAAATCCCCTATCCATGTCTACCCGCTCCGTAGTTGCTTTAATCGTTTGTATACTCGTCAGTCCATTGGCCTTCGCGCAAGCTATTCCGCAGAACCCCAACCAGGTTTCTGCAGGCGTGCGTGAGGGTAAATGGACTGTTTTATTTGACAAGGACTGGAAAGAGATCCCAGACAAGTCGAAGGCCGTCTACTACCGGGTAATTGAATACAAAAAAGGAAAACCTGCCGGTACCGCCCGCGATTATTTTGCCGACGGACGCCTGCAGTGGGAAGGCCAACTGGTTAGTGAAAATCCCGATGTCAACACCGGAGTTTGCACGTGGTACTATGAAGATGGAACGAAGCAGCGTGAGTCGACATACCTGAACGGCAAACGCGAGGGTAAAGAAGTGTTATACTACCAGGGAAAAAAGTATGCTGAAGGAACATACACCGACGAGAACAAAAATCTTGACTGGGTCTATTACGCCAATGATTTCAACAGCCTTCAGTCGACGGCTACACAGTACTATTATCTAAAGAACTACGCAAAAGCCGAAGAGGTCTACAACAAGGCGGCAGCCCTGGCCACAAAAGACTTCGGTGTGGCATCGGTCCAGTATCGCGACACTCGCTGGTGGATGTACTACACGTACGATGAGGCTGGTAAAGTAACGGAAGCCGTTAATGCATTGAAAGATGCGATAAGAACAAGTTCCTTGTTGATTGACGAGTATGAGATCAAAGTTATTGAAGATGCCGAGCGTTATGCCAATAAGCTGAAGGACGGGGAAAAATATAACGAGGCAGCTGTTCTTTACCGTGTATGCGCACGCGCGCGGGAACGCCGGGGCTGGTTTGAATACCCGGCATACTACACGGATCTGAAACGAGTGATGGACTACAACTATTCGCAAGGCAAACTCGATTCGATGCATTACTATTTTAAAAAAATTGCAGCGGTTATTCCTGACAACGAACGCCAGTTGGGAACCCACCTGTATGATTGGGCATCTTATACGATCGCACAAAAACAGACCGATCGTTTTGCGGAGATCGAGAAGGCATGCGAGGCGTACCTGAAGGCGAAGGAACAGAAAAACGAAAAGGATGCAGGCTACGCAGAGGGATGGGTGGCATTTGGGAAGATCCAGGATGCGAGAGGCCAATATGAACGTGCACTGAAATGTTTCTCAGACGCACGTGCATCGCTGAAGGCGGAAGACAACCAGAAGCTCTACCTCCGCACGTTATATCTCTCTGCCTCCGCCTACAACAAAACAAAAAAATACGAGGCGGGCGCGAAGGCAGTCTTCGACGAGTTCGAATCGTGGAACGATCGTTTCCAGGAATACCTTGGCACTGAATACATCGACAACATGACCGAAGTGGTGCGTTACGCGTCGGCTATAAAAGATTATGCCCATGCGGAAAAAGCGCTGCTCAAGATGTTGCCTGTCACCGAAAAGGAGTTCGGGAAGGGCAGCTCCGAATACAAAATGTTGCAGATAACCTTGTCGGGCATGTATGAAGCACAAGGCAAGAACGACATGGCTAAAGCGACAAAACCGACATTGTCACAATCCGACCAAAACGATATTGCGGAGTCGCTCGGCCTGAAGCAGGCCAGCGCGGATCTCACTTTATTACAGAAAGCTCTAAGCGGTGGACGTCTTAACGAGGCGCTTACGATATTCCAAAGAAGTTATAACCTGTTCAAGAATTTCTATGAATCTAAAGGCGACTACGATGGGCTTGTGTCCATCAGCAGTGTGGTGGCCTCCTGTTATCAACAGACTGGCGATTTGTACAACGCGGGGCAGTTGCTTCTGAGCACCAAAAAGATTGCCGACGAACACCTCGAGAAATCCTCAGAGACATACATCAATATGTTGCTTTCGCTTGGTGACTACTACTCAGGTATCGGTTCGGCGAAAGAGGCTGACGATACATGGTACGGTGGCATGCAGATCCTCGATAAGGCAAAGACAACCAAAAACTCAAAGCAAAACGACGAGCAATATTATATTCTTGCGGCCCGGCTTGCCGGACTGTTCGCACAACAACGACAGTTCACGGATGCAGAAAATCTCTACTTCGACATCCTTGCTTACTATGAAAAAACAGACGGCAAGAATAGTTACCGTTATCACTTCACATCTACTGCTCTTGCCGACGTGTATCAGCGCATGAGGCGCTTTGCTATTGCATCGTCGATGTACGAAGATGCGATGCCTGTATTTAAAAAAGAGTTGGGCGAACAGTCGCCTGCATATATTGATGCCTCACGAACTCTCGCAAACATTTATCTTCTGCAGGGTGACTACGTTTCTGGCGAACAACCGTATTTGAAAGCTAAAACGTTTTACCAGTCAGCGCTGGGAACAAAAAGTGAAAAATACCTGGGAATACTGTCAGACCTCGGCCTGCTGTACACCTACTCGGGGCAACTAAATAAGGCGGCACCTATCTACCACGAACAGATCGCCTTGCATCTCGAGCAGGTAAAAAATCTCTTTCCATTGTTGAATGAAAAAGAGAAGACAGACTTCTATGCACTGTCGCGATCGCAGTTCAATACATACAACGTTTTTGCGATGCAGCAACTGAAGAGCAACCCGGCAGAAGCGGGCGATATGTACAACCTGCAACTCGTTTCGAAGTCGCTGTTGTTTAAAGCGACCAACCGTGTTCGCACAAGTGTAATGAATAGCAAAGACGAGAACCTTAAAGCACTCTATCGTCGCTGGCAGGATTCCAGGGAACAGCTTTCGAAGGTCTACCAGTTGAGTTCGGAGTCGAAGAAGTCGGCGGGCATTGACGAAAAGCAATTGGAGAAACAGATCAACGATCTCGAAAGGGAACTGACGGTGAAGTCGGAACTGTTTGCACGACTGATCAGCGACAATCCCGACTGGAAGACCATAAAAGCGGCACTTAAGCCGGGCGAAGCGGCTGTCGAAATAGTGCGGATAATTGAAGCGTTACCGCAGTTTACGTTCGACTACCTGGGCAAAGGTATTTCATACGATACACTTGATGCGGAAGGTTATGCGCGTGTAGGAAATCTCTTCGCAAAATGTTCGGCGTTGACTGCAGGCCTTCGCGTGGGCGAAACCATTCTTGCCATAAACGACAAGTCTACGAAAGGAAAATCGATGGATGATATCGGGGCTATGCTTGAGCCTAAGACCGTGAAACTTACATTGAGAAAGAAGAACAGTAAGACCACATACACTGCGCAAGTCAGCACAGACTCCGTCTTCTATCGAAGTTATCCGAAAAAGATACGTTATGTTGCACTTGTCGTAACGCCCGATGCACAAGCACCACGATACGTTACTATTGCCAATGGCGATGAGCTTGAGACCCGCTATGCAAGGTTCTACAGGAACGCGATTCAAACAAAAGTCGAAGACCCATATTCATATAAGTTCTTCTGGCAACCATTGAAATCTATTCTCGGGTCGGCAACCAGGGTATATTTTTCACCCGACGGTGTTTATCATACCATCAATCCAGCCACGCTTTACAACACGGACACGAAACGCTTCGTGCTCGACGATACCGAGGTAGTGCTTGTGAGCAACACGGCAGACATTCTTCGACCCGGTGGCATCTCAACATCGAAGAGGGCTGTATTGGTGGGCTTCCCCGATTACAACAACATCGGAGCCTCTACAGCAAAAAAGAAGCCTTCGGAATATATGTTCTTAAAGAAAGATTCCGCACAACGGTTCATGGCGGGCAACACTGTTGCCGAGCTGCCCGGAACGCGTGTTGAAGTGAACACGATCGAAGGATTGCTGAAACCAAAAATGGATGTAGCCAAGTATGTTTCGGCAGATGCATCGGAAGAAAAAATAAAATCGATGGATGCACCGCGACTATTGCATATTGCCACCCACGGCTTCTTCCTCGACGATATCTCGGGTGACGATGAAGGCGAACGAAGCGTTACCGGCATTTCAAATTCCACACTTGCAGAAAATCCCCTGCTCCGGTCTGGACTTCTTCTCGCCGGTGCAGGCAACACGATCACGGAAGGGCGGCGCGACAATCAGTCGGAAGACGGGGTTCTTACCGCATACGAAGCGTTGAACCTTAACCTGAACGACACAGACCTCGTAGTCTTATCGGCATGCGAAACCGGTCTCGGAAAGATCCAGAGCGGCGAAGGTGTTTACGGTTTGCAACGTGCGTTCCGTGCAGCGGGCGCCCAGTCGGTACTTATGTCGCTCTGGAAAGTTGACGACCAGGCAACCCAGCAACTTATGACCGGGTTTTACGGTGAGTGGGTCAACAAAGGACAGAAACAGAATGCCTTTCGCGAAGCACAGTTGAGATTGCGAAAAGAATATCCACATCCATACTATTGGGGAGCGTTTGTAATGATGGGGCAGTGATCACTTAAGAGTTGCCTGGAAGGTCTTCTCTTGTTTGAACTCGTTCCCGTCTTTCGTTCTTCCCTTTACAACAACCACGACGGTGCCGGTGTCGTCGGAATGAACAAACTCGACCTGTGCTTTCCCGTTTGCATCGGTCGCAACTGTTGGAGCCCAAAAGATCGTGGAGCGGATGTCGGGCTTGTGAGCGTCGGATTCTTTGTAGTTGCGCTGCTTAAATGTGAGTGCCGGGTTAATGCCTTCCACTTTCTGCCATTCCTGGAACGGTGGTCGCGCATTGCCTTTGAATGTCTCGACCATTACGATCCCATTCTTGCCGATTAGTCCGAGCGGGAGAAGCTTGCCGGGATTTGTAACAACCCTGATCATCGCCACGTCGGAAGGCTTTATAGCCAGAAAGAACTCAGTATCTCTCGTAACAGTGCCATCGATGATGTAGAGCGGGTCTGCCGAAGCGATAGCCATCGGTTCACGTAAGGCCACCTGTACCAGCGGCTTCCCACGTATGGTACGTGATTGAAGCGATGGTACGACCTCACGGATCAGCTCGTTCATTGTCTGGAAGGAAACGTACTTCTGAACATCTACCGAGTTATCGCCTCCATTGATGCGTTCTTCGAGAGCGCTTACGTTGCGGGCGTCGGCAGCACTTGCGGGCTCGCGGGAGCCCATCGTACCATAGAACATGAATGCCTTGTCAATTAATTTCTTTGTCGATGCAAAAACTCCGAAAGCATCTTCCTGATCGCCTTCGCGCGACGGCGGTGGAGACGGCAAGGTGATCGACTTTTGGTTCCACACCACCTTTATCCCATTGATGCTTTGACCCAGCACTTCCGCAAACGCCAACATCTCATCGGCATTGGTGATGTCGCGGAGCGGCAAGGTGAATTTCCCGCCGGGCAGTGTTGTGGCCTGGAGGATCACGTCGTTGTATTGAAGATAGAAGGCGATCGGTGTGCCACCAGGAAGCGGCGTGCCATCGGGATAGAAAGCAGTTCCTGTGCGGAAAAGATCTGTGGTAAACGTGTATCGTGTATCCATTCGTCTTCCCGAAAGTATCTGGCCCCAGGGTTCACCCGCTGTATGCTCCGACGTGGCAAGCGACGCCTGCGTTTTATTTTGTTTGTCGTGATTCAATACGCTCACTGAAAACTCACCCTCTACCGGCCTGTTATCGTGGTCGACAATTGTAATTAAGAGATTCGTTTTTTTACGGGCTTTAAAACCGCTACCGCCGGCTTCGATCGTGACCTTGAATGGATCCACATCCCGGACCTCTAACGCCGGCAGGTTGTCGCCCCAGTTGGCGATCACCCTGCCCAGTTTATCGATCACAGAGTTCTCGACAAATCCGGGCACGTAGTTATACCTTATGGTTTCGCTGCTCTTCACCCCTATCCTGAATGGCTTAATTGCAACGATCTTGTCATTTTGTGTTTGAATGAAATAAAGATCCTGGTAGCGGACCATCGAGCCTTCTTTAGCTCTGAACGAAAGCACCACCTCCTTGTCGTCAATAACGGGTAAGGAGTTTAGTATCTCGCTGCTTTTGTGGCCAGGTTTCTGTTCGGCATAAACCTCTTTTTCGCGCACCACTATAAGATCTTTCGAGAAGACCGGTACAGGTTCGAAGTTCAGCATCCAGCTGCTGTAGACTGCCACGGCATAAATACCCGGCAACGTGCCTTCGGGAAACACAAACTGGTTGTAACCGATGCCATCGTTGACACCAAATAGAAAATGCTGTAACACACCCGCATCGGAGGAGACAACACTGAGATCAAGCAGTTGCCTGCCCTTCACTTTCGACCCGTCGCTGTTCAGAAAATATGCTTTGAACCAGACAGTATCACCCGGCGAATACCGTTCCTGGTTAAAATCCAGATCAACCCGAACGCCAGGAAATTGCTTTCTAAACTCTGCGTACTTCTTCACAATATTATCCGACGACTTCTGGCCAAACGCCGGAAGCCACACCATGCTTATCGATATAAAAATTACGAACCTGATCATTTCCATTGTCCAGGTTTAGTGGTGGTGGAATTTGCAAAATACACGTTACACGGTTCGGCAATAAGATCCATCGCTGGAAGCTCGTACGGTACGTCGTCTTTCGTGAGGTATATTGAAGACCTTGTGATGGAAGTCGCCCAGAACAATCCAATGACAGGATAATTTGGATCCTGTGCGTTCACGTTACCTCTTAGTCGACCCATAGGCGGCTGGAACAAATTACTCGGTGCTTCTTTCTGCTCACGTATTAACTTGAAGTAATCGTAGGCCGTTTTCGACAATGGCATTTGTTCGACCTCTGCAAGGAACTTGTCGTGGAACGTTTCACGATTGATGGGGACCTCGCCTACTTTTACGTTTCTGAACTCACCATCGACAACGAGTTCGGTATCTGAAAGTCTTGTTGTCGACTCAAATATCCTTACCCAGCAATCGCAGCATAAGCATGGCGCAACCTGCACAAGCTTCCCTCCACCGAGTGCCGGTTCGACAACAAAACCACTGCAGGGCCATGGAGTCATGTAAGCTGATACTTGCAAGAATGTAACATGAAGTTCGGGGCGTGTTTTCACAGTGTAAACACCCCGGAGCCTCCAGCGCACGAATGAACTTTCCTTCGACTCGGCGTTGCCACGGGAGTCGATGTAAATATTAAACACGTCGGAGGCCACATCTCCGAATGCTTCATGAAGTGTCCGCGCTTCGAACTCATGACGCACAGCACTGATCTCACCGGGTGGCAGGATCGTTTCGGGCTCTGAAGTCAATATTTGTCCATCGGGCAGTTGCACCGTAACATGATACGAACGACCAACCTTGCCCTGGATGATCCCGCGTGTCGAATACTCACCAGGGTTGCCTTCGAGCATGGCCTCCTCCGCTCCCGTGTCCTCGTGCAACGTGACAGTCGCCCGTTGCACGGGAAAATGATACGTGGTATCGTGTTGCACAGAACGACCTCTGAATATCTTTAGTTGGTAGGGTCCGGGCATGTCGTTGATCGAACCATCGAGAACGATAATATCCTGTGGCGGCGGAACCTCGAATGCGATCGGCTCCACGCAAGCATTCAATGCCACGAACACAACTATCCACCTCAATATCGTCAGTATCCTAATCATCCCAGTCGGCAGGTTTGATGGCGGTGCTGTTCGCGTAATAAGTGTTACAAGGTTCGGTGATTGGAACCGGCGACACACCTCCTGGCACATCTTTCGGAGTAAGGTAGGCTGTTTTACGTGCAACGGCTGCTGCCCAGAAAAGTCCCACTACAACCTGGTCGGGGTTCGAAGAACGGATGTTGCCAACGAGTTTACCCTGGGCTGGCTGAAACAAATTAGTTGAAGCTTCTTTTTGTGAACGTATAAGTTTAAAGAAGTCGAATGCATTTCGTGAGATCGTCATCTGTTCGACTTCAACCCTGTATCTTTCAATTAGTGTGGCGGGCGTAATGGGCACGTCGCCAACTTTAATATTTCTGAATTGCCCATTGCTTACGAGTTCTGTGTCCGACAAACGTGGCGTTGTCTCGAATTGCTTCGCCCAGCAGTCGCAACAAGTGCACTCCTCTCTCTGCGTAAGTTTGCCGCCACCTATAGCCGGGTCTACCACAAAGCCACTGCACGGATATGGTGTCTTGTAATAGAACTCACCCTGTATCCAGGTTTGGTGAAGCTCGGGATGTGTTACTGCTTTGAACGTACCGGTAAAACGCCAGCGCACAAACGACTGTCCGCCCTGCGACGACAGAACGGGTGTGTTGCCATCGACGAAAATATTGAACGCGTCGGCATTCACGATCCCGAATATCTTCCTGGTGGTGCGAGGCTCGAACTGGTGAGTGATCGCAACGATCTCCCCGGCGGGCATCATCGTTTCGGGTTCTGATTCGAGCTTGGTACCGTCGGGCAATTCGATAGTGATGTAATAGGTATGTCCTACAACTCCGGCAAGAGCACCGCGTGTACGATACTCGCCCGGTTTTACTTCGGAAAATTCCTCCACGCCGATCCCATAGTCGTGAAGTTTTACGATTGCGCCGGTTACGTGCGATCGATGCGTTGTATCTGCATCAAGTTCGACAGCCCTGGAGATCCGCACGATGCAGGGCCCGACCTTGTCGGTGATTGAGCCATCGACAATAAGCAGGTCCGCCGCTGGTGGAAGATCAAAGTCGATCGGGTCGACACAAGCGCTCGTGACCACAAAAAGCAACGCATATTTAAGCAGGTGTCGTGCCATCAGAATTTGAAATTATAACTGATTGATGGCAGCACTGTGCCTATGATCGAGAGTTGGTAAGGCTTCGGAACGCCGTCGGCTCCAGCCCTAAAGAAAACTGTGTACACATTCTTCCTCGCATACACGTTATACAAAGAGAACACCCACGTTCCATCACCAAGCTTCTTACGCCTGTGTGTCCCTTCAATTACAAGGGCAAGATCGAGACGGTGATAGTCGGGCACGCGATACTGGTTGCGTTCCGAGAAGTATGCGACCGGAATATTATCGACGTTAAATGCAGCAACAGGTATCGTGATCGGCCTGCCGCTGTGGTATGTGAAGTTCCCGGTAAAGAAGTGACGTTTGGTAATGCCCAGCTTCCACGTGAAGTTTACAATGTGGGGCTGGTCGTAGTTCGAAGCATAGACCTTTCCCTCACTGATAGATTGATCTGGTGTCGATCCATTGAACTGGCGGAAAGATCGCGCGTAGGTATAGTTAAGAGACCCTGTTAGTGTCCCTGCGTTCTTCGTGAGCGAGAACTCCCCCCCGTACGACCATGCTTTTCCCTGGAGCAACTCCGTTTCGATGTGACGGTTCAACACCAACTGTGCTCCGTCCTTGAAGTCAACAACGTTGCCGATCAGTTTATAAAAACCTTCCCCGGAGATCGCATACTTGTTCTCTGCCAGGTCTACAAAGTATCCAAGCGAAAACTGGTCGGCGATCTGTGGCTTGAAGTAACGACCACTGGGCTGCCAGATATCCACGGGCGACACAGCGGTAGTGTTTGTTACAAGATGCAGGAACTGGTACACGCGACTGTACCCGGCCTTGATGGAAGAACGCGGGCCTGTCATATACCTGAATGCAAGCCGTGGTTCTACTCCCACGTAGGTCTTGATGTTTTCCATGCCGCGATACTTCAAAGTATCGGTAACGGTAGTGATGTCGTGCCGCTCGGAAGAATACTGATATATGGTTGCCGGGCCGAGTGACGTGAACAGTGGAAGACGAAGTCCCGCTTCAAGCGAGGCTCGCTCGGTGAGAGAAAGGTTATCTGCGATATAGAGCGCAGTCTCGATTGAATTCTGTTTGTCGAGAGTGATCTTCGCCGACGTCGACTCGCGGGAATCGGGCTCCTGTGAACCAGGATTGAATCGATAGTATGTTCCCTGCCATCCGAAGTTCAACTTATGTTTCCCTATTGCGTAATGGAAGCCGGCCTTGGCAACAGTCGACGCGATACTAAAACCAAGCTTCGTCGCGTTGTCCTTTTCGCCGTACAATAAGTCGTAACCATAAACGCTTTCACCCAACACGAACTCTCCCTGGAGACCGGAAGCAAACTGGTGATCGAGGCGCGCAGCACCAACCAGATTTCTCCAACGATAGGTGCTGTCGCCAAGAAGTCGGAATGAATCGTTGCTGGAATAACCGGTGACCGAAAGTTTGGTCCGCGGACTGTACATGTGAGTTACTTTGAAGGTGCCATCCCAAAAGAACACACTGCTTTTCCTGAGATTGCCGTAGTCGCTTTTGATGGAATGAATGAGCCAGTCGGAA
>DASRSO010000095.1:0-14186 GCA_035656375.1 Cyclobacteriaceae bacterium | reverse complement strand
GACAGGTAGATAAAATCTCTTCGTTTCATAATGAAATGGTAATAAGCATAATTAGCACTTTAAAGGAAGGCGCACAAGGGGAGGAGACGTCCGAAAGTGAACAAAATGGATACCCAATGAACAAATAAAAAAGGCTGTCGAAACAGCCTTTTTTGCAAACGTTAGATGTATGTTTTAAACCGCGTCGGAGAGACTTGTAAATGTAAAGTCCCTGATCTTCATCAACGGGATCACCAAATTCATTCCACCGCCTGGTCCGCCGCCTTCGCTCGTAACCGCGCGCTCCTGTTTGCCGAGAGCCTCGAGGTTGTTGAGCATGATGATCGGACTTTCGTTGAAACGGAAGTTCTTCACTGGATGCTTGATCTTTCCGTTCTCGATGTAGAAAGTTCCATCGCGGGTAAGACCTGTAAACAGCAATGTTTGCGGATCGACGGGACGGATGTACCAGAACCTTGTAACAAGAATGCCACGCTTGGTATCCTTCACCATGTCCTCGAATGAAACATTGCCTCCATCCATTATCGCGTTTCCAGGGAATGGAACTGGTGCAACATTTTTCTGTGATGCCCAATACCTGTCATAGATCAGGTTCGAAACAACACCATTTTTTATAAGATCCATTTTCTGACGTGCGAGTCCGTCGGGTGTCCACGGCGATGCGGGCGCAATCTCGTTCCACGGGTCGGTGTGAATGTTCACACGCTCGTCAACAAGTTTTTCGCCAAGCTTGGTACCGCCACCTTTTTTCGAAAGAAAGCTACGTCCTTCGTCGGCAGTGCGCGCGTTCATGTTGAGCATTAAGCGAATAAGGTCTGCTGCCGCTGCGGGCTCGAGGATCACGGTATACTTACCGGGCTCTATCGCCTTTGCTTCGCGCGACATCACTGCTTTGTCTATCGCAACTTTCGATGTTGCCCCGGCATTGAGCTTACTCACGTCGTGGAGATCCTGTGCTGCCCATCCTGAACCGGTACCATCGTTGGTACGCATGGTCACGGTGAAGTCGACACTTGTCTGCTTGTTGTAGGCATACAGACCTTTGTTGTTCATGATCGAGTTGAAGCCGCGGCTGTCCTGCAAGTAACCGGCTGCCGTTACGTCTTTCGACACTGCAGGGTTGATGCTGTCGGCAGCAGCTTGTGCACGATACTCAGGTGTGATCTTCGCGGTGGCTTCCGAGAAGGTTGCACCTTCCGCGCTATAAGTTTGCTGGGGAAGAGGTTCCATGAACTCGGGGTTCTCCGGAGCGAGCTTCGCAAGCTCTTCTGCACGGCGAACTACCTTTTCGATCGAAGCATCGTCGAACTCGTTGATGGTTGCAGAACCTGATTTTTTTCCGAAGAATGAATTGACGCCAAGGGTGAGGTTACTGTCTTCGCCGGAAGTGGTAACACTGTTACGGGCGTAACGGATATTGCCGCGTTCTTGTCCTGTTAACTGTGCGTTTATTCCATCGGCTTTCGAGAAGCTTACTGCCTTTTCAAGGATCTTTTTAGCTTCTTCTTTACTAAGTAATGCCATATTGGTTTTTTTAGATTGTACGTCCTGTGTTTATAACATTTACACCATTGAATCTTGCTGTTGCGCTTCCGTGCGATACTGCATTCGACTGGCTTGGTTGTCCTTTACCATCATTGAATGCACCGCCGAGGCGATAGTCGCGTGAGTCGCAGATTGCAGCGCAAGATGTCCAGAACTCGTTGGTGTTCGCCTGGTAGGCAACATCTTTCAGCATGCCGGCGATCTTTCCATTTTTAATTTCGAAGAACAACACGCCTCCGAACTGGAAGTTGTACCGCTGCTGATCGATCGAGAACGATCCATCTTTCACGATATAGATCCCCTTATCAACACTCGAGATCATTTGATCCGGTGTGAGCTGGTTCTTTCCGGGCTGCAACGAAACGTTGGCCATGCGCTGGAACTGAACATCGGCCCAGCTTTGTGAGTAACAGCAACCGTGCGATTCCTTCTGACCGATCATGCTTACCTGGTCGCGGATCGCCTGGTAGTTTACGAGAACACCATCTTTAATGAGATCCCACTCTTTGCACTTCACACCTTCGTCGTCGTAACCAACAGCGCCCAGAGAACCAACCTGTGTCTTGTCGGCTTTGAAGTTTACGATGTCACTTCCAAACTTGAATTTCTTCGACTGCCATTTATCCATGGTGAGGAAGCTTGTGCCTGCATAGTTGGCTTCGTAGCCGAGTACGCGGTCGAGTTCTGTCGGGTGGCCAACAGATTCGTGAATGGTGAGCCACATGTGAGATGGTTCGAGTACGAGGTCGTACTTGCCTGGCTCTACTGATTTCGCGGCGATCATCTCTTTCGACTGATCGGCAGCCATCGAAATATCTTCGAGGATGTCGTACGATTTGTTGTAGAGGATCACGCCGCCGGGGCCTTTGATCTTGTCTTCGGCTTTACCGTCGAGGTATTCGTAGCCCATACCAACAGGTGAGCTGAACGATTGCCTGTTCTTAAATGAGTTGTTGGCGCGGTCTACCATCGTTACCGTGAATGTCGGGTAGATGCGATGAACATCCTGGTCGATGTAAGAACCTTCTGATGACGCGAAGTACTTCTGTTCGTTCACGAGAAGGATCGCACTGTTGACAAACGATGCACCTTTGTCCATCGCTTTCGAATTTGCAGTCAGCAACAGGTCGACTTTATCTTTTACAGGAACTTCGAAGCCGTTTTTAGTTATCGGTGTCTTCCATGCAACCGTTCCGTACGAAGGAGTGGCAGCGAGTTTCACTGGCTCTTTCTGGAACTTGGAATTTGCTTTCGCGATAACAACAGCACGTTCGGCAGCTTTCTTTATACCTTCTGGCGTAACATCGTTTGTCGCAGCAAAGCCCCATGTACCGTTGGCGATCACACGAATACCAACACCAAACGACTCTGTGTTCACAACGCCCTGTACTTTTTTCTCACGGGTTGTTACGAACTGGTTCAGATACCTTCCGATGCGTACATCGGTGTAAGTTGCGCCGAGTTGTTTAGCGGTGTTCAATGCGGCGTCGGCCAGAGCTTTTTTCTGGGTTACGTCGATAAATGGTTCGAGCAGCCGCGCCTGGTCGACTGCCGAAAAGCCTGGCATAGGGAGCATAAATGCTGCCGCAGCGCCGAGGCCGGCGGTTTGTATAAAGTCTCGTCTTTTCATATTGTACGTCCTGTGTTGATTACGTTGATCTGGTTGAAGCGCGCTGTTGAGCTTCCGTGGGAAACTGCGCTTACTTGCGACGGTTGTCCTTTTCCATCGAAGAAAGATCCGAATAAGCGATAGTCTTTCTCATCGCAAACTTTTACGCAGCTGTTCCAGAACTCCTGTGTGTTTGCCTGGTATGCCACGTCGTTCAGCATGCCTGCGATCTGACCTCCCTTGATCTCGAAGAATACTGTTCCTCCGAACTGGAAGTTGTAGCGCTGTTGATCGATTGAATATGAGCCACGTCCTGCGATGAAGATTCCTTTGTCGACATCTTTGATCATCTGCTGAACGCTGTAAGCATCTTTACCCGGAGCGAGCGATACATTGGGCATGCGTTGGAACTGTACGTCATTCCAGCTTTGTGAATAGCAGCAGCCATGCGATGATTTTTGTCCGAGGATGTGAACCTGGTCGCGAATAGCCTGGAGGTTTACAAGCACACCATCTTTAATGAGATCCCAACGTCCGCACTTCACGCCTTCGTCGTCGTAGCCCACAGCGCCGAGTGAACCGGCCTGTGTCTTGTCGGCGAAGATGTTTACCTGTTTGCTTCCGTACTGGAATTTTCCTGACTGAAGCTTATCGAGTGTGGCGAAGCTTGTACCGGCGTAGTTGGCTTCGTAGCCAAGAACGCGATCGAGCTCGAGCGGGTGGCCGACCGATTCGTGGATGGTGAGTCCAAGATGGTTTGGTTCGAGGACCATGTCGTACTTGCCGGGCTCTACAGATTTTGCGGTGAGCATTTCTTTGGCCTGCTTCGCGGCGATAGTCGCGTCTTCGATAATGTCGTAGCTGTCTTTATAGAATATCATTCCGCCCGGACCTTCGATCTTATCGGCGGCCTTTGGGATGAGGTATTCGTAGCCCATTCCTTTCGGGGCCGCCATTTCGGCGCGGGTCTTGAATTTACCGGCGGCGCGGTCGATAGCCTGTACCTGGAAGTTGGGCCAGATGCGATGTATGTCCTGGTCGATGTATGAACCGTCGGTCGATGCGAAGTACTTCTGTTCGTTAACCTGGAAGAGGTTCGATGTCACGAAGGCTGCGCCGTTCTTCAGGGCAGCAGCGTTTGCAGAGAGGAGGAGGTCAACCTTTTCGGAGACTGGTACTTCGAGAGGATTTTTTTGTATGGGTGTATTCCAGACAACTTCTCCCACGCCGGGAGTGGGGGCGAGCTTCACCGGCTCTTTCTGGAATTTCGAGTTTGCTTTGGCGATGGCCACGGCAGCGAGTGTTGCAGACTTCACGCCGTCGGCTGTTACGACGTTGGTGGAGGCGAAGCCCCAGGTGCCGTTTACGATAACGCGAACACCTACACCGTAAGATTCAGTGCTGGTGATTCCCTGCACTTTGTTTTCGCGGGTGTTGATGAACTGGTTTAGGTAGCGGCCGATGCGCACGTCGGTATAGGTAGCACCGGCAGATTTTGCAGTGTTGAGGGCAGCGTCGGCCAGGGCTTTTTTCTGGGCCCGGTCGATGGGCGATGCGAGCAGGGCTTCGACCGGGATCGGGTTTCCTAACGTAGGAAGGGGGAGAGCCAGTGTTCCGAGTCCGAGGCCTGCAAGTTGGACGAAATCTCTTCTTTTCATTCGGGGATAGTCAGTTTGGAATGACCGGCTTTAAAGTAGGAGTTTGTTATCGATTCATTATAAGAATGGGATGAGGAGGGAGGAAGAAATTATTTGAGTGGTGAGAAAATGGAGGAACGGAAAGAATGTAAACGTTTGCTCTGAATTTGAGACGATTGTTCTATAGAGTTAGTAGATTTTCTGGCCGTCCTGGACAAGGTCCTGGAGGCCGTGGACGGATCCTAGAAGATAACCGGTAATGGATGCAGCCCTGAGTCTTTCAGGATAGCGATCGACTTTCAATAAATAAAAGTATTCTTCAAGAGAATAAAGACCTTCTTTACGAAATTCTTCCTTCATGTCGTTCATGTCAATCGAAGTAAGGTAATGTTCGATTAGTTCCAGGTCTTCGAGTGTCGCGAGTTGCATCTCCAGTTTTCTTTCGAGAATTGCGAGTTTTTCGAGCGTAAGTATTGGAAATTCTTTGTTTTCAGTTTTCATTTTTTCGTTTTTTACTGATGTTAGTTTTCCGTTGAAGATCTCTTAGTAGCGCGAGACATTGTACATGAATGATCTCAATTCTTTTCTTATAAGAATCAAAGTTCTCTTTGATATGTTTATCCACTTCATCTTCAGCGCGAATGAAAACACCTACATTAATTGCCAGCAGTAACGTGATCACGATTCCTGCAAAAATGTAGAAGTCATTAATTCGTGTGTGTAATACGCTGACCGCTGAATCGACTGTTTGGTTTTCAATTACTAATGTTTGCATATTAGTAACATACACCGCCACCAACACACAACCCGCACCAATCAACGCACCGAAAAACGAAGCCATGAAATACCTTCCTTTCATACCACAAATAAAAAAGCCCCGCACATGCGAGGCTTTTAATTATAGGTATAAGTTCAGGTAATCCTTACAAAAAAATCATGCTCAAGCCTTCAGCTTCGAGAAATCGAAGTTGGTCTCCAGGAACTTCGTGGTGAACTTACCCGACCGGAAGGTAGGATTGTCCATTAGCGCCAGGTGGAACGGGATGGTGGTCTTCACACCCTCTATCACAAACTCGCTCAGTGCACGCTTCATGCGCGTGATAACTTCCTCGCGCGACTGACCGCTAACGATCAGCTTTGCGATCATTGAGTCATAGTTCGGAGGAATTGTATATCCTGCATACACGTGGCTATCGATACGAACACCATGACCGCCGGGCAGGTGAAGATTCAGGATCTTCCCTGGCGACGGCCTGAAACCATTCAACGGATCTTCCGCATTGATACGACACTCCATCGCGAACAGGTTCGGGAAATAATTCCGTCCCGAGATCGGAACACCTGCGGCAACTTTTATCTGCTCTTTTATCAGATCGTAGTCGGTAACTTCTTCCGTGATAGGGTGCTCTACCTGGATACGTGTATTCATCTCCATGAAGTAGAAATCACCATGCTTGTCGACGAGGAACTCGATCGTTCCAACACCTTCGTAGTTGATCGCATTGGCACCTTTGATGGCAGCTTCGCCCATGCGCTCGCGCAATTCCTGGCTCACGATCGGTGAAGGAGTTTCTTCTACAAGCTTCTGGTGACGACGCTGGATGGAACAGTCGCGCTCCGAAAGGTGACATGCTTTTCCGTATTGATCACCAACAAGCTGTATCTCGATGTGACGAGGTTCTTCAACAAATTTCTCCAGGTACAGTCCATCGTTGCCGAAAGCGGCGAGTGATTCGCGTTTCGCGTCGTCCCACGCTTTCTTGAATTCCGACTCGTCGTTGATGATACGCATACCTTTGCCACCACCGCCGGCCGTAGCTTTGATGATAACAGGGTACTTGATCTCTTTTGCGAGCTTCATGCCTTCGTCGATCGAGCTCAAGAGACCGTCGGAACCGGGAATAACCGGTACACCTGCTTTCCTCATGGTGTCTTTTGCGGTGGCTTTGTCGCCCATCAATTCGATCATCTTCGGTGAAGGACCGATAAACTTGATGCCGTATTCGTGACATATCGCCGAGAACTCGGCCCGCTCCGAAAGAAAACCGTAGCCGGGGTGAATGGCGTCGGCGTTCGTGATTTCGGCCGCTGAGATCAGTCGGGGAATGTTGAGATAAGATTCTTTGCTGGGAGCATCTCCGATACATACGGCCTCGTCGGCAAAACGTACGTGGAGGCTTTCGCGGTCGGCTGTCGAATAAACGGCAACTGTTTTTATATCCATCTCTTTACATGTCCTGATGACACGCAAAGCGATCTCACCGCGGTTAGCGATTAATATTTTCTTAAACATATTTGATTAATCCGGTTCGACAACAAACAGCACCTGATCGTATTCAACAGGTGAGGAATTTTCCACCATCACTTTTACGATCGTTCCGGACACTTCAGATTCAATTTCGTTGAAGAGCTTCATCGCTTCGATGATAGCCACGGTTTGTCCCTTCGATATCTTATCGCCTACAGATGCGAATGGAGGCGAGTCGGGATTCGAAGAGCGATAGAACGTACCGATCATTGGCGACTTGATCTCGAGAGTAGCTTTGCCGGCAGCGGCAGGCTTCTCCGATTTCGCGCCGGCAGCGGGAGTTGTTGCGGCAGCAGCAACCGGAGCCTGAACGGCAAGAGCTGGAGCAGCAGCAATAACGGGCGCTGAGCTTTTCAATACTTTCTGATCGGGTTCGCGCTTAACGTGCAGTTTGATCTCCTTCGTCTCAATATCGACTTCGTTCAATCCCGATTGAGCGATGAAGTCGATGAGGTCTCTGATTTCCGAAGTTTTCATGTCCGAATTGGTTAGGGATTTATCGTTTCGGCTGCTTGTATCCGCTTTAGCGCCTTTTGATTGATTAATTTTCTTTGCCATGGTCGATTACTTCACGCG
This sequence comes from Cyclobacteriaceae bacterium, assembly GCA_035656375.1. GTDB lineage: Bacteria > Bacteroidota > Bacteroidia > Cytophagales > Cyclobacteriaceae > ELB16-189. The sequence continues at coordinate 6,511 of DASRSO010000095.1, read as the reverse complement.
TTCAACGTATTCGCCAGTTGCTGTCTTTATCTTAACGTTGTCGCCGGTGTTGATGAACAGCGGCACGCGTACTTCTGCACCAGTCTCAACTGTTGCAGCCTTCAGTGTTCTTGTAGCAGTATCGCCGGCGAGGCCGGGTTCAGTGTAAGTGATATTCAAAATTACGTGTGCTGGCGCTTCGGCAGTGATCGGGTTTGTTCCGTTCTCGAATGCAACCATCAATGTTACACCTTCTTTGATGTAGTTTACTGAATCGCCAAGCAACGCTTTGTCGATGTAGATCTGCTCGAAGCTATCCGGATCCATGATCACGAGGCTGTCGCCATCTGCATAAAGATATTGATAGTCTTTCGTTTCGATCCTCAGGATCTCAACAGTATCGCCGGGACGGTATCTGTCTTCCACAATTCTTCCATTTTTCACGTTGCGCATTTTCAATTGATAGAATGCACGAAGGTTGCCGGGAGTACGGTGCTGCATTTCCTCTATCTGCAATATGTTGCCATCTATGCGTACGTAGTTTCCTTTCGACAGATCCGAGATAGTTGCCATAAATAAAATTAAGCTATTAAGTTACAAATCAAATATTAATTACTGTTGTAGGCCCATTTAACCCACACGGCACCCCAGGTAAATCCTCCGCCGAATGCTGCAAGGATGAGGTTGTCGCCTTTCTTCAATTTTTTTTCATAGTCCCAGAGGAGCAAGGGAATCGTTCCGCTGGTGGTATTGCCATACCTCTCTATATTCATCATCACCTTATCTTCGGTGATGCCGACGCGCGATGCTGTTGCGTCGATGATGCGCTTGTTTGCCTGGTGAGGAACAAGCCACTTGATATCTTCAGCCTTAAGATCGTTGCGCCCGGCAACCTCGGCAGCAATGTCGGCCATGTTCGTTACGGCAAACTTGAATACTGCAGAGCCTTCCTGGTAAACGAAGTGGAGTTTTTTATCGACTGTTTCGTGCGAAGCAGGCATCCTGCTGCCGCCGGCTTTCATGTGCAGATATTTTTCGCCACCGCCATCGCTTCTCAATTCTGCGTCCATTACACCAACTTCTTCTGTTGTTGGTTCGAGCAACACGCAACCGGCGCCATCACCGAAAATGATGCACGTGGTCCTGTCGGTATAATCGAGAATGGCCGACATTTTATCGCCACCGACAACTACCACTTTCTTATACATGCCCGACTGCACGAAGCTTGCACCTGTTGTGAGTGCGTACACGAATCCTGAACACGCTGCACCGAGGTCGAAGCTGAAGGCGTTCGTTGCGCCGACCGCTGTTGCAACGATGTTGGCCGTTGCCGGGAAAGTCATGTCGGCAGTAACGGTAGCAAAAATGATCAGGTCGATGTCTTTCGGGTCGGTCTTTGTTTTTCGGAGCATGTCTTCGATGGCTTTGATGCCAAGCACCGACACGCCCTGGTTTTCACCTTTCAAGATCCTGCGCTCCTTAATCCCGGTTCTGGTGGTTATCCACTCGTCGCTGGTGTCCACGATGGTTTCCAACTCCTTGTTCGTGAGAATATAATCCGGCACGTATCCACCTACTCCCGTGATCGCAGCTCTGATTTTACTCATTTGTTAGTCTCGCTTTATAAAAACAAAACCCGATTGATTTTTTCAACCGGGCAATGAAAGGTTGTTACACTCAGGCAGCATTTCCTCTCTCCATCACTACCTGGCCTTTGAAGTACAGTTTGTCTTCGTGCCAGTATGCGCGGTGGGGAAGGTGATGTTCGCCGGTAGCTGCATCCACAGTGAATTGCTTTGCAGTAGCCTTATAGTGAGTCCTTCTTTTGTCTCTTCTTGTTTTCGAGGTTTTTCGTTTCGGATTTGGCATGGTACTTCAGTTTATACTTACAGTTATTTATTACTTTAATTTCTTGAGCTTCTCCCAACGGGGATCGATCTCGTTTTCGTCTTTTGATTCTGATTCCGACTTATAAACAATCTTTCCTTCACCTTCTTCTTCCTCATCCCTGAACCTGGGATGAAGCTTCTTGATCGGTATCTCCAGGCTGATGAATTCATATATCAGCTGGCCGAGTTCAAGACTCTGCTGGTCGCGGGCTATGACGATGATCTCATCAGTCAGCTCACTCGGCTCGTCACCGTATTTAAACATCACCTTGCGGTGAAGCTTTACGGGCTCCTCGAACGGCTCCAGCGACCGGTCGCACACCAGCTTTGCATTGCCAGTGATTGAAAAATCGGCATCAATGAACGTCTCGTGCTTATCGAGCACGACCTTCACATCAAAATCACCGCCCGAAAGGATTTCCGTGCCGTATTGCGCGAAAAACTCATCGCCGATCTTGTAATCGAACGTATGGGCTTTGGTGCTTAATCCTACAATATTTACCGTATACGCCCCCACACCCCGTGTTTTTGAAATAAGCGGGCAAATTTACACGATTTGTTTGATTTCGGCCGGGCCCGGAAGGGCTTTTTTGGGCTAGGTAAGCATGTACTCGCTCAGAACCGTCTTTTTAAGCTCCTCGCGGGTCATGGAATTGAAATTTTTTGACAGGAAATCCACCACGTTCTTCATGAAACCGAGCTTTATCGCGATGCTTTTGCAGAAAATGATCTCACTCTCGAAAACCTTCTGGTCCACGAACATCAGCAGGATACACTCTATCAAATACTCGAATTTCTGGTCGTTCGAAAGGGCCCCCAGCGTGCCAATCGGTTCAGGATTGCGAATAATGTCGTTTACCGCCTCCTCCGGGAAATTGCGCTCCTTAGCAATCCGGAAAACCATTTCCCGCTCGACTTTGGCAAAATGCTTATCAGCTTCCGCCAATTGAATTAATATGTTGAGCTGTTTTTTGGTGACGATGTCCATCGCGACTGCACTCATGTCAAATCTAGTGATTTTGACAGCTATTTAGCGGTAACATGTAGTATAATACGGTGAATTGCAGCAAAAATGGTACATCCGTTAGTACATCACGGTGTATGTTACCAGCACGTTACCCGGCCGCGCGTTCACTCCGCCGGGCACCGTTCGCAATCAGCCCTCTTGCTGCGAAAGCCGGTTCCTTATGATCTCGCTCGCCAAAAAGATCGCCTCGCGCATCGAGCTGCAGTCGGCCTGGTTCTTACCCGCAATGCCATAAGCCGTTCCGTGGTCGGGTGAGGTTCTCACCACCGGAAGTCCCGCCGTGTAGTTCACACCATTATCAAACGCCAGCGTCTTGAACGGTATCAGCCCCTGGTCGTGATACATCGCAAGAGTGCCATCGTACTTCGCATAAGCACCCGACCCAAAAAATCCGTCGGCAGGGAATGGACCGAAGATCAGTTTCCCCTTCGACTTCAGGTCGTTGATCACCGGCTTAATAATATTGATCTCTTCCTCGCCGATAAGACCTTCGTCGCCCGCATGCGGATTCAAGCCAAGCACAGCTATTCTCGGTTTCTGGATGTTGAAGTCTTTCTTCAGAGACAATTCCATCAGCCGGATCTTGAGCTCTACGCGTTCTTTTGTGAGATACGTGGCAATCTCCCTGATCGGAATGTGTTCTGTGACCAGCCCCACCTTCAGGTTAGCTCCCGCCATAAGCATCAGGCTCTCGGTCGCATTAAAGGTTTTCGTCAGATACTCGGTGTGGCCACGAAACGGGAACTGTTCGCTATGGATCGTATACTTGTCGATCGGACCTGTAACGAACCCGTCGATCAATCCTTCGCGTGCTTCCTCAACCACTCGTTCGAGGGCAACTCTCGCCGCGGCACCGCTGTCCTTCGAAGCTTTGCCGGGGTTGATCTCTATATTGTCTTCCCAGCAGTTTACCACGTTGATGGCTTTCGGAAAGAACTGACCCTTCGCTTTCAACTGGCTGTAGTTGAACTCTTCCAGGTTCATTAGCTTCTTATAGAAGGATATCACACGGGCTGATCCGTAGACTACCGGTGTGATCATATTGAGTATTCGGCTATCGGCAAGCGCACCGATGACGACCTCCGGCCCAATGCCGTTGAAGTCGCCCATAGTGATACCGATGCGCGGTTTGTCGTGAGGCTTTGTCATGAATGCAATCTACCTTTATGGCATGGTTCGTCCAAAGAAGTTTTTAGGGCAGCACTTCCTCAAGGATAAAAATATCGCTTCGAAAATAGTCGAGGCTTTAGATGGTAAGGGTTTGCCTGTGCTGGAAATCGGGCCGGGGACAGGCGTGCTCACAGAACTATTAATTAAGAAGGTTGAGGATCTTAGCGTTATAGAAATAGACAGGGAATCGATCGCGTATTTGCGTGAAAATTTTCCCAATCTCAATATAATTGAAGGCGACTTCCTCGAACACAACATAAACAACAAGCTCGCCATCATCGGCAACTTCCCATACAACATCTCTTCACAGATCTTCTTTGCCGTACTGGACTCACGTGAATATGTGCAAGAGGTTGTGTGTATGATCCAGAAGGAGGTCGCCGACCGGATCGCATCGAAGCATGGCAACAAAACATACGGGATATTGAGCGTCCTTCTCCAGGCTTACTACAACATCGAATACCTCTTCAAAGTACCGCCCGGTGTTTTCCATCCACCACCCAAGGTGAACTCTGCTGTGATCCGACTTACTCGCAACAATGTTGCAACATTACCTTGTGATGAAGAGCTATTTAAAAAGATAATCAAACAAGGATTTCAAAACAGGCGTAAAACATTGCGCAACGCGCTGAAAAATTTAAATTTGCCCGGCCCTGTTTATGCGCAGTCGATAATGGACAAGCGTGCAGAGCAATTAAGTGTATATGATTTTATTTCGCTCACTCAAGTTATAGAGAAATCCGGTGAAAGAGCTGGTCCCATTTGAGCTCACCAAAGAATACCGCGATCGATTTCAGGAGGCTCTGAACGACCGCGACAATAACTTCATTCGCCAGAGCCTCGAAGAAGTCAACGCCGCCGATATCACCACACTGCTCTACGAATTCAGCAGTGAAGAATCCAAATACGTACTCGACCTCCTGCCTGTTACCGTCCAGGCCGAGATCATCCGCGACCTCGATCCCGACACCCGAAAGACTTTTTTAAAGATATACGAGCCGAAGGACATCGCCCTGATCATCGATCAGATCGACTCTGATGACGCTGCCGATATTCTCAACGACCTCCCGATCAAGGTCAGCGAAGAGATCATTGTTTTGATCGATCCCGAGCTGCGATCGAAAGTTGTCGAACTCCTCCGCTACGACCCCAATGTTGCCGGCGGTCTTATGGCGAAGGAATTGATCAAGGCCCGCCACAACTGGACTGTAGTTCAATGTATCGACGAGATCAGAAAACAGGCCGAAGCCGTTACCCGGTTCTATGCCGTGTACGTTGTCGATGACAACGATAAGTTACTGGGACGTGTCGCTCTTCAGAAGCTCATCCTCTCTCTTGCCAGTCCGAATACAGTTGTGGGGGAGATCATGGACGAAGGCGAGCTCGTGGCCGTGGAGACTTATGTGACCGATACCGAGGTGGCGGAGATCATGAAGAAGTACGGCTTCGAATCGTTGCCCGTTGTGAATGTGCAGGGACAACTGGTTGGCCGTATCACGATCGACGACATTGTGGACGTGATCACCGAACAGGCAGAAGAGGATCGCCAGTTGATGTCGGGTATCACCGAAGACGTTGAAGAAGACGATAGTGTGTGGAGGAACACCCGTGCCCGTTTGCCCTGGCTTATCATTGGTATTTTCGGGGGGCTCTTGAGTGCACGGCTTATGGGTGCATTCGAAATGGAGATCCAACGCATCGCGGCAATAGCATTTTTTATCCCGCTCATCCAGGCAACTGGTGGAAACGTGGGGATACAATCGTCGTCGCTGGTTGTGCAGAGCCTCGTTGCCCCGGGCATTGTCGATGAGGGTTTGCTTACCCGTTTGTCGAAAGTTTTGAGTGTGGCCTTTCTGAATGGGGTAGTGCTTTCGGTGCTTGTCTTTTGTGCGAGCGCACTCGTATTTGGCTACGACAGGCTCACTACCGTTGTATCGATTGCACTCTTCGGCGTGGTGATCTTTGCATCGTTTATTGGTACCGTTACACCGCTTGTGCTAAACCGATTTGGTTTCAATCCCGCGCTCGCGTCGGGTCCGTTCATCACAACACTGAATGATTTGCTTGGGTTGGGGATTTATTTCCTTACCATTCAGATATTGATGTAGTGTTTACCGGATGTATTTTCAATATTGTTGCTAAATATTACATATTGTGCAGTCGCAAGACCCTTTTTTTGTATATTCCATTTCGAACATCCCTGATTGATGGCTTTTTTCTCTAATCTCGGTAACAAACTTCAGGATCGCTTTCATAGTGTTGTTGAAAGACCACTGCTTACGAGCGCACTCGTGTTGCTGGTGGTTGCCATCATCGTGATGAGCCTGAGCCTCAAGTATTACATCCGAGACTTCGACGGATACTGGAGCCAGGTGCTCGTGGAAATGCACGGTATGATATTCGACATTGCCGTGATCGCGATACTCCTGTCATGGCTCAACCAGAG
>DASRSO010000094.1:0-22218 GCA_035656375.1 Cyclobacteriaceae bacterium | reverse complement strand
AAACAGGTGAGTTAAACCTTGCCGGCCGTGTGTTGCCATTGCGATCATATCGGCATTGATCTCCCTGGTGAACTCTATTATACCTTGTTTCTTGCCGTCTTCCCGTTGCAGGTTGAGCGTGTAATTTTGAAGGCCGGCCCGCACGGCGAAATCATCGAGTTTCTTCATCAACTGGTTACTGTTCAGGAGCCTGTGATCTGTACTGACCAGTAACAAATGCAGTTCCGCCACCAGCAGTGATTGAAGCTCCCTGAGCGCCGAGATGAATCCTGGATGAACAATGTCGGCATCTGTCGGCACGACGATGTCAGTAATTGTCGACAGTTCAACCGCCTGGCGTATTGCCAAAACTGGCACCGGCGAGAATCGCACGATCTTCTCGGTGTTGGAACCAACCAGGTATTCTCTGAACCCTGTTGCTCCGTTCGTGCCCATTACAACGAGATCTATCTCTTCGTTTTCGATGTACGTGCGGATGACGTCGGTCACGGCACCCTGCAATGTGGAAAAGTGCAGGTTGTCGATGGAGCCGGATTTCTTCTTCAATTCTTCAAAGGACTTGCGGGCGTCATCTTCCAACACTCTCAACAGGCCCTTATCTGCTGAATAATGACCTGCGGCATAAGAGCTCTCATACGAAAACGGAAGGTCGATTGCCTTTAAAACATGCACTTCGGCATTCGTGCGTCTCGCAAGTTGCAGCGCCACCAGGTAAGCCTGTGTGGAGGTGAATGAGAAATCGCTGGGAACAAGTATCTTTTTCATAAGTCAAAGTGGTTGGTGATCTAAAGTGTCTTGTCGACCAAGATGCACGCTTAACCACTTTTACGATCTGATTAATGTCAGATGAAGGAGTGATTGATCTCAGGCAAGAGGAGAATTGAGAGTAATTATTTGCAGGAAATCGTTCCATTATGACAAAAGGATATACAACACTAAGCGAAGCCCTGGCCGACATGAAGCAGCGGGGTTTCAAGATCGACTTCAATGTCGAGCTAAAGGGAAACTGGGATCCTCATAACCTGGTTATCGTGGAGGTTCATCGTTTCGAGGGTGAAACGAGCTCTGACGATGAAGCGGTGGTTTATGGGATCGAGACCGCAAAGGGAAATAAGGGAGTATTAGTGAATGGCTACGGGATTTCAGCTGAACCCATTCCTGATGAATTCATTCGAAGGATCCGCATCAGGCGGTAGTAATAGTTCCTTCCAATTTTGAATTCGATGGGATCAAAAAGATTCTTTATGCAACCGACATGATTCATCTTGACGAGGAAATCAAAACCATCGTTCGCATGGAGATACTGTCCAGGATGGCCGACTACAAAAAAATAGACTTCTGCGTTATCGGAAAAAATGAAGTTGTTGCAGGTATTGAAGATGCTATTTCTTCCATCAAGCCCGACATGCTGGCAATGTTCACGCACCGGCGCGACGTGACGGACAAACTTCTCGGTAGGGGAGTAACACGCCACCTTGCCTTTCTAAACAAACTGCCTTTAATGGTCGTCAATAGGACCACATCCCGGCAATAACAATTAATGTGTTTTATGCAGTGACCACTGGCGCGAATTCCCGCGTCACTGTGGTGGTGAAATTGTAGACCTCGTCATTGAAGTACTCAAGGTCGGCTTTTTCGACGCGGTAATTGGTGAGGTCCAAAGGATGATCTTTACATAATTCAATGAGCGCGAGCTGAACAACGAGTATTGGCTTTCGATGGAGGATTCCCGTCAACTCGTTTTCAATCTTACTACGCTGATCTTGCCCGCCGCCGCAGATGGAAATAAAGGAATATGATTTGACCTTATTGGCTTCCTTTAACAGGAATGCTCTTAACGGGCTTGCGATCTTTCCACCCCAGATCGGCGAGATCAGGATGTAATGATCAAACCGGTCATCAAGGTGCAAGTATTCTTTAATGGTGGGAGTGCGATTGAAGAGTACGTCAAGGAATATGGTAAACTTGTTTCGACTCTTCTTTTCCTCGATTGGGATAAGTGTTCCACCGGTTCTTGTAAGGATCTCACCCGCCAACATTAAGTTGTTGTTTGTATAGCTGTAGCAAATTATTGCAGTTCTCATGATCGATATGTTGTTAGCTTGTTTTTTCGAATCGTCCTGTTGCTTCATCGAGAGAAATCCGGAAGTACACAGCTTTCTTTTTTTTCTCCACAGATTGCGGTGGATGAATGTCAGCTGACACCCGTGCGATGGACTCACTGACATGGAGCGGACCGAATCGGTCATCCAGAAGTTTAATAGCACGCGTCTGTTCTTTAACGGTCTTAAGTTCTTCAAAGCGCCCCCATATGATCACGCTTCGCCAGCTCGATAGACTGTCTATGATATCGACCTGGAAGCAGACTCCGGGATTCTTTCGGAGCATGTTTATCTTTTGCCCCTCCCGTGAATGCGCATAGATGTATTTGTCATCAAAAGCATAACTGACAGGCACGAGGTAGATCTTTCCGTCTGATGCGCAGGCAAGACGGCCACATAATTGCAGATGCAGGACCTGCCGGATCTGGGATTCGTTAAGTATTCCGATCATATTTAACTCGTTAAAATTCCATAACCCTGCAGAACCTTTTTTTCGTCCTCATGGGCGATAAACATTATTATCTCGGCTTTATGCCTGCGCTTTCGTACCAGGTATGAGATATGAAATTCGAAGGGCTGGGAATGGGTTTTACTGAAAGTGGCGGACCAGCTTATGTTGACCAGTGAGTACTGCTCGCTGATTTTATTCTCGTGTAACCTCAGAATGCGCATTGACGTCAACCCTGCTTGGTGATAAAAGGCCCGCATTGACTTTTCGAATTGCCACCGGGTGACAAAATTGTTACTGTGAAACTCTATTCCGTATGGGCCGGCAGCGATGATCTTGTTTCCGTAAAGCTTTGCGATCGATCGATAGTCGAGTTGTTGTTGGAGCAACTCGTAGTGCGAGAAAAGCGTTTCGACCTCCGGGGTTGTTCTGATTTCCATGTTTAATTGGTTGTAAGAAGGCAGGCCTGGTTGACGTGTGTCGACGATAGCCGCTTTATCGATTGCGCAAACTTTTCCTCTTCATCCAGGATCTCGTCGATTAGCCGGACAACGATGCCAAGATCGATCCTCATAGCAACGTACCTTGCATCTGTGTAGGCCGTGGTCATATACTGAATGGCTTGCTGGAGCGAAGAACTGTAGAGAATGTCGCGGAGACGCGGAAGCATATCGCGCTCAGTGATTTCGTCCCATCCCGCTATCGAATGATTTGTTTTGCGGCCGTAAGGACCGTTCAGCAGGTATCCAAATATCCTCTTTAGTTTTAAGCGCTGGTCGGCAAGACTTCGTCTGTAGTCATTGAACACGGTCCTTATTTCGTGGTCCTCTATCGACTTCGATACTTTTGAAATGTCAGTCTGTAATTGTTTGACTACTTCGTAGACGCCTTCTAACTGGAATGCAAGGGCCTGGTTAAGATTTTGTATGCTCGTATTCATAAGCCGATCTTTTTTTGATAAACTAAAAGTAGAGGGATAGGACTTGATGGACGCTGATGGAACTCAGGTCATCGGCTGATGTTTGTCAGACTTAAGAACGCTCAAACAGCCACCTTGCTGGTGACCATTTTCGTGCGGGCAAAAGTCCATACCTGGCAATGCTTCTCTCTTTGATGAACGAAATCGCCTCATCAATGGAGTCGGTCAAAAGTATCAGGCTGATGTCCTCTGTGGCGATCGTGCCCTTCCTATTCATGAAAGCAATATGTTCCATGAGCTCTTTATGGAAGTCCTTATCAAAGACGATGATCGGGAATTGTTGGATCTTGCCGGTCTGTGTCAATGTCAATGCCTCGAAGAATTCGTCGAGCGTCCCGAAACCGCCCGGCATCACTACGAATGCAAAGGAGTATTTTATTAGTAGTGTTTTTCGAACAAAGAAATACCGGATGCGGACCCATTTGTCAAGGTAGGGGTTGGGACGCTGTTCTTGCGGAAGAACAATATTACATCCTACCGATCGCCCGCCTACTTCTTTTGCCCCGCGATTCGCTGCTTCCATCAACCCGCCACCGCCACCTGTCATGATGGTAAACCCGAGGCGGGCTATGGCACCGGACACTTTTTTCGTCAGTTCATAATATTCATCGGTCTCGTTGAACCTGGCGGAGCCAAAGACTGTCACGCAAGGGCCTACAAAGTGAAGTGCACGAAATCCTTTCACAAACTCCAGAAGGATCTTTACAGTAAACGTGAATTCCTCCCACCTCGATTGTGGTCCTCTCAGGAACTGGATCTCTGATTTCGTCTCGTTCAAGTCAGTAGATTTCCTCGATCACATACTCAACATTCCGGGTCTTGAAGTGCTCTCCGGCTTTCTTGCCCTTCATTGCAAAGTAGATCGGGCTATTTACGGAAATGCCGAAGTATTGTCGCCCACCGGCGTCGAAGTCCTCGAGGCTTGCCGCTACGAAAAATGTTTTCCGGTCTGTTTTTACAATCGAACCATACTCAGCCTGGTTGTGAAAATGATTGCAGTCGATGCGCTTCATTTCCTCCAGCTCATGATTGGCAAATTCGACCTCATTGTTTAGAATGTTCACTTCAGCGAGTGACTCCGGACTGAACGTTTGGTGAAAGTTGTCGTAATCTTCTTTCCTGGAACTGCCTTCGCCCAACATTACGTCGTTTATTCGCTGCCGGAAGTCCGCAATAATGGACTCCTGTTTTCTAAGTCCTGCAGTGAGGATGTCGTTCTTTACGTTCTGCATAGCTTTATTATTGAATATTGCTGATCTCTTCGGGTGCGAGTTTGATCTCGATCCTGTTCATTATCTCGCGAACACAATGATCGACATCGGTTAATTTGGATGCCGAGGTTATCCCATCGACCCCTCCAATATGGTAATTGCCGTCTCCCGAGGTGGCCAGTATTATCAGATCCGATGTGTTTGTATTCTTGACAAACTCGGAAACTGGCTTCGGTGGCCGACCTACTTCCCAGGTGTGAATGATGACAATAGCAGTCCAGTCTGGAGGATTGATATTTGCAAGCTCTTTAATGTCAGTAACCTTGATGTAGATGGGTCGGTCGCTAAGCTTGTCGATGATGCCCGACACTACCTGGTCTTTGAAGTCACTTCCCTGGGTAGCGATCAGCACTTTCGTCGCAAGCTTCGGATCATTGATCTCTCTCGACATGGCCTCTTTCATGGAATAGGTGTATTTGTACCATATTCCAAAGAGCACCGCCGCCGAGATCACCAACAGAATGGCGACGATAATTATTCTTAAGAATTTATTGAAAGTGGAATTCATATGCTTAGTATCTAAGAGTCATTACAATACCATCGAACCGATTTAACTCGCCTGTTTCAGTGAAGATCACTCGCCCATGCTTGCTGCGAACCATTTCAATAACATCGTCCACAGCATCCGGTATTACTGTGTATCGTTCCTTTGGTGGATGAAGCCTTATGAAATTCGTACCTGTTAGCCTATACGCCATCCTTTGAAAGTCGCGCTCAACGAGCAACATTAAACCCCGGCCTTCGGCTGCTGCTTCCCACACTTCCCTCAGACCTTCTGCCTTGTTGTTCAATGGAAGATCTCCAACTCTCTTGATTGCTTTTGTAATAAGAGCTTTTCGTGCATCGGCTACATTGCGCCAGACCGCTTCGGAAAATTTGCTGAATGTCTTTCCGTTGAAAGACACATCGATCCTGGTTAAGAAATCCGGGTAGGGGTAAACCGATTCTACTTCATTGACGAGGCGCGCTGGCCCGGCCACTACCAATTGAACGTGTGGATCGTTGATTGTCGTAGCCAGGTTGCGCGCGGCTGACTTCACAAAAGATTCCTGCCTGGTATTGGCGATGTCGCCTTTGTCTTTTTCGTATCCCTTCAATGAATACCCATGGGAACTGCCGATGCTTGCGTGTTCATATTCGTATTCAGGGGAATGATGCTTGGGGAATGCCTCGCTGGTGACTTCAACCAGGGAGTGACCATTTCCTTTGTAAAGGTGCATGGAGTCTTTATTGATGTTGAGGGCATAGTAGGGCTCCAGGTATTGCTGTAGGTAAAGAATGTCACGTGTTTCAAACGAATGGCTAACGATGGTGCATTCAATTACCGGAAAGGGAAATTCAATTAACTCCACAACATTGTTCGAAACAAAGATCCCAAGGCCCATCGGCGTTCCTGTGTTGCGAAATGAAGCGGCAAGACGTTCAAGACTGGCCTTAAGAAGAGCTTTCAACTCTTCCGCGTCGTGTAATACGTCGATTGATGCCTTTGCCTTATCGATACTTCGCTTCAGATTGACCTTGTTCTGCTTCAACATGTTGCCGGCCGTGAAAAGATTTACAAGCACCGAGACACACGAACTGTCCTGCTTTGCGAGTAGCTGCTCGATTTTGATTGGATCGACGGAACGGTGATTGGTTGGTTGCGGTTGTTTCATGATCCGAAAGTAGATCAGCAACGAGCCGTCGCAAATGACGTTGGTTAGGTCAGGGCCTGATTTTCGTCAACCTGCTACGGGCGACTTTATCAATCGTCTCGCCCTGGCTGACAATGAAGGGATCGGATCTCGTTCGGCATTTCGCAATGCCTTTCTAAACAGAACCTTTATTCTTTTGTTCGTCGTTTGCCTGCACAGGTCGTACATGGCTTCAAGAGCGTTTGCCCGTACAATTTTGCTCTCGTTAGGATTTGAAACCCAGTAATTGAGAAGGGCGAATACTTTTTGATATTGTTGCGGGCTCCAGCTAATACGCGGTAGCAGTTGTGCGATATGCCACTTGATCTCTTTGTTAGCCGTACTCCGTGCGAATGTCACCAGCTCATTTCCATGACTGCGCAAATAGTCCTTACGTGAACGCGTTGCTTTCTCCAGGGTGTCGATCGCCCTCATGGCAACTGTCCTGTCGCTACTGTAAATGAGACGAAATAACTGGTCAAGATCTTTTGACGTCTTGATACTTCTCGCGACAACGGGAGCCCTGCCTAATGAACGGCGATCTCCGCCCGACAACAATAGCTTGAAAGTTTTCACATCAGTGTTCTTTGCTCAGGCGGAGCAACACTCGTGCCTAGTGCCAATGACACGGTTTGCCATCGGGAGTTTGAATCGGCAATTAATTTAGCGATCCCCACAAATGGAACGAAAAGAATCATCCCGGAAACACCCCAGAGCAAGCCACCAATAAATATTGAGAGCAATACCGCCATTGTATTTACCTTTAATCGACCGCTGACAGCGAAAGGGAATATCACGTTGGCTTCGAGATATTGCACGAATGCAAATACAGCCACCACGCCGGCTGGATACCAAAGTGAGTCGTGCGTGATCCATGCGATGGTGATCGGCAACAGCGCACCAACCATAATCCCGATGTAGGGAATAAAGGTCAGTATCGAAGCGATGAAGCCGAATAGGAACGCATGCGGGATGCCGAGCAGAAGTAATCCAAGACTATTGAGTATGCCGACCAGCAAATACACGACTCCCATGCCCTTTATGAAATTGTAATAGGTTTCGATTGTAAGAGAAAGCATTCGCGTGACGTGTTCCGGGCTCTCGCCAGGTAATAGTCGGCACAGGACCAATTTCCATAGTTGACGATAGTACAGGATCAGGACGACATAAATCGGGATCAGGATTCCCATGATCAGCGACGAGGCGGAAACCGATATGGTGCCTTTTATAAAAGACATCAGGCTGCCTGAGAATTTTTCGGGCAACTGCCGCAGCCATTCGTCTTGTTGTTCCCTGGAAATATTGAAGGACGTCGATAGAAATTCCCGTATTGAATCAAGTGCGCCAGCAAATCGTGGTTGAAGGTTGTTCCACTCTCCGGCGAAATCAGTTACCTGTTTGACAAGAATTGCAACGACGAACATCAGCAGGATCGTAAGCAATCCGATCGCAATACCTATTGAGAACATTCGACCAAGCCCTTTTCTTTCAAGCCATGCACAGAAAGGATATAAAACGAAGCTGATCAACGCTGCATATGCGATCGGGATCAGTACTTCACTACCGAAGTACAACAATAGCGAGCCAACAAGCACGTACTGCATCGATGTCAGAAGATTGTTCTTCTGTTGGATACGACTGGTCGTCGGTTCTGTGAAGATCATCGTGTTGTAAGTTCGGTTTCCGACACTTTCAGTTTTTCAGCGACGATAATGTTCTCTATGCCCTTCAGCAAAGCATCTGCATTGAACGAGATCGAATCGATACTGCAACTCACAAGGAACTTCGCAAAATCAGCATTATCGCTTGGCGCCTGCCCACACAAACCCACCTTCACGCCCTTCTCGTGAGCGGTCACGATCAGATGTCTGATCTGCGCAAGAATAGCTTCGTTGTTTTCATTGAACAGATCACTTACGATGGCCGAATCACGGTCAAGGCCAAGTGTTAACTGTGTCAGATCATTTGACCCAATGGAAAATCCGTCAAAGATATCCGCAAAGTCTTCAGCAAGAAGAATATTGCTTGGGATCTCGGCCATCACATAAACTTCCAGACCATGCTTGCCTCTCTCGAGTCCGAATTCCTTCATGGTCTCCAGTACCTTCTTGCCTTCAGATACGGTACGGCAGAAGGGGATCATGACTTTCACGTTGGTCAATCCCATCTGTTCCCGCACCATGCGGATGGCGGCACACTCCAATCCAAAACCTTTCTTATACCTGTCGTTGTAATAACGACTCGCACCCCTGAAGCCCAGCATCGGATTTTCTTCTTCTGGTTCGTAGAGATGTCCGCCAAGCAACTTTCGGTATTCATTGGTTTTGAAATCGCTCATACGAACAATAACCTCTTTCGGATAAAATGCCGCAGCCACCAGGCCAATTGATTCGGCCAGCTTTTCCACAAAGAATTCTTTTTTGTCCGCGTAGTGCCGCGTAAGGGCATTGATCTGATTTTTTTCATTTCCTTCAGGCAACTCATTGAAGTTTACGAGTGCCATCGGGTGGATCTGTAACGTGCTATTGATGATGAACTCCATTCTCAGAAGTCCGACTCCTTCGTTCGGATATGATGCACACTGCAGAGCCTTCTGCGGATCAGCCAGTATAAACATCGGTTTAGTGTTCGTATGCGA
This sequence comes from Cyclobacteriaceae bacterium, assembly GCA_035656375.1. Taxonomy (GTDB): domain Bacteria; phylum Bacteroidota; class Bacteroidia; order Cytophagales; family Cyclobacteriaceae; genus ELB16-189. The sequence goes on along the minus strand of DASRSO010000094.1, from coordinate 13,107 downwards.
TAACCGATCGACTTCGACCAGTTGCTCGGTCCACTCCAGCTTGCCAGCAAATACCTCCCCGGTATCACCACTTGTACAAACGACTGTCACTATTTGGCCGTCGCTTAGCCTTTCCGTGGCATGAAGAGTTCCAACAACCGCCGGAATTCCGAGTTCACGTGCGATGATGGATGCGTGACTTGTTCGACCTCCTTTGTTGGTAACGATGCACACTGCTTTTTTCAACAACGCATTCCAGTCGGGGTTCGTGATGTCGGCAACAAGTATATCTCCGTCCTTAACCTTCCACGAATCGGCGAGCGATTTAACAATAACAACGCGTCCGCTTACGATCTTATGCCCAACCGCCTTACCCGTTACGATTGGAGTGGCTGTGGTCTTTATCGAGAATTCCTTCAGTTCTATCTTTTTGCCGGCCCTGTGGATTGTTTCGGGTCTTGCCTGTACAATGAACAATTGACCAGTCAACCCGTCCTTTGCCCACTCGATGTCCATCGGTTGTTTGTAATGACCTTCGATCGTACGGCACCAGTTTCCGAGCAGCGTCAATTCTTCATCGGAAAGAACGAACCGGTCTGTCATATATGTCGGCGTAGACTTAAGAACAGTTCCATTGTAATCGTACACCATCATTTGCTGCTTGCTGCCAAGGCATCGCCAGGTAATTCCATTGAGTCCCTTCTCGAGTGCCGGCTTGAACAGGTAAAATTCGTCTGTATTTACAGCACCCTGCACGATGGTTTCACCAAGTCCCCACGCGCCGGTGATATAGATCAAATTTGGATTTCCATTTTCGGGCTCGATCGTAAATGCCACGCCGGCACAGCCTATGTCCGCTCTAACCATTTGTTGAATGCCTACCGACTGGCCAATCAGCATATGTGAAATATTGTTGTCCACACGATACTTGATCGCCCGATCGTTAAACAACGATGCGTAGCATTTCTTTACAGCAAGTAGTATGGCTTCTTCGCCAACAACATTCAGAAACGAATCGTGTTGACCTGCGAAGCTTGCAGTTGCCGAGTCCTCCGCATTTGCGCTACTTCTTACCGCGAAGCTCACACCGGCGTTGCCGAGGGCGATTTGATGGTATGCGGTAATAATTTCCTTTTTCAGCCCAGGTGGAAAGTCATTCGTAAGAATAAGGTTTCTGCATTTTGCCGCAACCTCCGAAAGATTGTCCAGCGTTCGCGGATCAAAATGATTGAGAGCATCCTGCACAAGACCAAACAAGGTGTTATGCGCCATGAACTGCTGATAGGCTGCAACAGTGATTGCAAAGCCGCCAGGCACCCGGACGCCGGCGCTTGATAAGGTCTTAATCATTTCACCGAGGGAGGCGTTCTTTCCGCCAACCCGGTTTACGTCTTTTATTGTGACGTTCTCAAAGGGGATGATCATCGGTTCCATCGTGTTTGTCGTTGTGTTAAACAAACATAGAGGCCCGAGAGAGGAGCAAGCCTGACGGTTGTCATTGCCCTGAATGATAAATGTCAGATTTTATTGACTTCCAAACGGATAGGTTTACGTCTAACCACAATTGATCTATGGAAAATCATTTTTACAATATCGACATCAGCTGGAAAGCCGGCCGGTCGGGGCTTATGTGCTCTCCGGAACTTTCCTCACCTGAAGCGACATCAGGTTGCATCGAAGTTGCCACACCACCCGAGTTTCCTAAGGGCATACCTGGTATATGGTCTCCGGAACACCTTTTTACCGCATCGGTCGCGAGCTGTTTTATGACAACGTTTCTTTCAGTAGCCGAAAACTCAAGGCTCCAGTTTGGTTACTTCACCTGCCATGCGAAGGGTAAACTTGAATCACTCAACGGTAGAATGATCATGAGCGAAGTACACTTGTTCCCTGAAGTTGGTGTGTTAAGTGACACTGAAAAAGCAAAAGCCCAAAAGGTACTCGAGAAGGCCGAGGGTGCCTGCTTGATCTCAAATTCCATAAGATCGAAAGTCCTTTTGGTATCAACGATTATTGTTGACACTTCCGCAGCAATAAAGGAACCAATGTAAGGGGTAATTATCAGCCGATCAATTTCCTTGATCTTTGAGATGCAAGGAGGTGTTCGGATAATTCGAATACTTCCTTTTTGATCGTCCGGTATTTCCTTAGAAAATCCGTCTGATCGCTCTCGAGATCCGATTGCCGATCTCGGCACTCTTCCGGATCAAAGATCTCTTTGTTCTGCATGAGACGAGCAAGATAGGCGAAGTTTTCCCTGATCTGTAATTCCAGGTTTTTTCTCGACTCATTTAGTTTTAAGAGTTTGCCAACGAGCTGTTTCAAGTTTCCGTTCTTGTCTGCGTCTGCTATTACCGCGCCGACAAAGTATTTATCCATAAGGTTTATCAGGAACTTGAGTTCATCCTCGAAAAATGCATAGTCGGAGATCCAGTGCTCAGTACGAACATACATTTGCTGCAACTCTTTTTCAAATCGCTCGGAGAGGGTTTCTTTTCTTTTTGCCATAAACAATTCTTTGAGGTTATCCCGCCTCCACCAATTCCATTTTAGAATGCCACAAAAGGTCTCTCACCGCCCATTCGTCAACATCCGGAAAGTTGTTGTAGAATTCGGATGGCGAATTGATGCGCTGCTTCATTTTTATAAATACGAGTTCACCGCACGCCGCCTGAACGATCCTGGCCGCTTCAGCTTCCACGAAGGGAACGGCGACAAGCACTTTTGCCGGACGCTGTGTCCGAATAGTCATAATTGCAGCCATCAATGTATCGGGCGATTTCAGGATATCATCTACCAGGATGACAGTCCTTCCTGCAAAGTCAAGCTGGTTGTTGCGGCCGTAATAGAACTCATTATCGTATTTTATCTCGTTGCGTAGCCTTACCAACTGAAAGTAAAGGTAGTCCTGTGGCAAGCCGACAGGGCAATCATGGTAATAAACGTCATTGGCACTGACCGAACCAATACTTTTTGCAGCATCGGAAGGATCTTTAACGGTCCTGCAGGATAATATTTCAAGTGGCAGGTTCAAACGTTCGGCAATAGGGGAGGCAACGCAAACGCCACCGTGCGGCACGCCCACCACAACGCCATCAATAAAGCGGGTCCTTACGAACTTTTGGGCGAGCATCTTCCCAGCGTAGTCCCTGTCTTCTGCTCTCGTTTCATTGAGTTGTTCCATGGCTGCTATTGTTTTTAAATTATGGTGAAAGGTACCGTGAGCCAATGCTTGGACTCAATGACGATATTCATCCGTGAGGCTGATAGTTATCAGGATCACCTGGCCACGTTCCATCTTATCACTTTTTCTAACCTTTCCGGGGATTCTATTTTCAGCCGGCCTGCATCCGCACTTACAATTTTCTCATCCTTGAATTCAGCCAGCACGCGAATTACTGATTCGGAAGCGGTGCCCACCATCCTTGCAAGATCTTCGCGCGACATGTTGATGTATCCGTTCTTATCTTTCCGTTCGTTGACCTTCAGTAACGCCGCTGCCGTTCTTTGCCTGATGGAGCTGTATGCCAGGTTCAGCAAATCGTTTTCTTTTGCGGCAACCTTCCGACACAGCATTGAGATAAACACTGCGGAAACATCTGTGTTCGCGAAAATCAAAGCGAGGAAATCATCTTTTGGAATTACGATTATCTCGGAATCTGCCATGGCCGCAGCCGATTCCCCGTATGGACTGTTCTCGAGGACAGCTTCAAACCCGAAGAAGTCGTTTGGCAGGTAGATGTTTGTGATCAGTTCTTTTCCATCCTGGTGCAATCTTGAAACTTTTATTTCTCCCGACTTGACCAGGAAAACGGACGCTGGCGTGTCACCTTCAGCAAAGATCTCTGCCTTCTTTTTTACGGAGATCGTCTTTCTTCCTTTGCCCAGGTCATCCAGCTTGATGATGTTGCCTGCATCGCGCACGAGGGCTTCAAATCCTTCCGTCGTTGGTGCATAGTTCTTTTGACGAATGTTAATTTTTCGAAGACGTGCTTCAATGGCGTTGAGCAGCTCAGTATCGTCGAAGGGCTTTGTGAGATAATCATCGGCTCCTAGTTCCATTCCTTTTCGGATCTCGGACTTCTCGGTCATTGCAGTGAGGAAAATGAAGGGAATGGCTGACGTGTCATCACGCTTGCTTAAGACATGAAGCACTCCATACCCATCGAGCTCCGGCATCATGATATCACAAATGATCAAGTCGGGTTTTTCTCGGATGGCAACCTCGACTCCTTTCTTTCCATTATCTGCGGAACACACCTGGTAGTTTGCCAATGTTAAAAGCTCTTCCGTGTTATCCCGGATATCCGGATTATCTTCGATGATTAGAATTTTTTTCATAGGTATCGGTGTGTTTCTGACGATCAAATTTTACTGATTGATGCCTAGACGGACCTGTTATAAATCACGTCCTAAACTGATTTTTATCAGTTTTTCAATAAGTCAACAGACCGGCCACATGTTCGTACTTCACGAAGAATGCATTATCGGTCTTGCGAGGGTGAGGGGCAGGATTTTCGTCTCCATAACCGACCGATATCGCGATAAGTATTTGATCTCCGGCGGGTATCCCCAGAGCTCCATATACTGAAGTTTGTTCGGCAAACTTCGCCAGGCCGACGGTGCATGTATCAAGCCCAAGAGACTTTGCTGCCAGCATAAGGTTCTGTGCGCACATGCCCACATCAAGACCTGCCCATTCATTTTTTCGATCCGCTGCAATGAAGATCACAATCGGAGCTCCGTGAAAGATTGGGTTCGGTGTATCGAAGAATTCGGATGCGTGTTCCATCCTGAATATTTTTGAAGCAACGGCTTTGATCTTCTGATCGAGTACATTGATCAGTTCTCTCTCAGTAAGGATGAAAAACTTCCATGGTTGTCCATTCAACGCCGAAGGAGCCATTCGTGCAGCGTAGAGTAGCTGATCGAGTAAACTGGCGCTTACATTGCCTGGCTTGAACTTCCGTACGGCACGGCGCTCATTAATAGTCTTTATTGTTTCGTTCATGGCTTATGATATTTGATTCGTGAACGAAGCTCGCCGCCACATCTCTTCCTGTTCATGACAACACTCACCCGGCGAAATGATTTTCCTCAGCCTGCTGCTTTAAACAAATGGCAAAATTGGCATCATAAAATTTCAATTGTTATGACGACCCAAACACAACTTAAGCTGAAGGGAAGTGGAAAGATCTTCGATAAACCCTGGCTGGAGCGGATGACGAAGACACATATCGCCGTTCCGGTAACAATATTTTTCTTGTATGCTGGTGCTTTGCTTTGGTGGAGTATTGCGAATACCGCAATTCCAGGGTGGCAGACCGCAGCATTGTTTTTCCTTGGCTTGTTTGTATTCACGTGGGTAGAATACAACGTACACCGGTATCTTTTTCATATACCCACCACGACGCCGGCAAGAAAGAGATTCCAGTATATAATGCACGGAGTTCACCATGAATATCCGAAGGATAAAGACAGGATCGCAATGCCACCGATCCTCAGTATTTCGATATCCACCGGACTGTTATTGGTGTTGCGACTGATCTTGGGTGACTACTCATTTTCCAGCCTGGCCGGATTTTTAGTAGGGTACGCCGCATATCTTTCAGTGCACTACATCATTCACGTCTATTCGCCTCCGCGGAGTTTCCTGAAAGCGCTATGGAAAAACCATGTTAAACATCATTACAAGGATGGAGATATCGCTTTCGGTGTAACATCGCCGTTTTGGGACTACGTTTACGGAACCAATGAGCACAAGTGGGACTCAAAGGAAATTATCGTTAGACAAAAGGGCGAATCCTGATTTTTGTCAGTATGTGGGGGCGGGTATTAGGTTATTTTTCAGTGTGTTACAGTTTTTTTAAGTGCCGATGCCTTCCTTTAAAGTTATTGTAGGTGCTCTTTTCGCGTTATTAATTTCCGCCATTTTTGTTCTTGGGCTGGTATCGTATCGCTATAATGAACGAGTTATAAATACTTCGTTCTGGGTCAATCATACGCAGCGGGTCATTCAGTTGACAGATGAAATTTCCTCTGTATTCAAGGATGTGCAGTTGGAAAGCAATGCGATCTACATTAAGGGAGATACGACACGGATTGATCATTATCGGGCTGCAAGGAGAAAAATTTTCGCGCTGATAGAGGAGATCAGGGATTTGACCAACGACAATATGATCCAAAAAGGTAGTGTTGATTCGTTGTCGAAGTTGATTCCACAGCTTTTAGGATTCGCTGATGCTGCTCTTTCGTCCCCGGCAGTAGTTACTAGCCAGGACGTTTACAGGAGATCCATCCAGACCAACGATTTTAGAGACAGGGCAAATGTGATACTAAACCGTATCGAGCGAAGGGAGAGGCGGTTGCTTCGGCAACGGGAGCAGGAGTACAGCAGCCGCATTTCATCTTTCAACGAAGTGTTCGGCGAATTGCTCGCAGGCATCGCAATTTTGATCGCGGTTGCCTTCTTTTCTATTCGGTACAATTTCAATAAACTGCTTAGAATAGATGAGAAACTCAGGCAGGCGCAGGACAAAACGGAAAAAGCGTTGGCAACCGAAATCGAGCTCAACAAACTGAAATCGAATTTTGTAACGCTAGCATCTCACGAATTTCGCACTCCACTCACCACTATACTTTCCTCAGCTTCATTGCTTGAGAATTATACTTCCGGCGAAAATCAATCGAAGGCTTCGCGACATATTTCAAGGATAAAATCATCCGTAAATAGTCTTACAACTATCCTGGACGAGTTCCTGTCATTAACCAAAATCGAAGAGGGCAGGATGGAACCGCATGTTGAACGGTTTGACCTGAAGCAATACCTCGAAGGTTGTATTGCGAACCTGCAAAATTTCGCCAAATCCGGCCAAACTATTTTGTACGCGCACGGAGGAGATGACGAAGCCGAAACAGACCCTGTCTTTGTAGGTAATATTATTAACAACCTTGTGTCGAATGCGATCAAATACTCGCCCGAGAATTCAATGATCTACGTGTCGTCTCATGTCAATGACACCATTCATCTTTCAGTTCAGGACAATGGTATTGGAATCCCGGACGAAGATCAGAAGCATCTTTTTGAAAGATTCTATCGCGCATCGAACGCCGGAACCGTTCAAGGGACTGGGCTGGGTCTTCACATTATGAAGCACTACGTGGATATGCTGAACGGGACTGTAAAGATCAAAAGTGAAGTCGGAAAGGGCACTAGTGTGGAAGTAACCTTAAAGCCACGTTGACTAACAATAATCAACACCACCACTGACTGGAACCATTCCGCCGGCCTCTCACGGGAAGTAGTTTCGATAGTAAAAATCGAGAAACTTTTTATGAAAAACTTTAATGCTTTTATCCTGCTGGCAATGATGCTGTTGGCAGGCACCGTGCAGGCACAGATTGTCTTGCCTGAGGTTAGTCTTTTGCAACCGTCACCCAAAAGGTCGGTTTGGAGGATGTGACTATTGAATATTCTCGCCCAAACGTGAAAGGAGGAACCATCTTTGGCGACCTTGTGCCCTATGATAAGATCTGGCGCGTGGGAGACAACGCCTCGACAAAAATGTTCGATCGGGAGCAGTTGGCGATCGACGATCACTACAAGCTGAGCCCTGGGATCTATGCAATCTATGATGTTCCAGGCAAAGAGTAGTGGACGCTGATCTTCAGCAGCGACCGCGTGGCTTTTGGGAATTTTTGGATACCAGAAGTCTTTTGATGCATTCAGGATCAATATGAAACCACAAGCGTTGCTGTCGACGATAAGTTTATGGCAGATATCAAGACGTTAACCGCCAATCCAGAGGCGAAACTCGCGGGGGATTACTACATCTCAGCGAAATATTACCTCGACACGGATCGTGACCGTGTCCTGGCACTCGAATGGATCGACAAGGCCCTGAAATTAACACCGGGCGCATATTGGATAACACACACCAGGGCGCAGATATATGCGAAGAAGGATTACAACAAAGCAATAGAGACCGCGCGCATCTCTATCGAGGAGGCAAAGGCTAAGGGAAGTGATGACTTTGTAAGGATCAACGAACAGGATATCTCAACCTGGAAAGAATTGAATAAAAACAAAAGCAGCGGGTCAAACTAAGTAATCGGTTTTACATGATCGTACTCATAGCGGGACTGCCTGGATCTGGAAAGAGCTTCTTTGCCGAAAGGCTTGCCGGGAGGATGAATGCATGTCACTTAAACATTGATGCGATCCGGCAGGAGATGCGCGCCAGAGGGTCATATTCGTTCCAGGACAAGTTGATCGTGTATAATGAAATGTTGAAGAGGACCGCGCTGCTCGCGTTCCAAAACAAGGATGTTGTGGTTGATGCAACATTTTATCACCATACCATGCGCGAAATGTTTATTTCCTGGGCAAAGGAGCAGAGTGTACGCGTAGCGATCATAGAAGTGGTGGCAGATGAAAAGCTTGTGAATGAACGCGTTGGAAAGCCGAGAAAATTCAGCGAAGCGGACTACGCGGTCTATGAAAAAGTACGCGACGAGTTTGAGGAGATCACGATGCCGCATTTAATACTCGAATCCACTGACGAAAATATCGAAAAGATGCTGGAGAAAGCCGGGAAGTTTCTACGGCACTCCAGCATTTGACTTTAAGTATATGATGGCGTCATTAATTATTTTTATTGCCTCATAATGAGACGGGCAAGTAGATTATAAACGTAGTTCCGTTCCCGGGTTGCGATTCAACTTCAATAGACCCTCTATGACGTTCAACTATCTTCTTAACTATGCTTAATCCAATTCCGGTGCCGCCGTAGGTCTCTTTCGCGTGAAGGCGTTTGAAAGGTTCAAAAACTTGCCCCTTGTACTTTTCGTCAAAACCGATTCCATTATCCGAAAAAGTAAGGCGCCAATACTGTTGTGCACGTAGAAAAGATTTTTTAACTGCTTCGATAGGGCTGATTTGAGTTAAATCAATCTCCACATGCGGCGTTTTGTCACAGAATTTCAATGAATTGCCAATCAGGTTGGAAAACAATTGCCCCATCTGAACACGATTTGCCTTGACCTTATCCAGATGCCTCGCAATGACAATCGCACCCGTTTCGCGAATGCGCACTTCAAGATCCGATTTACAATTTTCAAATACGGAATTGAGATCCACATCGATTAATTCTATAGCACTGTTCGATACATGACTAACTGTCAAGATCGATTCGATGAGATCCATCATCCGTAAAGCCGAGCTGTTGATCTTCGACAGGTAGTCAACTGTGTTGCTAACATCTCGTTGTTTCAGCCGATCAGTAAAAGTGAGAATTTTGCGAAGAGGCTCTTTCAGGTCATGACTGGCGACGTATGAGAACGCCTGCAGGTCGCTATTTTTCTCTTCAAGTTTTTCCATTGCGGCCTTAAGTTGTAATTCGGTCGACCTGATTTCGGTGACGTCCTGAACAGCTCCGAAGATCTTTTCCAATTTTCCTTCAGAGGTGAGGTATATCTTTCCTGAATTTCTCAGAATTTTTTCATCGCCACCGGGTAATGTAATTTTGAATTCTAAAGCCGGTATGTCGAAAACACGAGAGCCGGTCTCTTTGAAATCGTCATGTGCATTTCTTACAAAGGTTTCAGTCCTCTTTCGCGACAGTTCTGCGTCCTCGGCGGTCATTCTCTCCGTAGCACGGGTAAAGTCTACCGGAAATCTGTCCCTGTAGCCATAGATATCAAACATTTCGTCTGACCAGGTTACTTGTCCATTAAAGACATCCCATTCCCAGCTGCCAAGCTTTGCGACTTTTTGCGCTTCAGCCAGAACTCGATTCAGTCGTGACAATTCAGTTGTTCGAGCGCCAACTTGTTCCTCCAATTTGGTTCGTGTAATAACCTGGTCGGTCACTTCGATCGCAATCGCTATCATGCCAACAACTCTGCCCGATGAGTCGGTGTATGGTTCGTGGATATAGCTATACCATCCATGATGAGGGATGCCATCACGATAAAAGACAAGTTCGACGTCACTTACTATATGGCGTTCGCCTCGTCTCATCTTTTCGAGAGACTCCAGGTGCCTTTGCCGGATTGTTGGGTCGGACGCAACTTGCGGGAATATCTCTTCCAATGGTTTTCCCTTCACTTCTTTGAGCGACTTGCCCCACATTGTAAGCGCCTGGTCGTTAGCGGCATCGACGATAAAACTGACTCCACGGTAGAACACAATTCCAATAGGGGCGACCTTGAAGAAGTTTACAAGATATTCAGGTCTTGAATCAAGCGATGTTAGGAGGATTCTCTCCGGGGTCACATCTTTCAAATAGCAGATGACGCCGGTAATTTTTTGCCCGTCGTCGAGTAGCGGCACACAATCAACATCCAGCCACCTGACTGGCGTCTCCGGATATTGTAGAAGTTCAATTTGTTTCCCTTTAATGGTAAAGGAGTCTCCGTGGATTAAACATTTCTTTGTAATGGATTCAATTTCCACTGTTGAAAACACTGCTGGAATGACTTGACCGAGCGGATTACCTGCAACCGATTCAAAGTCTCTGTTCAATAAGCTGAGGCCGGCACGATTTGCATATCCAACCTGGAGGTTCGAGCCCATTGCCACCAAGACCGGAAGGGGAGCGCGCTCAATCAGATTATATCGCAATAGGTCTTCTCGCGTTACCCCGTCCATTTAAAAGATGCTTGAGATTCTGTGACAAACGAAGCGTTGATCTGGAACCAAAAGAGCCTCGAGTGATCGTGTAAGTTACCGAGCACTGCGTGAGATACCAATTCTGTTGAACCAAAAGTTCCGAGGCGCCTTGTGAGTGTAGAATTTTATACCCAAGTCAGTTTATAGAGTATAACCGCGTCTGTGGTCTTGGCATTATGAGTTATCAATTCTGTATATTTATTACCTTTTAATTTTGGTTCGCTTATTCAAGCGCATTTCTTTAACATGAATACAGCTGATGCAGGATTTATAAAACTGAATTCTGATCGCTAGTCAAATCATCCATCTATGCATTTAATAATTAATTTCCTGGCATCGATCGCAGTTGCGCTGGCGCTTGCCGGTGCTACACCTGCGCAGGGTCAAAACAAACAAATGGTACGGTTAGCGAAGCTCGTTATCGACTCGGCACAATTGACGATTTACACTTCGATGTTGAAGGAGGAGATCGAAGCCTCACTTAAGGTCGAGCCTGGGGTTTTAGCTTTGTATGCAGTTTCGGAAAAAGAGAGACCTCATTATATCACTATCCTCGAGGTCTATGCTGACGCAGAAGCGTATAAGAAGCATATCCAGAAGCCCCATTTCTTGAAGTATAAGAACGGCACAAAGGACATGGTTAAGTCGTTGGAGTTAGTGGAGGTCGATCCGCTTATTTCTACGATCAAGTTCAAATAATTGCTCCAGTATTTTGCCTACAACTCTGGCCGGAGTTGCGAAATAGATTGGGTTCTAACAGGAATCTTTCGTCGTGGAAATTCTAAACCCCAATCTGAGTAATTTAGCGCAACCTTTTCCACGCGACGTGTCGTTTCATGCGGTCCGACTAAACGCTCGAAAGCACTCAAATTTGCCAGAAACCGGTTCGATATTCGGGACCTCCACCGTACTTCTGCGTTTCAACGCAATTCGAATTGCTAAGTCTCTGATAATTAAGAGACTTAGTGGTTCGATAAAGTCCGGTTCAGTTGATCTACTGAATCACTTCCTTTTCGATCTAACATGCTGATCGTCTGAGTCTTTAGGTTCGATAAGTTCGGATTCTTCATCCCTAAATTTTGACGTTGCGTTCAGTTCTCTCTTAATAAGTATCATTGCTAAGCTGTGGAGACTGTCGATAACTTTTTGAGCCTCCACATCCGATAAACTGTCAAGTCCTGGATATTTTCTCAATCGTTCCGCATCTAACCATTTCATATGTTTGTATTTAGTTTTATGTGATGATTTATCCAATCGCTTTGCGGATGGTCTTAAATTCATGAGCAAGAGTTATGATCCTTAAATGCACGTTGCTGTCAGTCGCATTAGTTATTGGCTTTGCTGCTTGCCGTTCCGATTTAAAACGTGACTTCACTGAACATGAAATAGATTCAATCATGCTAGACTTTTCAGTGCAATGGAAGAATGATTCGCTTGGACGAACAGGCTTTAGAATGGATCACCATTCGTCCGATACTGTTGCTAAAACAAGATTAATCAATGGAGTTAACTTACGGGGTTACAGCGAGTCGCATATCCTTAAATGGCTTGGTCGACCAGGTGACAGCTTTCGGCACTTTGAAGGTAATGGTTTAGTCATGGTGTATGCAATAGAACCAGATGGGACTGGTTGGGGAAGCAAGTCGCTGGTTATATATTTCGATGAAAATGATAAGGTCTCAGCTGTCGTGCAGAGAAACTGAATATAAACAAGTATGAGAGTTGAGCTAACCCATGAAGAGAAGCAAGCAACGCTAGATGCAATCGACAGATTCAGAACGAACGACCCTAAGCTATTAAAGCTCTATGAAATTGAGTTCGTTCTTACTGGTGCAATTAGCGATTTGAACGACAACGACCTAATCGATTTTTTAAACGCGAATTCAATCGAGTATGCAGAGCTTCGACAAAATGGCGTTGATACTCTCGTAATAGTGAGGATGAGACTTGATGCTGATCGTTTAATAATGATTGAATCATATTTGAAATTTTTTGCTAATAATCACGCACTCGTTTATGACGGATGGGGAGCTTTTGAATAGAAATCGAGGAATTTTTGTTAGGGTCGATTCACCTTTTGCAAAGCTTTTTCATCCTAAATAAACCCCAATGATCTTCAAAGAAACGCTTAAGGTTTATCAGAAAGAGGTTTCTGATGCTGTGGCCGAACTTTTCGATCGTGCTTTCGAAAATCAAAAAATCGACATAGATCTTTTACTAGTGATTATTCATGGATTCCATGACTCAAAAAATATCGAATAGTTTAGGAATCAAAAGTTAAGCCCATATGTATTCGGCCCAGCACATATTTGCAGCTACCCCTTGAATCAGACCACTTAAAGAAAGCTTTTTTCTATTAATCTTCCATCGTAGTTGTCGTGGATTTGTTGGAATGTAGGCAACTCCTCTGTTGAAATTGAACGCTGGAGTTGTCCATATTTCAACAAATACTCATT
>DASRSO010000093.1:0-29870 GCA_035656375.1 Cyclobacteriaceae bacterium | reverse complement strand
TTGCTCTTGATGTTCACATAATCGTAACCCATAATGCCAATGGAGTTGATCCCACCCACCAGTCGAAAGTCGGCTGTCTGGTACGTGAGCCCGCGGCCACTTACGTTTCCACGCAACGTTACTTGCTGGAACAGCGTGGTGTCGTTGAAGTATGTGCCCATCTGGAAGTTTCTCAACTCGAGGCCCCCGCTATACGATGTCTGATCGAGATCTCGCTCGTTTACTTTCAGGTTTATATTTGAACGCACCCATCCAAGCCTGCCGTCGAGGGTTGCATCCGCAACGAAGTCGTTCACGAACCCGCGGAATGTTCCCTGCATGTTCACGGTGCCAAGTGCTTCCAATCGTTCATAAACAAAGTCGTCGAACGCAAAACGGATGTCATTCACGTCGAGCTTACTCTTCCCCAGTTTAAGCGTAATGAATGTCTCGTTGATCGACGGAAGTCCGTCGAGTGCCAGCGAACCGGTGAGCCACGTGTTGCCCACCTTCACATCCATGTTGGTATAATTTAATCGCGTAACCTTGCCCGACAGTTTTCCACTGAGTGTAACGGGTTGACCGATCGCACTTGCGCCCGGTGCAAACAATTCGAGGTCGGCAGGGTGGAGGTAGGTATCTTTCAACAAAGCCTTAAAGATGACCTTGTTATTGAAGTCGTTGAGATCGCGTTGACTATTGTAAGACAATATGATCGTGTCTGCGATCACACTACGGCCGGCTTTGGCATGCAGGCCCAGGAATTCCATGTTGGTTTGCGAGATCCTGAAGAAGGTCTGAATGCTTTTTAGATCCAGCTTCGTAACGGGATCGACAGCAGTAAGGGAGTTCAGGTTGAACTGGATCGTATCGCCGATCACCTTAAAGTTCATCAGCTCGCCGTCGTCGAGATCGAGCTTGAAATGCCTGTAGTCGAAGCCGCGTTTTATCGAATCCGAATCGCTGTCGTTGTAAAGGAAATGAGAGTCATTGAGGACTATCTCCCCGATATTTACTTTCGGACTTTTACCACCGCCTCCTCCCGAAGACATCTCGTTGATGCGGGCAATGAAGACGTTGATGTTCAGATCGCGGGAAGAGTCGGACTCATTTATGTCGGTAATGTTTACCGAGGCGCTGTCTATCTCGGCACCGTCGATGTTGATCTCACTCTTTTCAAACAGGCTCGTGAACCTGAAGTTCACTTTCAGGGTTTCGACACGGATCATCTCGTTGTGCTCCGGATCTACGACCGACAAGCCGGTAAGCTGTAACCTGTCGTACCACTTGAGATCGATCGTTTTAAATGTTACGTCGAAACCGATCACCTCTTTCAGGTTGCCGGTGTAGCGTTCAATAAGTCGTTTCTGGATGGAGGGTACCTGGAGAAGGAGGAAGGCAGAGAGGAGCAGTACTACGGAGATGTATATGCCATACAGCACAATATTCCGTACCCATCGGAAAGCCCGAATTTTAATAACTTGCCACCTCATTTGCGTTTCTTATGCAGCCTGTGATCCTTGCTATTGAGTCGTCGTGCGATGAGACTTCGGCTGCAATTATTCGGAACGGCAAGGTACTCAATAATGTAATTGCGTCGCAAAATGTGCACCAGAAATACGGCGGCGTGGTGCCCGAACTTGCCTCCCGTGCCCATCAGAAAAACATCCTCCACGTTGTTAACGAAGCCATGTCCACCGCTGGTATATCGAAGACGGAGCTGGATGCTATTGCCTTTACCCGCGGGCCGGGCCTCATGGGGGCGCTGATCGTGGGGACATCCTTTGCGAAAGGGCTGGCGCTGGCGCTCAAGAGACCACTGATCGAAGTGAACCACATGGAAGCGCATGTACTCGCTCACTTCATCCCCCAGGAAGGTAAAAACCCGCCCTCATTTCCGTTCCTCTGCCTTACCGTCAGCGGCGGGCACACGCAGATCGTCCTTGTGAAAAGCCACAACGACATGGAAGTGATCGGTGAGACCAAAGACGACGCAGTAGGCGAGGCCTTCGACAAGGCCGCGAAGATCCTCGGCCTCCCGTACCCCGGCGGCCCCCTCATCGATCAGTATGCTGCGAAGGGTGACGATAGGAGATTTAAGTTTCCGGGCGCGTCGATGCCCGGTCTCGACTTTTCATTCAGCGGCATCAAGACAGCATTCCTGTATTTTATAAGAGACTCAAAAGCGGAGGATCCGCAGTTCATCGACAAGAACTTAAACGATATCTGTGCTTCCCTTCAGCGACACCTGGTAAATATGCTCATCACCCGGGTTGAAGAGGCGGTTAAACAAACGGGCATCCGCCAGGTTGCCATCGCCGGCGGAGTGTCGGCAAACTCGGGCCTTCGGACCACGCTAAAGGCTGTTGCGCAGAAGGGTGGCTGGGAGGTATTCATCTTGCCGATGGCGTACTGCACCGACAATGCAGCAATGATCGCGATGGCAGCACACTATAAATTTCTCAAGCAGGAATTCAGTACGCTTGATGTTGCGCCAGTGCCAAACCTTGAATCTTAAATCTTAAGCTATCTTTGCGGCTATGCCGAAGTCCGATCGTTTTGCGAAAGAGGTAAATGTCAGGAATAAACGTGCCGGGTTCGAGTACGAGTTACTCGATAAGTACATTGCTGGCATCCAACTTCGTGGCACCGAGATCAAATCGATACGTGAGGGAAAGATCAATCTCCAGGATGGATATTGTTATTTCTCGAATGGCGAAGCATTCGTGAAAGGCGTAAACATATCGGCATACGAACAAGGAACACACTATAATCACGTTCCTATACGTGACCGGAAACTTCTGTTGAAAAAATCGGAGCTCAAGAAACTGGAAGCAAGGGTCGAAGAAAAAGGGCTCACGCTGTTACCCGTGCGATTGTTTATCAACGACCGTGGTTACGCGAAACTCGAAATAGCGATCGGGCGTGGTAAAAAACTTCACGATAAACGCGACAGCATCAAGGACCGCGATATGAAGCGGGAACTCGGACGAATCAAGATGTAACGGATGACCTCACCTATCGATTTTGGAGTATGCCGGCTCGCTATCGTAGCAGTCAGAAAAGATGCAGATCACAAAAGTGAAGTGGTCACCCAGCTTCTTTTCGGAGATCATTACCAGGTTTTCGATACATCGAAGGATAAGAAGTGGATACATGTTATGGTCCACTCCGACGAAACCACCGGGTGGATCGAAGAGCTCCAGCATCATTCGATCAGCTTCGAATACTTTCAACAGATCGGCCTCGCTAATTTCAAAATAACAACCGACGTCGCCTCGACGATCCTGTACAAGAAGACACAACTCACCATCGTGATGGGAAGTATCGTGCCGATTTCCGGATCGGAGTTGTTCAAAATGGAAGAACAGTTCGCATTCAATGGCGAGGCGAAGAGTCTCGGTCAACGACGCGACTACGAATACCTCCGGTCTATCTCAGGAAAGTACATCAATGCTCCACAGATACCTGGTGGCAAAAGTCCATTTGGTATCGATGCACCTGGGTTCGTTCAGATGGCTTTCAAACTTACAGGATATCAATTGCCACGCGACGCGGCTCAACAAGCGAACGCAGGTAAACCTCTCGAAAGCTTAAATGAGGTTCAACCTGGAGACGTGGCTTTATTCAAAGGCAAAGACGGAAAGTTCAATCACGTCGGCATCGTCCTCGATGAACAGAAGATCATTCACTGCCACGGCAGGGTAAAGATCGACTACCTGATGGAGGACGGAATTCTTAACTCAGAAACAAAGATTTACACCCACACCTCACCCAGCTTCCGGCGCATACTTTCCTAATTTTTTTTAAATTGGAAGCATGAATAACCGTGTACTGGTATTAAATCAAGACTTTAGCCCCTTGATGGTCTGCTCGGTCGAGCGTGCTTTTGTACTGGTATTCCTGAACAAGAGTGAAATGGTGCGAAGCGCGAACGGTCACAGGATCCGTTCAGTGACAAGCACATTTCCAATGCCCTCAGTCATTCGGTTGAATCGTTATGTTCATGCTCCCTATCGGGGAGTGAACCTTACACGTCAGAATGTTTTCAAACGCGACAACTTCGAATGTCAATATTGTGGAACGAAGAAGGATCTTACGTTAGATCACGTTGTGCCCAGCTCTCGTGGAGGAATTCATTCATGGACCAATCTCGTAACAGCCTGCAAACGCTGCAACGCAAAGAAAGGTGACTACACCCTCGAAGAGTCTGGTATGGATCTGCATCGCAAACCCTACAAACCTTCGTACGCACTTTTCCTTCGCGACATCAGTGGAATGAAGCAGGAAGAATGGGATGAATTTCTTGAGGCTTAAGTATTAAAACTTCAGGCTAAACACCGTCCTCACGTCGGGTTCACTTTCTACTGTCAGCGTACCATTATGCATCTGCATGATCTGTCGCGACAAACTCAATCCAATCCCCGAACCTGCCTTCTTGGTTGTAAAGAAGGGCACAAATATTTTCGCAAGCGCTTCTTTGATGATACCAGGACCGTTGTCGACTACGTCGATGATCACATTGTTCTCGCGTGTCCATCCCGTTAGCGTGATCTTTCCATGTGGTTTGTTGTGAAGCGATTCGATCGCGTTCTTCACAAGATTGATCAACACCTGTTCGATCATCTCTTCATCGGCCTGGATGGTAAGATATTCCGACTCACATGAGTACGTGAAGTCGATCGACGATTTTTTGAGTTGCGTCTTCATGAATTGACCCACACGGTCGATGAGCTCCGTAACTCTCACGGTTTTGATCTTTGGTTGCGGCAGCGAGGTGTATTCCCGGTATGCGTCGATAAAACGGATCAACCCCTTGCTTCGCGACTCGATCGTATCCAAACCCTCACGAAGATCTTCCGCACCTTCGTTCTTCAATTCATAACCATTCTCTTTTTTCACAAGATCATAGTCGAGTATTTCACGAAGTGTAGATGTGAGCGACGATATCGGCGTGATGGAGTTCATGATCTCATGACGAAGCACACGTGTCAGATTTTGCCACGCCTCCAGTTCCTGTTTCTGTAATTCCGTCTGGATATTCTGCAGCGTGATCAGCTTCACTGCGTTGCCACGAATACGCATTTCCGTTGCCTGTATCGTGAGCTGCAATTCAGTGCCTTCCTTGTAAAGACTGCTCTTGCCAGGTGTTGTTGCCTCTATGATGTCGTACAGGTTCGGGTTGAGATCTTTTAATTCCGAAATGTTTTTCATTGTCGATGTCACACCGAGATATTTCTTCGCGTTTGTGTTGATCAGTTGTATAGTCCCATCGACGTCGTATGAAAAGATACCGGTGCGCACCTGTTGAACCACGGTGTTCAGGTATTGCCAGTGCTCTTCTTTTTCCGACCTGGTCTTCCGGAAAGCTTCCAGTACCTCGTTGAACGCGACGTTCAGGTCGCGGAAACTTTGACCAAGCCGATTGTCTGTGTTGAACCCCGAAATGAAATCGGAATATTTGACCGACTCGAGAAAGCGGGTGAGCTTGCGATTTGTTTGCGAGCTGAAGCGATAGAGTTCGAGAAGCTGGAGAACGATGATCACCCCCGTGAGCCCCGCCGCAAAGATCATGTTCGGGCGGCTCACCATATAGACCATGAGCGACATGGAAAGCCCGACAAGGATTACTCTGAAAGCTACCCGGAACCGGAAGTCATTAAAGGCCATTACCTAAAGGTAATAACTTATAGCCCGTGCTTCTCAAGTCGCCTGTAGAGAGAGGAACGGGTGAGCCCCAACTCGGAAGCCGCCTGCGTTATATTCCCATTATACTTCTTAAGCACTTTACGGATCAACAACTTCTCTACCTCATCGAGGTTGTACTGATCCAATGAAAGGTTCTGATCCGTTTCTTTCGAAGCCCCCACCGTAAAGTTGAAATCTTCCGGTTGCAGCACCGAAGAGTTACTCAATATGATCGCCCTCTCCAGTGAATGTTGCAGTTCGCGAATATTTCCGGGCCACGGGTGTTTGTGCATTCGGGCCATAGCGCCCTCGCTGATCTTCGAAATGTTCTTGGAATACTTGCCCGAATATTGTTTGAGGAAATGAGTCGCCAGCAACGGTATGTCTTCCATTCGGTCCCGCAACGACGGGATCTCGATCTCTATAGTATTGATCCTGTAGAGCAGGTCCTGGCGGAACCTGTTCTCCTTCACCATGTCGTACAACGGCATGTTCGTAGCACAGATCAAACGAATGTCGATCGGTGTTTCTTTATTCGCGCCCACGCGACTTACCTTCCGGTTTTGCAACACCGTCAGCAACTTTGCCTGCAACGGCAGTGAAAGGTTTCCGATCTCGTCCAGGAACAACGTGCCCCCGTGTGCCATCTCGAAGCGGCCCGGCCTGTCTTCCTTCGCGTCGGTAAATGCTCCTTTCTTATGTCCGAATAACTCGCTTTCAAATAATGTCTCCGTGATCGATCCAAGGTCGACGCTCACAAACGACTCGTTTTTTCTCGGTGAGTTCCTGTGTATCGCGCGCGCGATCATTTCTTTGCCCGTTCCGTTTTCGCCAAGGATCAGCACGTTGGCATCGGTATGAGCCACGCGGTCGATCGTGGCAAATATTTTCTGCATCGAAGGACTGTTGCCGATGATGTCAGAATACTTTTCGTTTTGTACCTGGTTGAATTCCTGGTTCTTGATCTTGAGTGTATGGATCTCGTCGCGCGACTCGCGCAATCTCATAGCCGAGAACAGTGTAGCCAGCAGTTTTTCATTCTCCCAGGGTTTCAGAACGAAGTCTGTGGCCCCCGCTTTTATCGCCCGCACGGCCATCTGCACATCGCCATAAGCGGTTATCAATACCACCACCGCCGACGGGTCGATCTCGAGGATCTTTTCGAGCCAGAAGTAGCCTTCACTGCCGCTGCTCACGTCCTTGGTAAAGTTCATGTCGAGCAGAATGACGTCGTAGTTGTCATTGTTCATGAGCGCTGGAATGGCCTCGGGATTCTTCTCGATATCGACCTGGGAGAAATGGCGCTTCAGGAACATTTTGGCCGCCTTGAGCAGGTCCTCATTATCGTCGACTATCAGAATTTTACCCTGTTTAGAGTCAGTCATAGTGGTTGAAATTGGTCACACCGTCCGCCTTCGGGCAATATTAAGGCCGAAAACGAAGTTTTTTGAAATCGCCCTAAAAAGACAGTTTTTGACCGGATACCCTGTTCGGCCACGTCCGATTGCGGACAGGGTCGTTCAGTGCTGAACGAGATTTCTTTTGAAAAAAGGTCTGAGACGCATCAAAAATGCGGGTTCCCTCGTTGGCACGCTTGTTGGCAATAGGCAGGAAAAATCAACCATTATCACGCTCTCTCATGGACAAACAATTAAAAAAGAAGAGGTTCACAGTGAAGAAGGTCGCTACCTGGGGTGGAGGAGCGCTTCTGATCATATTCATCGGATATCAATTTCTTTTCGCAGATCGCCGCACAAGGCTGAAAGTAGATCAGAATAAGATCACGATATCTGAAGTGAAGCGTGGCGTGTTCCAGGAAACCATCCCCCAGACTGGCGAAGTAAGACCGAAGAACACAGTATACCTCGACGTTCTTGAAGGTGGTAACATCAAAAGAATATTGAAAGAATCAGGCGCCATGCTCAAAGCTGGCGACGTGATCATGGAACTCTCGAACTTCAACCGCGAGCTCAGCGTGCTCACGCAAGAAGCAGCATTCAACGAAAGTATCAACCGCGCCCGTGAGACGCAGGTATCACTCACAAGGATGGATACGGAACAGCGACTTGGACTCGCGCAGATCCAACAGCAGCTCGACATCCTCGGCCCACAATACGAGCGCGCTAGAGCCCTGTACGAAAAGAAATTGATCTCTAAACAGGACTACGAGATCGCTGAATCCAGCTATCGCCTTAACAAGGAAAGCTACAGGATCCGTTACGAAGCATACAAAACAGACTCTGCAGACCGTATCCGCTCGCTGGCATCCACAAGGTTGTCGGAGCAAAAAATGATCAAGAGTTTGGATGGTGTTGGTCAGATCCTCGAAAACCTCGCCATCAAGACTCCGATCGATGGACAGCTTTCATTTCTTCAGCACTGGGATGTTGGTCAGGCTGTAAACACCGGTCAGCGTCTTGGCCAGGTGGACGTGATGGGTTCGTATAAGGTACGCGTGCCGATCGATGAATTGTATTTGCCCCGTATCCAAACCGGACTTCATGCAACCACTGAGCTTGCAGGCAAGTCTTATGGGCTGGTGATCACGTACAAGTATCCCGATGTTGTTGCGGGTCGCTTTGAGGTTGATATGGATTTCGAGGGAGAGGTTCCGGAGAGTATCAGAAGGGGTATGTCACTCCGCCTTAGAATTGAGCTGGGTATGTCGTCGGAAGAGTTGTTGTTGCCCGTGGGCGGATTCTATAAGGACACAGGTGGAAACTGGGTGTTTGTATTGGATAATAATAATCAGGCAGTGAAGCGCGATATTAAGCTTGGAAGAAAGAGCCCCGATTATTTTGAGGTACTGGAAGGTCTCCAGCCTGGCGACAAGGTCATTACCTCTTCATATGAGAACTTTGGAAATAACGAGGTTTTGATACTTAATTAAGCCGATTCACTACAACATAACATCAATTTGACGCATTTGATGCAACTATTTGCCTGATAAGGCGTCTAATTGTAACGAATCCCCGGTAACCTTTTGTAAATTAACAAGTAATCCATAAAACTAATTCGAATCCTCTACCATCTAAAACTTAAACAGCCAAACGCATGAGTATGATTAAACTTAAAAACCTTGAGAAGGTGTACACCACTGAAGAGGTGGAAACAACTGCCCTTAATAGCATCAACCTCGAGATCAAAGAGGGCGAGTTTGTTGCCATAATGGGTCCCTCGGGTTGCGGTAAGTCGACCCTCCTCAATATCCTTGGATTGCTCGACAATCCCTCCAATGGCGAGTACCATTTCGGAGAGCATGAAGTTTCAAAATATTCAGAACGTCAGCGTGCACAGCTTCGCAAAGGTTCAATCGGCTTTGTGTTCCAGAGCTTCAACCTGATCGACGAACTTACAGTTTACGAAAACGTAGAGCTTCCCCTCCTGTACATGAAAGTCCCTTCGGACGAGCGTAAGAAAAGAGTAGAAGAAGTACTGGAGCGCATGAACATCATGCACCGCAGAAACCACTTCCCCCAGCAGTTGTCGGGTGGTCAGCAACAGCGTGTTGCGATCTCGCGTGCGATTGTTGCGAAGCCCAGAGTGATCCTGGCCGATGAACCTACTGGTAACCTCGACTCAGCGAATGGCGAGGAAGTGATGAAGCTCCTGTCACAATTGAACGAAGAAGGAACAACCATCGTAATGGTGACGCACTCACCTTATGATGCGAACTACGCACACCGCATCGTCAACCTGTTCGACGGTAAGGTGGTTACAGAGAACATTAAAGAACATTTCCATATTTAACAGCGAAGGAGTTTAAACACCCTTCACGGTTTCCTGAAGCGTCCGAAAGGACTGCTTCAGGAAAGATTTCAGGATTCTTCAGCCACCCCGATAAGTCGGGGCCAATTATCCTGATGCGTTCTTCATAGTTTAGGTTTAGGTTAGGAAAAGCCCTGTAGCATGTGCTACAGGGTTTTTTTATGAACACTCCACTGTTCAGCATTGAACAGAAAAATGCGACCAACTTGCGAAAACTGCATCCTTTTGCGGTGGCATATTTTTGGCCGTTGTGCAACCTACGCCGGTGTAACGGCGTCTATTACTGCACTGACTTCACCTCCAAACCCGGACTATGATAAAAAACTATCTCCTGATCACTTTGCGAAGCATGATGAAAAGCAAAGTGTACCTTTTCATCAATATTTTCGGGATGGCGATATCCATCGGATGTTGCATCACAGCGTACTACAACTGGGATTTTAACAACTCATTCGATACGGTGCATGAGAATGCATCACAGATCTACCGCATCAATTCTATCCGCAAGTTCCAGGATGCGAACATAGAATATGGCATCAGCCCCGCTCCACTGGCAGAGATTGCACGGGCAAATGCTAAAGATATTACCCACATCACACGTTACCTTACAAACTACGCCGACATGCGTATTGGCGACGAGATTTTCGACAACGTGCTGTCATTTGTCGATCCCGACATGTTCCACATGTTTACGTTCCAGTTCCTTCACGGCGATCCTATGTCGATAAAGGACAAGAGCAAGATCATCATCAGCGATGAGAATGCGATCCGTCTTTTTGGAACTGTTGATGCTGTCGGCAAAACAATGACGATGATCAGGAACGGCGCACCCTCAAAGGAGTATGAGGTGGGTGCTGTATTCAAGTTGCCTCCGATCAATTCGAGCTTCAACGATGGCTCGTTCGTGTTGTATGATAATTATTTCGACATTGATGAGGAAGCACAGAAAGGCACCAACTGGAAGTATCGTTCGAACACATTTGTGATGGTTCCGGATGCAAACAGGATCCCCACAATCGAGGCACAACTGAAGCCCTTTACAGAAAACAACAATAAAGTCCGCGAAGATTTTATAATGACCAGCTTTCACCTCGATCCGCTTGTCGGAATGGCAAAGCGTGATGAGTACGATAATCGCAACGGCACCTGGACACGCGATGCCACGCCACGTGCGGCTGTGATGGGTTGTGCAATTATGGGCATTTTCATTTTATTGATTGCGTGCTTCAACCTGACGAACACCTCGATTGCAATGTCATCCAGGCGATTGAAAGAGATCGGCATCCGTAAGGTGATGGGAAGCAGGAGAAAGCAACTCGTTATCCAGTTCATCGGGGAGACAATGATTGTTTGCTTCCTGGCTCTACTGATAGGAATGTTGATCGCGGACCTGTTCCTGATACCGGCATTCAATGCCTTGTGGCCTGACATGAAGCTGCAGGCCGACTATTTGGGTAAGCCCGAATTCATGATTGTGATGGTCGGTGTCTTGTTGTTCACCAGCCTTTTGGCGGGCGCATATCCGGCATTGTATATCACGAAGTTTCAGCCAACCACTATTCTGAAAGGACAACAAAAGTTCGGTGGAGCAAGCTGGCTGTCGAAGACGTTGCTGGGAGTGCAGTTCGCCATATCTCTCATGGCCATTGTTTGCAGCCTGGCGTTTATCGACAACGCAAAATTCCAACATGATTTCGACATGGGCTTCAACCGGAACGGGGCGATGTATACGTGGGTAAACTCCGAGGACGAATACAACGCGTTGAAGAACGTGATGTCGCAGAACCCCGATGTGACCTCGATCTCCGGCTCGGAACACCAGATCCAGTCTAATTTTTACAGGCGTCCTGTTAAAAATGCCGGGAAGGAAGTAGAGGTCGACATTATTCACGTTGGCGCAGACTACCTGCCAACCATGGGCCTTACACTTACCCAGGGGCGTAACTTTAAAGAAAATTCCGAGACCGACAGCAGGGAATCTATTATCATAACGAATAAGCTGGCGACGCTTTTTGGTCTCAACGACCCGATAGGAGCAGAGATCGTTTTGGCGGACACGATGAAGTTTTACGTGGTTGGCGTGGTGAAAGACATTTATAATCGCGGCTTGTGGCGTGATTTCGAGCCAATAATGATCCGTTATTCGGCGCCGGACAAATATCGTCATCTCAACATCAGCGCTTCCCAGGATAAGCTTGCGAGCGTCAATAAGTACATGGAAGATCACTGGAAGGAAGTGTTCCCGAATCGCAAGTTCGCCAGCAGGTATATGGACGACGAGCTTCGCGACGCGACAGAAGTGAATGTGAACATTGTGAAAATGTTTGTCTTCCTGGGGATCGTTGCTCTATTGCTCTCCGCTACGGGATTGTTTACCCTTGTCTCACTGAATATCATCAAGAAAATGAAAGAGATCGGTGTGAGAAAAGTTCTCGGTGCCTCGATTGCAAACATTTCGCGTGTCATAAATACCCAGTTCGTAATCATTCTGCTGGTCTCTTGCTTGGTCGGTGGCTGGCTTGGGGCGTTCATGGCCGAAATGCTCATGGATAGCATCTGGGACTTCTTCAAGAAAACGACGGTTACCACGATGGTGATCTCTTCGGTGATAATGCTTGTTGCCGCAGCGTTGAGCGTGTCGTTCAAAACTTACAACACGGCTAAAATGAACCCTGTGCACGTGCTGCGCGATGAATAATATTTTATAAGCAGATGCAACATTCCCTGGGGCATTGGCGTCTGAGTGGTGGACCAACTCTTACCGCCAATGTTCCAGAACTACTTCAAAGTCGCCCTCCGAAACATTCTTAAACACAAGTTCTATTCAGCCCTGAACATCTCCGGGCTTGCGTTAGGACTTACTGCGTGTTTCATTATTGGGTTGTACGTGATCGATGAGCTCAGCTTCGATCAGTTTCATGAAGACCATGATAACCTTTACTCTGTCGCCCTTCATGGTATAATTGCCGAACAGGAGATCTATACATCCAACTCTTCGCCGCCAGTTGGGCCTGCGATGGCTGCCGGTATTCCCGGTGTCGAAGCCATGGTAAGGATCAATACCTATAGCGCCATGGTAATGAAGTATGAGGATAAAGCCTTTACAGAAATGAAGGCTATGGACGTTGACAGCAACTTCTTTCAGTTCTTCAGCTTCAAGTTATTGAAAGGTGATCCCAAAGAAGTGTTGAAAGAGGTCAACACGATGGTTATTACACCCGAGATAGCAACAAAATATTTCGGCAACGAAGATCCGATCGGTAAAATCGTTACGGTCGACAACGACAACCGTGCCGTTAAGATCACCGGCGTGGTTGAAAAGTGCCCCAGCAACTCATCGATCCAATACGAGATCTTGATGTCTAACATAGGCGACGAGTTTATGAAGTCTACTTCATGGACGAACAATGGCATCTTTACCTACATTCGCAAAAACCCGAACACGACGGTTGAGAGCATCAATATGAAGCTTGAGGAGTTTGTGAATAAAATGGTTGGTCCTGAGCTACAGGGTGCTTTTGGTATATCGTTCGAGGATTTCAAAAAGAATGGCGGCGTTTATTCTTACTACATATTCCCCACGGAGCGGACACACTTGTTTGCAACTGAACTTCAAGACTCTATGACGCCGCGTAGCGACATCAAGTACGTGTATATCCTTGGTGCTGTAGGTGTGTTTATCCTGGTGATCGCTTGTATCAACTTCATGAATCTTTCGACAGCGCGTTCGGCGAGCCGTGCGAAGGAGGTAGGCCTGCGAAAGACTTTGGGCTCCGAGCGTAGCAAACTGATCTTCCAGTTTCTTGCTGAGTCATTCATCTACACTTTGGCAGGTACTGTTATCGCGATTGTTGCGGTGTACCTGTTGATCCCGTCGTTCCAGTTGTTGTCGGGTAAAGCGATCGGCTTTGGCGCTATGTTGCAGCCGGTAATGATAATGGGTGTTGTGGGAATATTCGTGCTCGTGTCGTTCATGGCCGGGAGTTATCCTGCGTTCTATCTCACGTCGTTCAAGCCTGTTGATGTTTTGAAGGGAAAAGTGAAAGCGGGCATGCGAAGCAAAGGCATCCGCAGCGCACTCGTGGTCGTGCAGTTCACAATTTCGATCACGCTGATCATCAGCACAATGATCGTTTACAACCAGCTTTCGTACATGCAGGAACGCAGTATCGGTATGGATAAGCAAAATGTGATCATCCTTCGCAATACCTCGCGACTTGGCAATAGCCGCGAAGGCTTTAAGCAGTCTGTCGAATCACAGGCGGGTATTGTTGGGTCGAGCTATACCAACAACGTATTCCCGGGTGTTAACAATACAACTGTCTTCCGCATGGCGGGTTCTCAGCAGGACCACATTCTCGGAACATACTTCACCGACTACGACCAGGCTAAGACCTTGAAATTTGAAATAGTGCAGGGCGAGTTTTTCACACGCGGGCATATTGCCGATTCGTCGGTGTGCCTGATCAATGAAGCGGCCATCAAGGAATTCGGCTGGGAAGGAGATGTGTTGAAGAAGAAGATCACAAGCTATAATGGCGAAAGGCCTCACGACATGGAAGTGATCGGTGTGGTGAAAGATTTCAACTTCGAATCGCTTAAAGTTAAAGTGAGACCGTTGATCGTCCAGTTCAGTAAACAGAGCAACAACCTGGTGATCCGCTACGATGGTTCGGCAAGCGCTGCAATCGACAAGGTTCGGGACGAATGGAAGAGGATTGCCCCGAATGATCCATTCGAATATTCATTCCTCGACGAACGTTTCGACGAATTGTTCCGCGAAGAACAACGACTCGGCCAGGTGTTTACAGTGCTTACAGGCATTGCGATCTTCGTTGCATGTCTCGGTTTACTTGGATTGGCATCGTTCACTGCAGAACAGCGCACGAAGGAGATTGGAATAAGGAAGGTTATGGGTGCTACTGTTTCGTCGGTGAGCACGTTGTTGTCGCGCGAGTTTATGATCCTGGTTGCGATCGCATTCGTTGTGGCTTCAGCCCTGGCGTGGTATGTAATGGATAACTGGCTGAGTTCGTTCGCCTACAGGATACCGATGGATGCCTCGGCGTTCATAATCGGCGGTGTGTTGTCAGGAGCGATAGCGTGGTTAACTGTTAGCTATCACTTCGTAAGGGCCGCAAGGTCTAATCCTGCTGATTCACTTCGGTACGAGTAGACGGTTCGTATTTTTTGGGGGCGTAGAGAAAGCCAAAAGCTTCACCGTCTTCTTTCGAGTGTTTTTTATGATGAGCGTAGTGTGCGTTGATCATCCTCTGTAAATATTTACTGCGATTCTTCGGGCGCCAACGGATGCGTTGGTGCACGATGATATCGTGGAAGACCAGGTAAAAAATTCCGTAGCACAGAATTCCTAATCCCACTGCAATCAAATAAGGATTGTAGGTCACAACCGATCCGTAGTAAAACAACGCGATCGAAGGGATACTGAACACCACACCGAAAAGATCGTTGCGTTCAAGCTTATGGTCATGCACGGTGTGATGCGACCGGTGCCACACCCACAGGAATCCATGCATGATATACTTGTGCGTAAACCACGCAACGAATTCCCAAAAGAGAAACGTACCTATAACGATCAGGCTGCAGAGAAAAATAGTCATATCGAAGGCAAAAATACTACCCCAGGGCTTTTTTGTAAGCCTCCAGTGCCCTGTTTCGGGCAAATGTGTGTTCAACAATCGGTTTGGGATAGCGGTCGGAGTCCACTTCGGGCACCCATTTTTTAATGTACTTCCGTTCAGGATCGAATTTCCCGGCTTGTGTGGTGGGATTGAAGATCCGAAAATATGGGGCTGCGTCGCAACCGGAGCCGGCAGCCCATTGCCACCCGCCATTGTTCGAAGCTAAATCGAAGTCGAGAAGTTTTTGGGCAAACCAGGCTTCTCCCCATCGCCAGTCGACCAGCAGGTGTTTCGTCAGGAAGCTGGCCGTCACCATACGGACACGGTTATGCATGAATCCGGTTGCCGCAAGTTCCCGCATGCCTGCATCCACTATCGGGTAGCCGGTGCGGCCTTCGCACCATAGCTGGAATTCTTTCTCGTTG
Source organism: Cyclobacteriaceae bacterium (assembly GCA_035656375.1). Lineage (GTDB taxonomy): Bacteria > Bacteroidota > Bacteroidia > Cytophagales > Cyclobacteriaceae > ELB16-189. Next base: position 14,368 of record DASRSO010000093.1, on the reverse strand, counting down.
TTCCGCCACTGGATGTTGTCGTACGCCTGCTTGAATGCATTGCGCTCAACGTGGGGAAAATGCCATAAGATCATTTGATAGAATTCGCGCCATATGAGTTCGTTCAGCCAGACTTCATTCTTCTTTAAAGCCAGGGTTGCGAGCTCTCTGATGCTGACTGTCCCGAAACGAAGATGGACGCTCAATCGCGTGGTTCCGTGTATTGCGGGAAAATTCCGTTGTGCGTGGTAGTTCTTTATTATGTCCTGCTTGATGAGTCGCGGCGGGAAAGTGATCTCAGATTTTTCAAAACCGATTGAAGGTAATTCCAAGGGTTTGATTTTTGCCAGGTTTTTAAAGTACTTCTCAACGGGATAACTTTTTAGGTAAAATTTGTTGAGCGTCGCTTTCCATTTGCGACTGTAAGGTGTAAAAACTGTATATGGTGTCCCGTCGTCCTTCATGACCTCATCTTTTTCGAAGATGACCTGGTCTTTGAACGTTTTTAGATTAGCAACCTGTTTGTCGCGTTTGATCGCGTACGATTCATAGTCGTGATTGGCATAAATAACCCGGGGCTTTATCTTCTTAAAAATTTGGACCGGATCTCCATGCAATACAAGCAACGAGCTGCCGAGTTTCTCCAACTCAGCTTTCACAATGGCGATCGACTCTTGAATAAAATCTACACGCGCATCCTTACGATCCTCGAGGTTATCGAGAATATTCGTATCGAAAATGAATAATGGTAAAACCTTGTCATTCTCTTTCAAAGCATGATACAAGGCAGCATTGTCGTGCAGCCTCAGGTCGCGCCGAAGCCAGACAATTGCATGTTCGCCGGTAACGATCTTATTTTCTTTTTGCAGTGTAAACTCCGTTCGGTTGATTCGACACAAGCTCAGTCACATTTCCCTGACCGTCGACGTTGAAACGGAATACGAAACCTTTGAGTTCTTTACAGGTGAATTCATTTGCCTTCGACGGAGAGAGCTCATACTCGGGCTGACCCGTAACGAAAAGGAACAGTGTCTTCTCCTGCCTGGCGTACACTTTTGCTGCCACCCCATTGAAATCATAGTCGCCAATGTATTTCTTCATCTGGTCCATCGTAAGGGCCGAGATCTCTGGCTTTCGCTCAAAGACGATGTCATCGACGGCTGGCTCCAGCTTGATGAACAGCTTGTCGACTGTCCCCCTGATGTCGGAACTGAAATTGATCTTTTCGTGATCGAAATACTGTTCGTCCACCGCTTCGAAGTAATCGTAGTGGTAATGTTTAAGCTTTGATTTCAATCCGTGGACATCGACCACAAGGTCTTCGCCATTCATAGAGATCTCAACAATTCCATAACCGGGATGCTCGTATTTGCCCACGTACGACTTCAGTGCGTGCGACGGACTGGTTCCAGCCACGTGGTCTGCGTCGGCGGCCTTCTTTGTCTTTGCTGCATTGTCTTTTGCCTTCTTTGCATCGGCCAACAATCGTCCGTTCCAGTCAACTTCGCTAAGGCCGAGAAGTTTATCGATGGTATAGTTTCGAACGATACCTGTGGATGCAGACCCGTTCATATTCGTGAGCACAACGATCCCGAGAGAATCTTTGGGCAGGAAACAAGTGGAGGCCGAGAAGCCATCGATGTTGCCACCGTGCTCCACCCGAATGTGCCCACGATAACTGCTGATGCTCCAACCGAGGCCGTATGTTGCATAACCATTTTCGTCGTACGGGAGTGGAACAACCGCCGGTGCAACCATGGTCGGTGTTTGTATTTCACGAATGGTATTCGTTGACAGTATCTGTTGACCATTGTATTTCCCTCCGTTGATCAATGTGATCAACCACTTCGACATGTCGGTTGCTGTAGAGTTGATAGAACCTGCCGGACCTATGCCGTCGATATTCATGTAGGGGATAACTTCAACTTTGTCGTCGCGCTCTATGTAACCGAGACTGTGATCGGCAGCTTTCTCCATATCGATTATTGAAAAGTTTGTCGACGACATTCCCATCTTGTCGATCAGTCTTTGCTTCGCGAACGACTCCCAACTCTGGCCACTCAGTTCACCAACGAGGTAGCCTGCCGTCATGAACATGAGGTTTTGATATTGGTACATTGTCCTGAAGGGTTTGCTTGGCTGGAGGTATTTCAGCGCGGCAACAAGTTCCTTACGCGATGCTGTGGATCCATACCATAGCATATCGTGGCGGGGGAGCCCGGAGCGGTGACACAGCAGGTCGCGGGGCGTCATGTTGTTCGACGCATACTCGTCGTACAAAGCGAACGACGGAAGATATTTTCGCACGGGCTGATCGAGATCGATTACATTGTCTTCCTTGAGCAGGCAGACTGTTGCTGCGGTGAAGGCCTTGGTGCACGATCCGATTGCAAATTGAGTGGTGGGCGTTACGGGAAGTTTCTTTTCAACGTCGCGAAATCCGTAGCCTTTTGCATAGACCACTTTGTTTTTCTCGACGATCGCCACGGCAATGCCCTGGACTTTCCAGTCGGTCATCACTTTGTTGACGATTGCGTCGTAGTTTTTCAAACGCTTGTCGGTCTGGCCGAAGGCGAGTGATACCACAAAAATCAGGAGGAGGGGGAGGATGGGTTTCATCCAAACAAGATAAGAAAATTCAGTTTTCCAGGCTTTGGATCCTGATGGAATGGAGGCCGTCTTTTGCCTCGTAGTTGATGTCAAGTTTGTAGAGTGTGCAGATCTTCTTCACGATCGCCAGGCCGAGCCCCAGCGACCCTGAAGCGGGATTCTGTTTCTTGAAGCGCTCGAACAATTCGTTAGGCGGCACGCTGAGCGAAGGTCCCGTGTTTGAGATCACCAGGGAACCGGACGTAGACTCGATGATCAGGCGGCCGTTGTGTGCAAGGTTGTGTTTCACCGCGTTACTAAGCAGGTTGGTCACCAGGATTTCGGCGAGGGCAGGGTGCGCTGCGAACTTAAACGCATCCGTGATCCTGTTTTCGACCGTTATGGATTTGTGACTGAATATTTCCTCCATCTCCGTCAGCCGATTCTCGACAATGGCCGTCACGTTTACTTCTTCCTTGTCGTGAAACTGTCCGTTCTCGATCTTGGCCAGCAGTAGCAGTGCCTGGTTCAACCGCGACAACCGCATGGTAGATTCGTGGATGTCCTGGATCCAGTGCATGTTCTCGTTCGACATGTCTTTTGCCTGGATCAGTCCTTCGACGCGACTGTTGATCAACGCGAGGGGAGTCTGGATTTCGTGCGATGCGTTTTCTGTGAACTCTTTAAGGTTCCGATAGTCATCGGCGATCTTGGCCGTCATTTTCGTGAGCGACGAGTTCAGTTCCGTGAATTCGTGAATATCTTCCCGCGAAAGCGTAAGTCCTTTTCCTTCGTTCACATCAAATGATTTTGCTTTCGATAGTGTGTCGTAGAACGGTCTCCAGATCTTTTGTGAGATCCGGGCCTGGAACCAGTAGAGCAGGAGCAAACCCACGCTCAAGGCGATGAGCATTACGGTTGTTGTGAACTTCAGTAGTTGGTTCGACTCGATCAATGATTTCCTGATGCTGACGATGTACGCATTGTCGCCGAGCTTGTTCACGAAACGATATTCCCGGAAAGGAACGGCCAGGTCGCTGTAGCGATTGAAGAGAAGAGTGTCGTGAAAGTATGGAGCCATGGCAAACTCCCTGGCTACCGCTTCGAGTTCAATCTTGTCTTCAACGAAATAACAGCTCTCATCCCAATAGCCGTGTGTTTTGATGAAGTTCTCGAAATCTTTTCGTTCTACTTCGAGACGTTGATCGACTTCCTTGTAAATAAGATATTCGACGACCACGTAAAAGCTTCCCGTAACGATCGCGAACGTGATAATAGAGAAGAAAATGTAGTAGAGATTCGTCTTCGCAAGAAGTTTCAAGGCTTTCCGAATTTATACCCGATACCGTAGATCGATTGAATGTAGTCGGTGCAACCCTTATCGGCAAGCTTTTTCCGAAGGTTCTTGATGTGAGAATAAAGAATGTCGAATGAATCCGATTCGTCGATGTGATCACCCCAGAGGTGCTCGGCCATTGCCGACTTCGTGAGGGCGATATCCTGGTTAGAAATGAAGAACATGAGAAGGTCATACTCTTTTCGCGACAGCACCACCTCCTGGTTGTGGACGTAGATCTTTCTTGAATTGAAATTGATGCGGATCTCTTCGAAGGTGATCTCGTTCGCAGCGCCGAAGTTTCGACGGCGCAGGAGAGATTTCACACGGGCATTTAACTCCGAAAGATGAAAGGGTTTTGTGAGATAGTCGTCGGAGCCGATGTCGAGACTTTTGATCTTGTCTTCGACTGCGTTACGCGCGGAGATTGTAATGATGCCAGCAGTGGAACGGATCGACCGGAGGGCTTCAACCAGGTTGAACCCGATGCCGTCGGGAAGGTTTATGTCGACGATCACACAATCGTAGGCGTAGAGATGGATCTTTTCGGCGGCGTCATCATAGGTATAAACTACTTCCGTAAGGAACCCGTCTTTGCCAAGGTGATTGGCAATGCCGTCGGCCAGGATACGCTCATCTTCTACAATCAAAACTTTCACACACGAAAACTAGGTCACAAATCTGGAAAAATCCTGAATTCGGCAAATTTCCCGCCTCGTCGGGCGCCGAAGCAACCTTTTTCTTTCGAACACCTCCAAATTCCAAAATGTTTCCAGAGTCGGTAAGTAGGATAGCGGCCGTAATTGCTTACAGGCATGAAAAGAACATTAGTCCTGGTTTTGATCCTGTCGTGGACGGGGTCGACAACCAACGTTTTTAGCCAATCGTACACGCTCCGGCAGGTCCTGGAACAGGGGTCGGCAAACTACCCCCTGGTGAAAGCCCGGGCTGCCGACGCGAAGGGTTCCGACCGCGACGCCCGCGCCGCTTCGCTCGAATATCTCCCACGGATCTCGGCTCAGCATCAATATACCTACGGCACCAGCAACAGCCTCACTGGCGCGTTTTATCCGAACCCGGCAGTGATCTCGCCATCGGGTGGAATTCGTACGGAGACCAACAACACGGCAACATGGGGAAGTTACAGCTCACTGCTGCTGGAATGGAATGTGTTCAACTTCGGAAAGGTATCCGGTACCGTTAAGGCTTCTAAAATTTTTGCCGAAAGCACTGAAGCTGCATATGCGAACGAAGTCTTCCAGCAACAGGTAAAAATTGCAGATGCATACCTGCTGACATTGATGATGAAAAAACTGTCGGCAATCCAACAAACAAACGTCGAACGTGCACTCCGTTTTCATGACGCTGTAAAAGCCGGCGTGCTGTCGGGCATGCGAGCGGGTGCAGATAGTTCTCTTGCGAGCGCAGAGTATGCCAAGGCAAAGTTGCTGATGCTCGACGCGGAGAGAAATTACAGGAGTCAGCAACTTCGATTGCTTGAGCTCGCGGGAATCACGGAACAGGCGACGGTTGTTATCGATAGCCTGAATTTCTTCTCGGCTGTCCCGTCGAACATAGATAACAGTGCGGTCAATCAACAGGGCCATCCATTGCTTTCGATGTATCGGAAGCGTGCAGACGCCACGCAGGCAAGAAGCATTGCCGTGAGAAGATCGTTCATGCCTTCGATCACACTGGTAGGTGCGGCATGGGCAAGAGGTTCGGGAGTTTACACAGACGATACTTATCATACCGACTTCAGTTCGGGCACAAAGTACCAGGTGAACAATTACTTATTGGGCGCAGCATTGCGATGGACGATAACAGATTTCGCTTCGGTTCACCAGCGATACAAAGGCGAACAGTATCGCGTGGTAAGAGACCAGGAGTTGTACAACGAGCAGAACCTTGCGTTGCAACGACAGTTAAAGGATTCCGACATGCAATTCAATTTTTCGATGGAGCAGGCGCGAATGGCACCAATACAGTTGAATGCTGCGCGACAGGCATTCATGCAGGCGGATGCCCGTTACCGTTCGGGTCTAAGCGACCTGCCGACGATGCTGCAAAGTATGTTTGCCCTCAATCGTGCAGAGGCCGACTTCGCTATTGCTTATGTGAATGCATGGCGTTCACTGCTCTCTATTGCCGCGGCGAAGGGCGACTTTTCGGTTTTTATGAATTCAATACAATAACAATTTCAAGATGAACGAACTCATTCGAAGTGCACTGAGGAAACCGATATCCGTGATGGTCGGCATCTTTGGTATTGTCTTTTTCTCGATCTTATCAATTAGAAGCATACCGGTCGATATCTTTCCTGATCTCGATCTGCCAACGATCTATGTTGTTCAACCCTATGGGGGAATGGCGCCAGACCAGATGGACGGTTTCATCACAACACGTTACCAGGATCACTTTCTGTATGTGTCGGGTATCCGTGATGTGGAAGTGAAGACGATCCAGGGAATGTCGTTGATCAAGCTGCAGTTTTATCCGGGAGCCGACATGGCACAGGCGGCGGCAGAAGTTGCCAACAATATTTCACGTGCGAAAGCATACATGCCTGAAGGAACTGTACCACCACAGGTTATCCGTTTCGATGCAAGCTCGGTGCCTGTGGGACAACTTGTGTTCTCCAGTTCGACACGCTCACTCAACGAAATACAGGACTTTGCATCGTCACGTGTGCGCCCCATGTTCTCGAAGATCGAAGGTGTGTCGAGCCCGCCGCCGCTTGGTGGAAATCAACGGACCATCGTGATCCGGGTCGATCCTCAACGACTGAGGAGTTACAAGCTCACACCGGAGGAAGTCATCAGGTCTATCAATGCCAACAACCAGCCGTCGCCTGCAGGTAACATCCGTATCGGCGACCGCACAATGATGACGCCCGTGAACTCGTTGATCGATAAGCCACAGGATTTCCTCAACGTTCCCGTGCGTATCGGTGCAGGTCCTACTGTGTTCATTCGCGATATCGGTACGGTGGAAGATGCAGCCGATATCACCGTTGGTTATGCACTCGTGCAGGGCCGGCGTGCCGTCTATATCCCTGTTGTTAAGAAGTCGGATGCGTCTACGCTGTCTGTTGTGACAAACATCCGCAACTCGTTGCCGAACCTCCAGGCTGCGATACCGGAAGATGTAAAGATCTCGTATGAATTCGACCAGTCGACTTATGTCACGAACTCTTTGAAGAGCTTGATCACTGAAGGTGCTCTGGGTGCGTTGTTAACTGGTCTTATGGTGTTGTTGTTCCTCCGCGACTGGCGAAGCGTGATCATTGTGGTTATCACTATTCCTATCTCGGTGCTATCGGCTGTTATCCTTTTGAATCTCATGGGGCAGACGATAAACATTATGACGCTGAGTGGTCTTGCTCTCGCTATTGGCATTCTCGTCGACCAGGCTACGGTTACTATTGAGAACATTCACCAGCACCTGGAGATGAAAAAACCAAAGGCCGAGGCGATCTGGGATGCATGTAAGGAAATTGCGTTTCCCGAATTGCTCATCCTGTTGTCGATACTTGCTGTGTTCGCGCCTGCATTCGTGATGTCGGGAATCCCGAGATCGATGTTCCTCCCGTTGTCGCTTGCCGTGGGGTTTGCGATGATCGCGTCGTTCCTTTTGTCGCAAACATTCGTTCCTGTTTTGGCGAACTGGTTGCTGGATCACGATCATCATCCGAAGAAAGAAAGTGGATTCGATCGTTTTCGTGCGAAGTACCTTGCAGTGCTGGAAAGGATAATGAACCGCGGCCGGTTCTATACGATCGCGTATCTCGCCACAGCGTTCGTTATCGTTGGCCTCGCATTTACGTTTATTGGCACCGACATCCTTCCGAAGGCAAACAGTCACCAGTTCCAACTGCGTATTCGCGGCATAGATGGAACGCGCGTGGAGCGTACAGAGCAAATAACACTGAAGGTCCTCAACCTGATCAAAGAGGAGGTAGGGCCAGGCAACGTTGATATTTCTTCAGCCTATGTTGGTAACGTGCCCACCAGCTATGGTACCTCGCAGATATTCGTGTTCAACAGCGGCCCTCACGAAGCGGTAATACAGGTATCGCTCAACGAACATTACGATGTACAGATCGCCGAGTTGAAAGAGAGCTTGCGTAAGAAGATCGCCGAGAAGCTTCCGTTCCTTCGTGTTTCGTTCGAACCCATCGAGCTTGTCGATAAGATCATGAGCCAGGGCGCTGCAACGCCGATCGAGGTGAACGTTGCTGCAAAAGATATAAAGGAGGCAGAACGCTTTGCCGTCAAGATCATGAAGAACATGCAGGGCATAGGGTTTCTTCGCGATGTTCAACTTGCGCAGCCCATGGCATATCCCATCCTTCGTATCGACATGGACCGCGAACGAGCCGGCCAGATGGGTGTAACACCCACACAGGTAGCGAGGTCACTCGTTGCTGCAACATCGTCGAGTCGTTTTACTGATAAGAACCTGTGGCTCGACAACTCTAAGGGCCTTGCATACCAGGTGCAAATACAGATCCCCGAGTATGAAATGTCGTCGCTTGATGACATAAAGAACATTCCGTTGCAGAGCGGAAGCATGCATCCGACGTTAACCGACGTTGCTTCGTTGTCGGAGGAGACCGGGCCGGGTCAGTACGACCGGTCGGGGCCGAATCGTTTGGTAACGATCACGGCGAATCTTCACGATACGGATCTTGGACGCGCTTCGAAGGCCGTTGAACAAGCCATTGCCGACGCGGGAGATCCGCCACGCGGAATGGTGATCGACTTCAAAGGGCAGGTAAATTTATTGAAAGACACGCTCACAAGCTTGCAGGGTGGTCTTGCTGTTGCGATCGTCATCATATTCCTGATGCTGGCAGCAAACTTTCAATCATTCAAGCTGTCGGTCGCAATTCTTTCGTCGGTGCCGGCGGTGCTCGCGGGCTCACTCGTGGCGCTGCTTGTGTGCGGCGCAACGTTGAACCTGCAGTCGTACATGGGGATGATCATGTCGGTTGGTGTGTCGGTGGCGAATGCGATCCTTATGATCACCAATGCTGAGAACCTTCGCCTTGAAATGAGAGACCCTATGAAGGCGGGTATGGTCGCTGCAGGAAGCCGGATACGTCCGATCCTTATGACCAGCGTGGCGATGATTGCGGGTATGATACCGATGGCCAGCGGGATGGGCGAAGGTGGCGACCAGATCGCACCACTTGGTCAGGCCGTTATTGGTGGTCTCGTGGCCTCGACGTTGGTGTCGCTGTTGATACTACCCGCTGTGTTCACGTTGCTGCAAAAGAAAGCATCCTATGTTTCCGTGTCGCTGGACCCGGAAGATGAGGCCAGCCAGTATTATCGTTTTAAAAACAGAACTGTTTAGTCATGAAAAGAATATTGATCGTATCAATCCTCGCTGCTGTGATCGTTTCCTGCAGCAAAGAAGAAAAGAAGGCCGAACGGGTAGACGAGATCCCCGTTGTTGAAGTTGCCTCTGTTCAAAGCATGCAGCCATCGATGGTGGTTGTGTTGCCGGGTGAGCTAAAGCCCTGGAACAAGACAAGCCTTCATGCAAAGATCAGGGGCTACGTTGGTAGTGTGTTGGTGGATCGCGGATCAGTTGTGAAGAAGGGCCAGTTGATGGCCGTTCTCGAAGCTCCCGAAATTGTTGCCGCACTTAACCAGGCCAAAGCCCAGCTTTCGTCTGCAGAGGCAACGCTGATCGAACAAAGAACGAAGAAGAAGATCAGCACCACGACGTATCATCGTATCCTCGAAACCAGCAAGACCGCGGGTGCTATTTCAGCAAACGAACTCGACGTAGCCCACGCGCGCATGATGTCCGACAGTGCGCTGTCGAGAGCGGCGGAAGAGAATCTGCGTGCAGCCACTGCACAAGTAGCTTCGCAAGAACAGCTCGTTCAATATTTGTCGGTGCGTGCGCCGTTCGATGGCAACGTGACCGAACGCAACGTGAGCCCTGGCGACCTGGTCGGGCCCGACGGTGGTGCAAAACCAATATTTGTACTTGAAGATCGTTCGAAGCTCAGACTGACGATCGCAGTTCCGGAGAATCTTTCCAACGCCGTTGAAGAGAACAGCGTCGTATCGTTCACTATCGAAGCAGATCCGCTGAAAGAGTACCAGGCAAACTTCGCGCGAAGCTCAAACTCGCTCCAGGAACACAATCGTACCATGCTTGCGGAATACGATTACGTGAACACGAAAGCCGACCTGAAGGCGGGCATGTATGCCGAAGTAAAGATCCCGATCAAACGCAATCGCCCGACTATGTTTGTTCCACGCACGTCGGTGCTCACCTCAACGGAAGGTGTGTTCGTGCTCAAAGTCAACGACAACATTGCAGAGTGGGTGAGTGTGCGCAAGGGCAACTCCGCCGATTCACTGGTGGAGGTATTCGGCCCTGTGGCGGTGGGAGATCGCGTGGTGAGACATGCCAACGAGGAATTGAGAAACGGTCAATCTGTAAAATCGAAATGATTTCTTAAATTGAACGTCGACTAAAATATTTCTTCAATGAAATTTCTTGCACTCCTCTTAATCGTACTGGCAATGCCGTTTCAAACAGCAACCCGCAAGAAGGTGATCTTCTTCGGCGACTCGATCACTCAAGCCGGCGTTCAACCCACCGGTTACATTACGAAAGTGGGGGAGATGGCAACGAAAGACAAAAAGGCAGACCAATACGAATTTATTGGTGCAGGGATCGGAGGCAATAAAGTGTACGATCTCTACCTCCGCGTAGAAGACGACGTGCTCTCGAAGAATCCTGATATCGTGATCATCTACATCGGCGTGAACGATGTGTGGCACAAACAGTCGTCGGGAACCGGAACGGATTACGACAAGTTCGAGAAGTTTTATAACGCCCTCTTAAAGAAGTTCTCAGATAAGGGCATCAAGGTTATCCTTGCCACACCGGCCGTCATCGGCGAACGGACAGACAATACAAATCAGTTGGATGGAGACTTGAACAGGTACAGTGCACTTATCCGCACAATCGCTACGAAGAATAACCTGCCGTTGGTAGACCTGAGGAAAGGCTTCCTGGATTATGGAAAGCAGAACAACCCTGAGAACAAAGAACAAGGAATTCTAACCACCGACAGGGTTCACTTAAACGAGAAAGGCAACGAATTTGTAGCCGCAGAAATGTGGAAAGCAATTCAGACCATCAAGTAGTTACAGTTTCGAGTTACTCACAAAGGCCACATACTTCCCATCGGGCGACCAGCTCGGAACATTGATCGTTCCCTGGCCCCCATAGATATATGCGATAGTCTTCGGTACTCCTCCCGACGTCGGCATCAGTCTCAGATAACATTTCTTATAGAAAGGATGCGACGCAGGATCAATGTCCTTCGGGAATGATATATACACTACCCACTTGCCATCCGGCGAAAAGTGCGGGAACCAGTCATTGTACTCATCGAAGGTGATTTGCTGCTCATCACTGCCGTCGGCTTTCATCTTCCAGAGCTTCATCGTGCCCGTGCGCACGGAGTTGAACCAGATAAACTTGCCGTCGGGTGTAAACTCAGGGCCATCGTCGAGCGAAACGTCTTCCGTAAGCCTCGTTTCTTTTTTCGTGGCAACATCTACCGCATAGATATCGAAGTTGTTGTTGCGCTGACCGGTAAAGATCAATTTCTTTCCGTCGGGCGACCAACTGTGCAGGTAGGAGTGACCATTGGCTTCATCGGTGATCTTCGTAGGATTATCGGACCCCGTAACCGGCAAAGTGAATATCGTAGACGTACGTTTTTCGCCAACGTGGTGACTAATGCCCAACATCTTTCCATCGAAGGAGAGCACGTGGTCGTTGTTGTTCGCAGTCGCGAAGCCGCTGTTGAGCTTCGAAATGCTTCCGTCTTTCAAATCGTAACGATACAATAGTCCTTCTGCATTGTAGATGAGGGACTTGTTATCGGGTGTCCAGTTTGGAGCCTGCAATGAGTTTGGAGCACTGTGAATGATCTTTCTTTTCCCGGTTGCCACTTCCATGATCTCGATGTGGCTACCGATGTAGTCGCGGTATGGCCTGAAGTCTTTCGCAGCGGGAATAATGATCTGCACATTGCTGAAGACCGCCTTCTCGATCACATCTTCGTTGTGTGAGCAGATGAACAGTCCGAGATAGACTTCTTCGTTCAACTGCAGTTCTTTGGTTACCGATTTATAGTTCTCGCCATAGGGTGCGGCAGAGAATGTGAACGTGTTACCGATGCGCTCGAATTCAATTTCGGTAGGGTGGAAGGACGACAGCACGATATGTTCAGTGGCGGCTCCGTCTGTTGGCCTGAATTGCAACGACGTGAGTACATCGCCGTGAACGGCCCCGTCAGCGTAACGTGAGTCGGGAGTTAACTGGTCGCGCGCAATAACCCCGATCTTGCGGTGAGGGTCGGTGCCGGTGCCGATGAATTGTACGGTAGCACGAACAATGAAGTCACCTTTTATCTTCTTCCAGGCAACGTGGAACTGGTCGGCGTTGGCCCACATGTTGGCGCCACCTGCCGACATGGTGTAAGTCTGGTCTTCCTTGTTGTAGGTTGCAGACCCTTTCAGCTTGGGATTGCCAACGTCCTGGTGGTGTTCGAAGATGCCAATGGGATCGTTTTGGGAAAACGCTGTTGTGGAGAGGAACAAGAGCGTTAAGAGAGCATGGAGTAACTTCATGTATTAAAAATAAAGAAGTTAGGGCGGTGCAACTGAGATTGTTGCATAGAAAACTCAGGGTTCGGGGGTGGAGATTGAAAATGCGGGGAATGTGGGGAATGCGGGGAATCCGGGGTGTCGCGGAGGTTCGCGGAAGTTCATGAGGTTCGCGGAGGGTTTGCTTACGCAGGATAAAAGCAGCGTTAATAAAAGGCACCGTTAATAAAGGCAGCGTTACGTTAGTAAAGGCAGCGTTAGTATATGCCGTATTAAATAAATTTTCTTAGCGCACCTCCGCGTGTCCTCCGCGCGCCACCGCGTCACCCCGTATTCCGTATTCCCCCGTATTCCCCAACATCCCTCCCCACCTCCTTCACCTTATCCCCGAAAACAATCTCCCCCACCTCACCTTATCAATCAAATCCGCCTCCTGGTCTATCGACATCCACACAAACAATGCCTTCCCCACCACATGATCATCTGGAACAAACCCCCAGTACCTCGAATCATGTGAATTGTTCCGATTATCCCCCATCATAAAATAGTAATCCTGTTTAAATGTGTATTCCGTCAACTCCTTTCCATCGATGAACAACTTGTTATTCTCAATCTTCACATTCTTGTTATGATCATATAAACGAATCGTCTCCCCATAACGTGCCAGCGTACTATCATTCACAATCATCGTCATCCCTTCTTTTGGAACAGTAAGCGGCCCGAAATTATTCCCATCAACCGAGTTGTCGATCGTAACCGATTTGATATAGCTAACCCCCCGTATGTTCGAAGCCTGCTCGTCGGTTAGAAGCATCCGGTACATCCCATTTATATTCCCGGTAAAAACATCGTTGGAACTTAGTCCCAGTCTCTTCAGGTTTTTCTTGCTGATCGGTTCGTTTGCTACAACTATATATGCCCACTTCATTCCCGCCGTCGTCGGAAGTGGTTCGCCATTTACAAATACCTGGCGGTCCCGCACTTCAAGCACATCACCCCCAACTGCAACACATCGTTTTACATAGTTGCTCTTTAACGTTATTGGATGCTCTACACCCTCATTCTCTTCAGCCCGGGGAACATTGAACACCACCACATCGCCTTTCTTTACATGACTGATGCCTGGCAGGCGATACACTGGTAGTTCGATCCAGTCGAGATACGAAGGAATATTTGTACCCCAGATCTTCTGGTGTGTAAGAGGTACCTGCAGCGGTGTGGTAGTTGTACGGGTGCCGTAATGAAATTTGCTCACGAACAGGAAGTCGCCCACCAACGCCGTGCCCTCCATCGAAGGGGTTGGGATCACGAACGCCTCCACGGTAGTCCAGCGGATAAGGGTGGCCGCGATCACCGCGAAAGTGATGGAATTAAACCATTCCCGCGTTTTGGAAACGGGTTTCTTTGGGGCTTGCTTCTTCCAGAATTTCAGATTCATCGGAGTATTTTTTTCAGGTGAACGGATCGGATCTCAACAGGTTTGGCCGCTGGTATAAAATGCCGATTTGACCAATTTGGTCAATATTAATTTAATGTTAAGTCAGTGTTATAAATATAACTTTCTAGTAATAGTAGCGGGACTACTTTTACCCTCGAAATCAGCCAAAAACGCCGTTTTTAAGGATGAAAATACGAGTAGCCCTGGCCCTGATAGCAGCCACCCTTCTCCCGTACTTAACGTTTTCACAAACTGGTTCAAGAGACAAAGTCACTCAAGGGATCGAGTGGTTTGCACTCACCAACAACATTAAAGTCAGCAAACACCACACAATAATTGCCGAGGGTCAGTTTCGCTTCGCGAATGAGCTGG
>DASRSO010000092.1:0-8065 GCA_035656375.1 Cyclobacteriaceae bacterium | reverse complement strand
TTTCGCTTCCAGTTGAGTATGAACCGGGAACACATTTCCTGTACAACACGGGCGCTACCTACATGCAGTCGGCTATCGTACAAAAAACAACGGGAAAGTCGGTGCTCGAATACCTCAAGCCACGATTGTTCGAACCGCTAGGCATTGCAGGAATGGATTGGGAAACGGACCCAAAAGGAATTTCAACCGGCGGTTATGGTTTGAGAGTACGTACCGAAGACATCGCGAAGTTCGGCCAGTTGTATTTGCAAAAAGGAATGTGGGACAACAAGCAACTCATCCCTGCCGAATGGATCGCACAGGCAACTTCAAAACAAGTCGATAACGCGCCTGCTAATCCAACGAGACCGAACGAAGAAAATGATTGGGCCCAGGGTTACGGATTTCAATTCTGGCGTTGTACACACAATGCTGTTCGCGGCGACGGCGCGTTCGGTCAGTTCTGTATGATGATCCCGGAACACGATATGGTTGTTGCGATTACAGGGGAAAGCTTCGACCTGCAAGCATCTATGAAACTTGTTTGGGATCACGTGCTGCCCGCGGTCAAAACCGTACCGAAAGATCAAGGGGCAATTGATGAGCTTTCAATTAAACTGAAGACCCTCGCGATCACGCCTCCGAAGCAACAAGATGTGAGCAAGATAGGGACGACGTTGTTTGTGAAAAATTTCATCTTCGACGAGAACCCTTACAAAATGAAATCGATCAAATTCGAGACAGGGGGCTATGAAAACAAATTCAATTTCAATAGCGCGTCGGGACCGATAGTAATCAAGAGCGGATCGAACAATTGGGTCATCACCAACGATTTTAAAACAGAGGGAATGTTCGCCATCCAGGGAAGACAAACCGTGCCAACCCAGTTAGCAGCATCTTCGACATGGCTAAATGAAAACACGCTTCAGCTGACACTTCGTTATATCGAGACAGCCCACAGTGACACATTTACGTTCGTCTTCGAAGGGAACCAGGTAACGTTGACGTTCCTGAATAGCGTGTCGAAAGGAAATCCTTCAGTTGCAGAACAACGTACTCCGCTCGTAGCAAAAGTTAACGCTTAGTTACCTTTTGCGGGGATTGGCGGCGGTCCATCGGGAATGTAAGGCTTGTACACATGTCCACCTTTTCGTTGATCGAACTCTGCACGGATGTCTTTTCTCAGTTGTTCATTCTCGAAGAGATCAACCATCGTCATCCCTAACGATTTCGAAGCGAGGACGAGGCCTTTGTGACCAATCGACATTCCTCCGCAAGCAACGACTGACCAACCATGCCACGCGGTGTTTGCGGGAGCTGTTGTTGCTGTGAGAGATATCTCGGGAACGATCCAACTGATGTCGCCAACATCTGTTGAGCCCCCTGCAGGATGCTCTGCTGTTTCTTTCAACGGATGAATGGTGCCATCGAGCCCTGTTTGATTTCCACCCTGCACTTCCTGGATCTTTTTCGCGAAGGCAATCTCGTCGTCAGTGTATGTGATCGGTCCGAGTATCTCGAGATTTTTCTGAAGCGCTTCGGCGCCTTTCCGGTTTACAAGCAATTCGTAGTCGCCCGATTGAATAGTGACCTTACTTTCAACTCCGCCGATCAATGCTGCGCCTTGTGCGATCTCTTTCACGCGCGCGAACACTTCATCGACAACTGATCTCTTGCTGTCGCGTACCCACATCCAAACTTTGGCATATTCGGGAACAACATTAGGTACATCACCACCAGCTTTGATCACATAGTGCATTCTCACAGAAGGACGCACATGCTCACGAAGCATGTTCACGCCATCGGTAAAAGCTTCGAGTCCATCGACTGCGCTTCGTCCATTCCATGGGTCGGCAGCTGCATGTGCCGCCTTTCCTTTGAACTCAACAACGAAGTCGACCATTGCCTGTGAGCTCTGGGTACTTGCGGCTATTTCGACGTCGGGATGCCAATCGAGACAAACGTCAACGTCGTTGAAGAGGCCTGCGCGGGCCATATAGATCTTTCCACCAACAGCTTCTTCTGCGGGAGTTCCATAAAAGCGAACTGTGCCTTTCAGTTTTCCGGCCTGTATCAATTCTTTCACTGCGATTGCGGCGCCAAGACTTCCGGCTCCGAAAAGATTGTGTCCACATCCATGACCTGCTCCGCCTGCAACTGCCGGGTCGCGTGTGGGTTGGGCTTTCTGAGAGATGCCTGGAAGGGCATCGTATTCTCCCATAATTCCTATGATTGGTTTACCTGAACCGAATTCTGCAATAAATGCCGTGGGGAGGTCGGCAACACCGCGAGTCACTTTGAAACCCTGTGCTTCGGCGTAGTCGGCAAGGACTTTCGACGATTTGTATTCATTCAGCGCCGTTTCTGCGTATTCCCAGACCTGGTCGCTTAGTTTGATGAGGTCGGCCTGATGTTTGTCAACTGATGCAACAACGGCTTGTTTGTTTGGATTTGGTTTCGGTTTCTGTGCCAACGTTGGAATGCACGCAACGACGCACACGGCGAGGATAAGGACAAGGGGTCTCATAGGATTTTTAAGATTGTGGAAGATATACATTTCCAACCAAAGAGGGTGATTTCGTGTCTAAGCAAGTGGATGAAGACAGTATTGATTGCGGGCATATTAATGACGGGACTGTTTAAGTGCGGGAGTGCAGGAATGGTTGCCGGGGGTTGTGAGGAGATTGCGACCGTAACTGATTTTACAGGTTTGGACGGGTGCGGGTTGATGTTTGTGTTGAAGGATAGCACCCGCCTCAACCCTGAAAGAAGACAATACTTCGTGGCTCCTGAAAAAGAGGATGACCCGCTGTATTATTTCGAACTCAAGGCGGGACAAAAAGTGAAGATCGCGTACAACAAAACGAACACGGCAAATGTCTGTATGGCAGGCCAAACTGTATTCATAACCTGTATCACCAAAATCGAATGACGTATGAAAAGATTTGCCTTCTGGATCTTCCTCGGAGCAGTAACGTTGAGTGTAATACTCTTTAACGTCGCGCAGCGATTTATTGCTTGACGAATTTCAGGCGCCGGGTGTTGTCGATCACGACAAAGTAAACGCCTGCTGACAGCGACGATACATCTATCTGGGTCTCCCCTTCATTTAATTTCTGATCGACTTGTGTCCTTCCGAACGTGTCCAGGATCTGCATGGATGCGTTTCTGCTTTTTATAACCAACGTCTTTGTGACGGGATTCGGAAATAATGAAACCTCCGCTGCGTCTTCTATGGCTGTGATCTTGATATTTGCAGCCTCAGAGAAATCACTAATACAATTGAATTCAGAAGTACGCACTTTGTAGACTCCATCTTTGGTTACGGTGATCTCCTGGGTAGTGAGCCCCAGTGGATCTCCGTTTAGTGTCCACGAGTTATTGGTCGTTGCCGAAGAACGCAGTGTTGCTTTTTCGGCAGCCTGTGTTACGGTGATAGTTGGTCGTCTGGGGTTTACACAGAACGTGATCGTTACGTCTTGTGCTGCGGCGTATTTAGCGTTGCCCGGCTGTGTGGCTGTGATGCTTGCGTGGCCTACACCTGTTGTTGTGGCGAGGTTTCCGTTTACAACAACGCGTGCTTCGGTAGAAGCCGGAGTTTTATAGACAATAGTAAGACCTGACGAAGCAGTGGCATTCAACCCAAAAGGTCCTGAGCCATCATTTATCGAAACGATTGCGGGAAAAGTGATCTCTTGCGGAGCCTTCGTGATCTTAAAAGTTACCGTTACGGGGTCGGCCGCTGCATAAACGTCGTTGCCTTCCTGACTTGCGATGATGGTGGCGGTTCCCGCGGCGAGAATGGTTATCAACCCGCTTTGTGAAATTGCCGCAATGCCCGGATCGAATGAAGCAAACGTAACAGGCAGACCTGACGAAGAAAATCCGGTTGCAAAGAACGCGTCGTCGGTGGCTAACTTATCATTGATCGGAACGAGTGTAATCGTTTGCCCTTTAGATTTAACTGTGAGGGTTCTGATAACAGGCACTGATGGATTATAGTTGTCGCCACCGGGTTGTACTGCAGTGATCTTCGTTGTGCCTGCGGCGAGGATAGATATTTTTTTATCGGCTGAGATCGTTGCCACAGATTCATCAGAAGATGTGAATTGAACAGGCAGGCCGCTGCTCGATTCTGCCTCGACAAAAAAATCATCGTCGCTTGCCAATACCGTGGGCAGTGGTTGGAATGTTATGATTTGATCTGCTTTGTTGATCACAATATCTCTTACGACAGATGTTGCGGCGTTGTAAGTATCGTCGCCCGATTGCAGTGCGGTGATCTGGGTGACGCCGGCTTTCACGATCGTGATCTCACCACTCTGCGTTACTTCCGCGATCTGTGTATTCGCACTTGTGTACACCACGGCGAGGCCGGAGCTTGCAGTAGCTTGAGCCTGGAACGGACCGTCGCCAAAAGTTTTTGCATCGAGCTGGGGGAAGGTAATTGTTTGACTGGCGCGACCGATGTCGAGCTGAACCTGTTTCGAAGCGGGGTGATAAGTTTCATTACCAGCCTGTGCGAAGCCGATGATCGTCTGGCCTGTTTTTTTGATTGTTACGAGGCCGGTTGATGATATTGAGGCGACGGTTTCATCACTTGAAGAATAAGTTAACGCCAGGTTTGAAGTTGCAGATGCGACAACCTGGAAAGGAGCATCGCCAACCTTCTTTGCAGGGATTGTCGTGACGTTTATAGTTTGAGAAAGTTTATCAACGAAGAGAACTCTCGTCACCGGAGAAGTTGCGGGGTTGAAATTTTCGTCGCCGGGTTGATTTGCGGTGATCGTTGTAGAACCTGAAGCATGAATTGTAATTAATCCGCCCGAAGAGATTGTTGCAACAGCTTCATCGGAAGACGAGTACTGAACCGGCAAGCCGGAGCTGGCGGTGGCGTTAGCGTTGAAGGGTGCGTCGGTTACGAGTTTACCTGCGATTGCGGGAAATGTGATGGTTTGGTTTGTCTTGGGGGCAAGAAGAGGATAGCGGAAAAGTTCTTTCAGCTCCGCACCTGTTGAATTACTCGTATTAATATCCTTTACCAGTTCCCGTGCCTTCGCACCGAAGCAGATAAGCACCAAAAGAAATAGCCAGGTTTTAGACATACGGGGAATACAAGTTACTCAGAAACCAACATTTGTAACCGAGCCAACTACCCCCCGTTTCACTTACTATACATGTAATCCATCGTAAGATTCAGCATAGCCTTCACACCCAACTTAAACGCCCTTTCATCGATCATAAAATCGGGCGTGTGATGTACCGGTTGTGCTTCAAATTTCGTGTCAGGATTGTATGCTCCTAAAAAGAAAAACAATCCCGGCACTTTCTGTTGATACGCCGCAAAATCTTCCGCCATCGTCACAGGATTCACAAGAAAAACATTCTTGTCGCCTGCAGCTTTCTTCAAGCTCGGGGCCATCTTTTCAGTCAATGTAGGATCGTTGTACGTCGGAGGAAATCCACCCGTAAGAGTTACTTCTGCAGTCGCTCCCGAAGCTTCTGCAATTTGTGTCGCCGTCAACCTGATCTTGTCATGAAGGATCTTTTGCATATCGAGATCGAATGTTCTCGTCGTTCCCGACATTGTTGCCTCTTCCGGGATGATATTGCCTCGAATGCCCGAATGAAGCATCCCTATCGTAAGTACCGCCGGCAACTTCGTTAGCTCGGTCTGCCTGCTCACAATCGTCTGCAGTCCCAACACTATTTGGCTCGACACAACTATCGGATCAATTCCATCCCAAGGAGTCGCTCCATGCGCCTGCTTGCCTTTTACTTTTATCGTGAAACCACCCGGGCTCGCCATGAACGCTCCCGGCCTGTAGTTGATCGTCCCCAGCGGCACGAGCGATTGAATGTGAAGTCCAAACACAACGTCAACTTTTGGGTTTTCAAAAATGCCTTCTTTCAACATCAACGCTGCTCCACCTTCTTCACCAGCAGGCGGCCCTTCCTCCGCTGGTTGAAAGACAAACTTTACTGTTCCTTTCACATCTGCTTTGTTCTTCGCGAGGATCTGCGCAACACCAAGAAGCATCGCCATGTGCGAATCATGTCCGCAGGCATGCATCACCCCCGTCTCCTGTCCGTTGAATGTCGATCGTTCCTTCGACGCGAAAGGAAGACTGCTTCTCTCTGTAACGGGAAGCCCATCGATGTCGGAACGTAACGCAACTACGGGACCTGGCTGACCTCCCTTCAATATTCCAAGCACACCTGTTTTCGCCACTGGATGTTTTACTTCTATGCCAAATGATCTCAGTAGCTCCGCGATCTTCTCCCCCGTTTTAACTTCACGGTTCGAAAGCTCCGGATGCTGATGAAAATATCTTCTCCATTCAATTACCTGTGCCTCGATGTCGGACACTTGCTGATCGAGCTTTGCCTGCAGCTTCGAACTCACCTGGGCAAAGGCTGATGTTGAAATCAAAAGGATGAGGAGGGGGTAAAATCTCTTCATGGGTTCAGGTTTTGGGTCAGAAGATAAGGCCATACCTTTGTACTGAGGTCATGGATTGGATAAAAATTTTCCCGGATTCCGTAAGCGCGCGCAACGTCATGGTGACCGGCCGTCCGCAGCTGGTCATCATAGGCTCAACCCGCATCTGCCTGGTGCTGGTCGACGATCGCCTGCTCGCTATCGAAGACAAATGCTCCCACAATGGCGAGTCGCTGAGCAAAGGCACCGTGAATTACCTCGGCGAAGTGATCTGTCCGTGGCACGGATATCGGTTCAACCTAAAAACCGGCCGCGAATCTGCGGAAAGGTCGCGCGACCTGGCAACATATCCCGTGAAGGAAGACGACGAAGGTGTTTTCATAGGGGTGTGAAATACCATGCGGTGCAATTCGTTTTAGAGCCGTGATCCATTTATTATTGCAACTGCGATGATCCGTTTTCTGCCCGGAATGCTCATACTTCTCCTGCTGACGCACGTCGACGGCCGGGCTCAGAATAAGCTTATCAGCCAGCTAAAGATTTCAGAAACGGCTCCCGAAAAGTTATTATCGAGCCGGTCGCTCGTGTTGTTCGACAATACCATCACCAGCGAAGAACTCTCCAACGTTCAAAAAGCATTTCAACAGATCGGCATCGATGCAGACTTCTATGTTGACATCGCGAAAGTGATCGCGGGCCTCGATACCGAACGTGCTTACTCGGCATACTTCACTTCACGTGAGATTACCTTCCTGATTTTCTTAACGAGATCGGCCGACGGATACAACTTCTTGGCAACCGAATACAACAACACCATGCAGTTCGTTACCACGGGACAACCCGCATGGAAAGTAACCAATCGCAGGCTCGACGAGTTGATGACCACAGTCTATCGCGACTCATGGCTTCGCGAAAAGAAACAGAACTTCCTGATCAACGACATTCCCGAAATGGACATTGTTGTTCCCGTGGTTGCCGGAAGAAGATCTGAATTATTTCCAATCGACTTGAGAATAGATAAGTTGGCGCTCCCCAGGCTGGATGACACCGCACTCCAGGCCGAAGTCGACACGCTGTTTAAAAAGATCTATCCTTATCCGGAAAAATACCAGGTTGTGAAAATGCCGGCCGACGAAAAGGATCTTGTGAAGCAGGGATTCCAGTATGTGCTGTTGTACCTGCAGGTGAACGGCAAGACGGCGAGAGAAATCCTTGGCTACGACATGTCAAAAAACCTTGCGACAGCTTACGGTTCAGTTACTTATCCAAACGGAGCTCCGCAAGTGAAAACGATATCGGTGGAGCAACCGGTATTCAAGTTTTACATCAAACATATTCGTTCGGGCAATATTTTTCTTGGAACGAAATGGGATGCTGACGAAACGTTAGTGCAGGCTCTGAAGAATCATATAATGGGATTCAGAACGGAGTTGAAACTTAATTGACGTCCAGGGGGTCAAGCGATTCGGGATTTGCATTAAAATATGGATCCGCCCGCAGCTATTGGGCCATGCACTTTACCTCCCACAGTAAAGTTGATGCCTCGGCATTATGAAACGAATTTTAATCCGATAATCGAGCCGATAAGAAGTATCAGGAAAAACACTCTTAAGAAGAACGCCGGCTCGTTAAAGAAAATAATAC
>DASRSO010000091.1:0-18577 GCA_035656375.1 Cyclobacteriaceae bacterium | reverse complement strand
ACTCTTCCACGGTCTTAATGCCCTGTGCTTCTTTAAATGAATTGCTGTTTGGACCAAACTCTTTCACCATTGCGAGCAGCCCGGGGCTTAATGCATACGTAGAGCTGAAAACTTCAGGATGCAACATGGCAATCTTGAACGCGCCGTATCCACCCATCGAATGACCAGCGATACCACGGCTCTCACGTTTCGCAAGCGTACGGTAATTCTTATCGACATAAGCAACAAGTTCCTCCGCAGTGAATTCATCCCAGTTGCCGGTTAATGTAGAGTTGCTGTAAAAGCTTCCCTCAAAAAGTGTGTACTGGTCTGCCTGGACAAAAATAAACGGACGGATCTTTTTGCGCGCGATGCCGTCGTCGAGAATTGCCTTCATGGGTGCATAGATGCTATCCTTGCCCATGAATCCGTGGAGGTAATAAATTACAGGGTAACGTTCGGTAGAATTTTCGTAGCCAGGTGGAAGGTAAATCGAAACTTTCCGGTTCGGGTTTTCACCACCAGGGTTTTGAAGCGCTTTGGAGTTGAGTACAAATGTTTGAACTCGTCCAACGGGCTGCGCGATGGCAGGCGCCAAAACAAAGATCAATAAAATAAAAAAGAGGGTTACGGATTTCATCCTACAATTTAGGATAAAAACAACAGAGCTGGATTTACTCACCCGGCGATCAGGCAATGTGAGGGCCAGGGATTTGAGTGTTTGATTATCAATCGAGATATGAAGCAAATCGCTTCACGATGGCTTGACCTTCCTCATACGACATCGGTTTTACCAGGTAGTCAACCGCGCCGTAGCTCAAACACTTTCTACGATCGTCTTCGTTTTCGGAAGTTGAAAAAATAATTACTGGAATTTTCTTGAAGCGAGGCTCGCGCTTGAGGTATAGCAAGGTCTGGGTTCCGTTCAACACCGGCATGTTGAGATCGAGCACTATGAGGCGTGGGAGTTCATCATCCTCAGGGATACCTTCGAGGTGGTTTATCGTTACCTCCCCATTGTCGAGGTAGATGACCTTACCGGTAATACCAGACTCCGCGAAATACTCCTGGAGTATGAGTTGGTCTTCCTTGTCATCGTCCACCACCAGTATCGAAGATTCACTCATACTTTACTTACGGAAACATCTTCTTGCATGAGTGGTAGCGTAATCTGAAAACTTGAATACTCGTTTAGCACGCTCGATGCCTCGATCTTACCGTGATGCAATTCTACGATTTTCCGGCAAATCGACAAGCCAATTCCTGTGCCTGGGTATTTTTCACGTGTGTGAAGGCGCTCAAACAATCCGAAGATCCGCTCTTTGTGCTTGTCTTCGAACCCAATCCCGTTGTCCTTCACAGTGATGACCACATTCGGGTCATCTTCGACCATTGTGATCTGGATATGTGGTGCAACATCTGTTTTAGAATATTTCAATGAGTTCGAAACGAGATTATTAAAGAGCTGCCTCAAGCGGAGCACGTTCCCGATCACTTCAGGAAGGTCCTCAACTACCACAACGGCGTTCTTTTCCTTGATCTGTATGTCGAGATCGCGAAGAACCTCCGCGACCACGTCATTTAGTTTAACATGTTCGAACACCACATCCTGCTTCTGCAGACGCGAGTAGCTCAACAGGTCATTGATCAACTCTCTCATTCGCGAAGCTGCACTGGTCATGTTCTTCAGCACCGTTATGGCTGCGGGGTCGAGCGTAGATGAATACTTTTTATTAAGAAGATCCGAATAGAAGAACAATTTCCGAAGTGGCTCTTGCAGGTCGTGTGTGGCAAGGTGAGCGAACTGCTCGAGTTCGTGATTACTGCGATTGAGCTCTATTACTTTCTTCTGAAGCTCTTCCTGGTTGTGGAACAACTGTTCCTGTGCTTCGTGAAGCTCTTTATTGTCTTTCAGAGTTTGCTCAATCGTCTTCTGTGCATCTATATCAACGATAAGGCCCGTCCACCGGGTAACGACCTGTTTCTCATTTTTCAACGGGATGATCGAAAATGCATGCCACAGGTATGAGTCCGTTTGATTTTCACGAAGACGGTATTGCCCGTTGAATGGCGTCTGTTGATTGATGGACTGCTGAAGTTCTTTATTGAAGCCGGAAAAATCTGACGGGTGAATGATCGCTTTCCAAACCGGACTATTGAGCTCCGAAGGGATAGGCGACAAATATTCCTTAAGCCACTTGTTTGTATATGTAATTACGCCGCGATGATTTACCGAGAACATCATCGTCGGCATCGAGTCGGTCAGCGTGCGATAGTCGGCTTCGCTTTCACGAAGCTTTTCGGCGAAGTCTTGCAGCATGAGATTCTTCCTCCGAAGTTCATCGTATGCCGAAATGGGCGGCTCGGCTTCGAAGTAGTCGATGAACGACTGAATTTTGTTCTCCGTAAGGATCCCCTGGAAGTTTACATTTTGCTTCAGGGCAACCTGGAACATTTTCCCGTTGCGCGTGATCTCCGTATCATCGACGAGTTTC
Organism: Cyclobacteriaceae bacterium; assembly: GCA_035656375.1. Lineage (GTDB taxonomy): Bacteria > Bacteroidota > Bacteroidia > Cytophagales > Cyclobacteriaceae > ELB16-189. The sequence continues at coordinate 16,103 of DASRSO010000091.1, read as the reverse complement.
TTTGCGTAGCTGGTTGCTTCCGTACACTGACTGGAAATGTCGTTCGTTGTCGTGATCACGGCCTTCAACAGCTTTTTCCCTTTTTCAACATCGACACCAAGCATTAACGTCGCGCTTTGTCCGTATTCGATGGCACATCGGGCAACTTCGGAAACGGCAGTCGCCAACGACGTTTGTATAAGTAACGATAAACCCGATAGCTCACAGAGCTTCATCGCCCGCTTGTGGGCAAGGATGAGGTCCATTTCGTTCTCAAGGTTTACCCGTACTACGTCTTTCACTTCAAATTACTTTTGCTATTAATATAGATGCATCGTCATGCCCTCTCGAAAAATCCTTATATAACGCTGCTGCCAGTATCATCTGCTCATGCTTAAACACGGAAGGATATCGGTTGAGATCCCACCGCGTGGTTAGTCCGTCTGAGCACATGATCAGGTGCTGATTCCGTTCCGACTTACATGGAGTGGAGTTCATCGATTTGGGAATATTGAGCCCGATCGTGCCGTTGTACGACATATAATTCCGGTATTCAATTCCGGTGTACAATCGAGTACTTATGTTTCCAATGCCACAAAATTTCCATTCATTGGTTGCCTTATCGAGCACCGCGACCGACGCCACAAGTCCGCGTGTCCGGCGCACGTTATCGTGAATACCGCGAAGTATATCTACTGGATCGTCCTCCCCGCATGTTATAAAATATCTGCATGCGGCATCTATTGCTTCCTTTGCATGTTTTCCATGACCGAGCCCATCCCCAAAAATGATCTTCACTTTCGATGGAGAATTAACAACCGCACATCCATCGCCACAAACCTCTTCGGGAGGCTTGGGTACCATCAAACACTGAATGTCAACGTCGGCCTTTTGGCGGAAGTCGCTCCTTGGTTTTCCACCAAAGCGTGAGTAAAAAATTGTGCCCCAACCCCTCATTGAGTACATCTGAAACTGTGTACTTAAACGATCGATAGCACCAAGACCGTGCCCAAGTGTTTTGGTGGTCGACATTCCATCCCTCATTACCACGGAAATGTCTTCGATCCCTGGCCCCTTATCAATACAGACGATCTCAAATACCGGCTGCTGCTCGGGTTCGGTCGTCAGCCGGTACAGTATTTCACCACTTCCTGCGTGTTTAATGAGGTTAGTCGTGAGCTCGGCGACGATAATATCGATCTTCCCCGTGTCTACACTGTCGAACTTTGCGGCAACAACTTTCTGATGGATCTCGCGTCGAATGAAAGCTACGTAACTCCGGTCCTCGATCACATATCGATTGAAAGACTCAGCCATTCTTCCATTTGATTATCGTTACCGTTGTTCCTTTTCCTACTTCGGAAACGATATCAAAGTGACTGACCAGGCGTTTGGTCCCTGGCAGTCCCAGGCCAAGACTTTTCCCGGTCGAGAAGCCATCTTGCATGGCAAGTTTAATGTCCTTGATACCGGGGCCCTCGTCGGTAAATGTCAACCGGATGCCATTTTCCCGGTCCTTATTTACGACCTCCATTAAAACAACACCGCCATTTGCATATTTGAGCATGTTCCTGGCTAATTCGCTTGCGGCCGTCATGATCTTGGTTTGATTCACCAGGCTCATACCGATCTTCGCCGCCTGCTCTCTTAGCCTGTTACGAAAGGGGATTACATCAACCTCCTTAACAATGGTCATAGTTTCTTTATTCAGAACTACCATCGTCGTCGGATTCCCCAGTCAAGTCTGCTTCTTTTTCCAAGACCTTCTTCCTGAGGAGCTCCATTCCTCGCTCTACATTCAATGCACTATGGACCCCCTTAAGGGGCAACCCAAGTTCAACCAGGGTAATGGCTACCGCTGGTTGCATTCCCACGACGACAGTTTCTGCGTCCATCACTTTCGACATCATGGCAATGTTTCCAATAATACGTCCCATAAATGAGTCGATGATACTCACTGCTGAGATATCGATTAGTACTCCCTGGGCTCCAGATTTATTTATCATTTGGACAAGGTCGGCTTCCAGTGTTTCCGCCAGGCGATCGTATAAGTCAACCTGTACGGTTACCAGGAGCATATTCCCCATCCTTAGGATAGGAATTTTTTCCATTCTTTAGTCTTCTTTTCTTTGCAGCTTCACTTTTGATGAAACCTGCAATTGCAACATACTGAAAGCCGATTTCAACGCGCTCGCCAACGTGGCCTTCGTGATAACGTTGGAAAGGTCGATCCCGAGATGCACAACTGTCTGCGCAATTTCAGGGCGTATACCGCTAATGATACACTCAGCACCCATCAATCGCGTTGCGCTAACTGTTTTTATAAGATGCTGTGCCACCAGCGAATCCACTGTCGGTACACCTGATATGTCCAGTATCGCGATGCTGCTTCCGCTCTCAACCACCTCCTGCAAAAGACTCTCCATCACGACTTGCGTACGTGCGCTATCTAGTGTTCCAATAATTGGCAATGCAAGTATCCCATCCCAAACCCTGATCACAGGAGTAGATATCTCGGTTATCTCACTGGTCTGACGAAGGATCACATCTTCGCGACCTTTAATAAATGTTTCAAATGTTGTAACACCAAGCCCGTCGATAAACTTATTGACTTTCAATGCTTGCTCGTAAAGCTCAACCGGGTCCTTAATCTCTTGTTGAAGAGTTACAATGATCGCATCTTTTAAGCTGAACACGTACGTTCCGGTTTCCCTCGGGGAGTAACCTTGCTTGGCGCGTGACATCGAAATATTGGACAAGATCTCGTTGACAGGGGCGAGGTCGGCGCTGCCGGTGTTGTTGAGAGTTTCGTCGGTAAGGTTAGCAACAATCACGTTCAGCAACTCTTCGGATTGCACACGCAGATCGTCGTTACTCATAAGATCCTCGCGAAGTGTATCGTCTTGTAATTGAAATTTGATCCAGCTTTCCAGAATACTTTTCTTTTTTTTCTGAATGACCTTGATGGCTTCGTTCTTCATTTAGGATTGGGATTATAGGATAATTACTGGGGTTGAGCGTACACGAATAGCATTTCACATGCCGGATCGACCATCGAATAAATTGATGCCAAAATGAACTTATAATGTGGTGTTGAATTCTCGGTTCTGTGGAGGGTGCTCCACGTTGAATCCACAGATCAGTGGAAATAGGTATTTTGCAGTTCACATTATGAATCACGGCCTCAATCGCATCGGTATTGCCCTCGGTATCGCATTGATCGCCGGACTTATTCTTGAGAGCATCATCTATTTGAGGATCGGCGCCGATACATTGTGGGGGCTTCAGTCGTACTCCAAATGGCTAATCTGTCTTTCGGCTGGCACATACACCTGGCACTTCATTGTGCTCAAATACTTCCACGTCAAAAAATTTGAACTCGCTTTCTGGTCAACGGTGATCACCATTTTAGCCACGGGCTTCCAAACCTTTATTTCTTTCGAATTGCTTTCAGGGAACCGCGAAGTAGTTCCTCTCCTCCGCATTGCCGTCGTGATAATTTCTGCCGTAAACCTTGTACGTGGTGCCAGCCTAGTTTTCTCGCAGGCAAATGAAAGAAAATGGTTAAAGATCGGAGGCATCGTTTTGTTAGCCATCGGCGCCGCAGGACTTGTTCCCCAAATCCAACAAGCTGCAATGATCGCCGTACAACTGGTCCCGATATTCTTCATACTAAACTTTCGCGACGAGATCCGTTCTGACGGCAACGAACATCAACCCAGACAATCACCACTCGACCTCGGTCTCACCATAGCCGGGACGATCTGTATACTCGCGATGTTGGCCTTCGGTCTCACAATTTCAGGTCAGGCATGGGCTAAAGTGGCAAGGACTAATAGCCTTGTTGTCCAGGCACAGGCGTGGCACAAGGCATTCGGATCGCGTACATATTCAAACAGTATCGATACGCTGGACTACACACTCATCCTTCCCCTGGACTACGACTCCACCAAACGATATCCGCTTGTTGTCACCCTTCCCTACGGCGGAAGCATCGAGGGATGTCCGCCTGCACAGATGTTCCTCGCCGACGACATCCGGTCGAAATATCCATCTTTCATTTTTATTCCCTTCAGTCGCGAGAAAACAAGTTGGGGAGGTGTGCCGGGAATGCGAACAATCGATACCATTGTATTTGAAACGATCGATAAGTTGAAGAAAGATTTCAAATCGATCGACCCTAAAAAAGTTTACGTCACCGGCGTGTCTAAAGGCGCATATGGGTCGTGGCATTTTATTACCGCGCGGCCCGACATATTTGCCGCGGCCATACCGGTATGCGGTGAAGGCAATCCACAGTATGCTTCCCATCTTACAGACGTAGCAGTGTGGGCATTTCATGGTGAAGACGATCCTAACGTGCCGGTAAAGGGTTCGCGTGAAATGATCGCGGCAATAAAAAATGCAGGAGGCAATGCCAGGTACACCGAGTTCCCCGGCCAGGGCCACCACATATGGGAGCTTGTAATCCAAACACCCGGACTACTCGATTGGCTATTTAAACAGGAGAAAGGTAGCGGCCCTACTGCGCCTTCAACCTTGCCGTAAGGAAATTCAAGCTCGCCGAATCCGGTATGCTCTTCGCAGTAACCTCGTCCGAAAAATTAATGATCTGCTTCGAACGCACATTATAACCCGGCCATTCAGGAACGCCTTCACCATTGGGATCTCCCGTCTTCACAAAATTCACCCAGTAGGTCGACATTGTATTCGCCAGTTCGTGATCCACGGGTTGCCACGGACGATCCGAAAACTTCAGGTCATTCATCATATAGGGCACCTCTCCGGTATGAAATGCTCCAAACTTTGCGAACTCACCGAGCCCCGGTACTTTTTTCGTGAATCGATATACAAATACTTTCTTGCCCTGCTCACTCATCGTGTTGGCGAGAACATAGTTCGGCCCGCCAAAGATGATATCCCTCGACAACGCAAGCTGTGAAGCCATCGCCTCCGCATCGTTGTTCGCAGGATAATAACGCAACAGTTCGGTACCGTCTGCACCATAATCTTGCCTGATGGATGCAGTGAACTCCGCTGCCGTTTTAGGAGGACCAAACATGAAGCCCTCTTCTTCATTCCACCCGGTTAGCAATGCAACGTCGTTCTCTTTTTTGTTTTGAAAGATCGCAGGAAGACTTTCGGGCAACACGTACCCGTCGACGATTGGACCGTTGCGAACTTTGATCTTGTCGAAAACCTCTTGTGACGTCATCTTCCTGAGGTCTGCCACTGAAAGTGAATCTCCTGCCGCTTTCGCCCCTTCTGTTTCTGCTTCACCAAGATCCCGGTAAAATTTTGCAGAAGGCGATCCTTTCAATAGTCCGGCGCCGCTTTGTGCGATCGCCTTGTTGAAAAGACCTTTCGCAAGCGGCGATGCTACCAGGCTTACGACCGCCATCGACCCGGCCGACTGACCTCCGATCGTAACGTTGGAAGGATCACCACCAAAAGCCGTTATGTTTTCCTGAATCCATTTCAACGCGGCGATCTGGTCGAGCAATCCATAGTTACCCGACACACCATGTACCGACTCTTTCGAAAGCCCGGGGTGCGCGAAGAAACCGAACGTGTTCACTCTATAGTTAATGCTTACGAATACTATTCCCTTCGAAGCCAGCGCTTCTCCGTCATAAATCGGCACAGCACTTCCACCGGAGTTAAATCCACCGCCGTAGATCCATACAAACACGGGCACTTTATCATGGACTGTTTTTGCGGGAGTCCAAACGTTGAGGTAAAGACAGTCTTCGCTGATTGGCTCATCGGGGATCAGGAATTCCTTCGACCACATATAGAATGGCCTGGGTGTTCCCTGCATGGGACTCGGTCCGAATGCATCTGTCTTCTTCACGCCTTCCCATGGTTGCACCGCCTGAGGCTCCTTCCATCGCAGATCTCCCACTGGTGGCGCTGCGAACGGGATGCCTTTGAAAGAGATCACTCCCGTTTGTGAGGCAACGCCTTCTACGATGCCAGCTTTGGTTTTCACTTGCGTGGAGACACCGTCGTTCTTTGAACAGGCTACGCATAGAGTGATGAGCAACAAGAGGGAGATACTATTTTTCATTGATAACCTTTCCGTTAATGAATAGTCTAGAAATGTTTCGGGTATTACGAATGTCCCGTAGCTCTATTTACTTTCACTTTCCCCCGCAGGCACCGCCAACAACTCCCCTACTTTCACCGGCTTGCCAAACACCGGCCTGTCGTCACTATCCCACGTGAACGGCTGCATGCGGGGTGAGCGAAAGTCCCTGCAACCTTGTCCCGCTTCCGGGTTCGCGTGGTAGATGATCCAGTCCTGCGTTCCATCCGGCGACCTGAAGAAACTATTGTGACCCGCACCAAATGCGTGTGCTTCCGCATCCTTTTGCAACACCGGTTGTTGCGACTTCGTCCATGACGACGCATTCATAAGATCTGCACCTGCACTCGCTTCAAGCATGCCCAATGAATAGTCATCCGTCCAGCAACCGCTCGCCGAGTACACTATGAATATCTTGTTGCCATGTTTCAAGAACTGCGGCCCTTCGTTTACTGTCGGCAGCTCTTCGGAAGCTCCTTTAATCTCCCATGGCAATTCCGGCTTCGACAACAACACACGCGTCGAATCCGGAGTCCACGGATCTATCATCCGCGTGATGTAAATATCCTGCCGCACGTTCACATCCCCTTCCCAGCCCGACCAAACAAAATACAGCGACCCTTCATGCTCGAATATCGATCCATCGATAGCCCACTTATCATTTGGCAGGTTAAGTCTTCCCTTGTCGACCCATTCTCCTTCGAAAGGATCGTCGTTGCTGTTCTCCACAACCCACATCCGGTGGTTATGATTATTACAATCGTCGGCAGCGTAGTAGAAATACCATTTATTATTGATGCGATGAAGCTCCGGCGCCCAGATCTCCCTGCTATTCATACCCGTTGCAGGTGGCGTCCAAACAACTTTCGATTCCGCTTGCGCCAGGTCGCTCACAGATCTCGTGCGATATAACTTTAAGTTCTTGCCCGTGCTGTGGGTGATATAGTACATACCATTGTAGTGTGTTACCCACGGATCCGGCCCGGTGGGCAACAACGGATTTGTGAACTGACGAACAGTTTGTTTCCCACAGTTAAAAACAACGAGGGCAACACAAAAAATGAGGGCGACAGAGGGAGATCTCATAGGTGGCACGAAGTTGGCAACTTCCGGTGTAATGTTTAACTAAATTCGGATTATTATGACTTCTTTGAAATTGAAAGGATCGTGGAATGAGATGAAAGGTAAACTCAAGCAGAAATATGCTCAGCTTACCGACGATGATCTGACCTTTGCGGAAGGTAAAGAAGATGAGATGTTGGGACGGCTTCAGAAGCGTCTCGGCAAGACCAAAGAAGAGATGAGAAAAGAGATCGAAGCGCTTTAACAAGCGCTTCTTTTTTTAAAAAGATTTCCAAAAATATCCCTCCGAACTTGTCCAGATTGTGGATCCCGGTTGTCATCAGGGCATAACAACCAAAAATTCAACAATTATGGAAACAAGAGTGAACATCATGGAAAAAGGAGGAAACGGACTGAAGGCCCTCTTCGGGGTTGGCGGATACCTGAAAAAATCGAAAGTTGAACACAGCCTCCTCGAATTAATTGCCTTTCGCATAGCCCAGATCAACGGCTGCGCATATTGTCTCGACATGCACGCAAAAGAAGCGCGCGCCGCGGGCGAAACAGAGCAACGCATTTATTCGCTGAGCTCATGGCGCGAGATGTCGATCTACACCGACCGCGAACGCGCAGCACTCGCATGGGCAGAAGCCGTTAACGGTCACGACGTACCCCAAGACCTCTTCGATGAAGCCAAAAAACACTTCTCCGACGAAGAAATATTCGACATGACATTGTCGGTCGGCACCAGCGCCACATGGAACAAATTGAACATCGCACTCACACCGATAAAACCAGGATCTTACACTGTGGGTCAATTCAGTTAACCTATCTTTGAGGATCATGGAAGAGTTTCTTTTAATATTCCGGAGGGACTCCACGAGCAAGGAGAGTCAACCCTCGCCCGAACAACTTCAGAACCAATTGAAGCAGTGGCAGGATTGGTTTAAAGATCTCGCAGCCCGGAACAAACTGTCGCGCCCGTTGCAGCGATGGGATCGCGACGGGAAAATTGTACGGGCAGATAAGCATGTGATCAACGGACCGTATGTCGAGATAAAAGAAGCAATTGGTGGAATGATCTTCGTGAGGGCAGCAGACTACGATGAGGCCGCAGAGATCGCGAAAGGTTGCCCGGTGCTCGACATCGGTGGCAACGTCGAGATCCGAAAAGCCGCCACTCCCGAAAGTCATTAAATAAATATGAGCGATCGTGAGCAAGATCTGATACCAAACCTGTTTCGTACAGAGTACCAAAAAATTGTAGCGGTACTCGTTCGCAGGTTTGGTATCGCTCACATCGAAATTGCCGAAGATATTGTGAGCGATACGTTCCTCACAGCAACAGAATCCTGGAGTCACCAGGGTGTTCCCGACAATCCAACAGGTTGGCTATACACAGTCGCGAAAAACAAAACAAAGAATTACGTCAAACACCATTCTATCTTCGAACAAAAGGTGATCCCTGAGTTCAAGAGCGGCGCGACGACGAGCGAAGAAGAGATCGATCTTTCGCATAAGAATATCTCCGACAGCCAGTTGGCAATGATCTTTGCGGTATGCAATCCCGTTATCCCTTCCGAAGTACAGATTGCGTTGGCGTTGAACCTGCTTTGCGGTTTCGGCGCACAAGAGATCGCCGATGCATTCCTTACCAACAAGGAAGTGATCTATAAGAGAATCAACCGGGGAAAAGAAAAACTGAAAGAGGCGAATGTGAAGGTGGCCCAACCATCCATCGATGAGATCAACGCACGGCTGGATACCGTACTCACAACGATCTACCTGCTGTTTTCAGAAGGATATTATTCCACTTCACAGAACACGAATCTTCGCCGGGACTTTTGTGTTGAAGCCATGCGACTGAATTATATGCTGATCCAGAATGCTGCGACCAATAACCCGAGGATCAATGCCTTGATGGCGCTGATGTGCTTTCACGCTTCACGATTCGATGCACGCTCGAATGATGAAGGAGAAGTTGTGTTGTACCATGAACAGGATGAATCAAAGTGGAACCAGGAGCTCATACAACGCGGGAAATATTTTCTCGCCAATGCCTCCACAGGTGAACAGCTATCGAAGTATCATTTGGAAGCAGGGATCGCTTATTGGCATACACATAAAGCAGACACTCCTGAAAAATGGGAAAGCATTCTCGACCTGTACAATAGTTTATTATCAATCGAACACTCTCCTGTCGCAGAGCTGAACAGGGCATACGCAATCTCGAAAGTTCATGGTAAAAAAGCTGGCATCGTAGACGCTGAAAAGCTTGCATTGACAGGCAATCAATTCTATCATTCTCTTCTCGGAAATCTTTACTCAGGTTTGAACGATGCTAAGGCAAAGAAGCACTATGAAGATGCTTTGAGGCTTGCCAATTCACCCGCAGACAAAGCAACGATCCAAAAGATTATTGATCGCACTCAGTAGTTTTCCCGTTGATTTTATACGTTTAATTGAGCAAATTCGGCGCTTGACAACTATTCACGCGTCGCAATGGATTCATCTCTGACCAAGTCACCATCGAGCCCTGAGTTCCTGGCAGGCGGTGGCGAAATGGGCCAGCGCATCCGCGAATACGATTGGGCGAAGACTCCACTGGGACCTGTGGAAATTTGGCCACAAAGTTTGCGCACCTGCGTGCGCATCATGCTTACCTCCCGCCAGCCGATCTGGATCGGATGGGGCAAAGAGCTCATAAAACTTTATAACGACCCATACAAAGACATCGTCCGCGGAAAACATCCGTGGGCGCTTGGTACACCAGCGTCGGATGTGTGGAAGGATATCTGGAAAGACATCGGCCCCATGCTTCGCCAGGTTATGGAAGAAGATGAAGGAACGTACGTAGAGTCGCAACTCCTCATCATGGAGCGTAACGGCTATCCCGAAGAGACCTATTACACTTTTTCATATACACCCATACCGGGCGACAGTGGTGGAACGGCGGGAATGATCTGCGCCAACACCGACGACACCGAACGGATCATCAGCGAACGACAGCTTGGAACCATCACACAGCTGGGAAAAAATCTTGCTGATTGTCACTCCAACGAAGAGGTGATCAGGCGCACGATCGAGACATTGAAGCAAAATCCGTTCGACTTTCCTTTCGCAATATTTCGTACCGTATCGGATGGCAAAGCGAAGCTTGCACTATCGACCGACCTAAGCTCGTCGCCGGGTATTATATCTGCAGAGATCGATCTCGAAGCAGACCACGAGATCGCCCAAACATTGCAACGGGCCGTGAGTACCCGCCAGGCGCAAGTGTTCGAAAACCTGACGAAGAAAATCGGTGCCCTTCCAAAAGGTGCATGGCCGGTAGGTCCTGAAAAAGTAATCGTGCTCCCGATCGGCTCAACTGCTGTAAGCGAGCCATACGGACTTTTGATCGTGGGCCTTAATCCCTACAGGTTGCTCGACGACAAGTATCGCAGCTTTTTCTCACTCGTCGCCGACCAGGTTGCAAACAGTTTTAGCAGTGTACATGCCCTTGCACAAGAGCGTAAACGCTCCGAAGCGCTGGCTGAGCTCGATAAAGCGAAGACGACATTCTTTTCAAACATCAGCCACGAGTTTCGTACTCCATTAACATTGCTCCTCGCGCCAGTCGAAGATGCAATGGGAGATCCGAAGCTTGATGAAGAAAATAAAGCACGAATGTCAGTTGCCTATCGCAACGCACTTCGCATGCAAAAGCTCGTGAACACCTTGCTGGAGTTTTCACGCATCGAGGCCGGTCGGATCGAAGGTAAGTTCCAGCGCGTGAACATATGTACTCTTAACGAAGACCTTGCGAGCACATTCCGCTCTGCCGTAGAGCGTGCAGGAATGCGTTTAACAATTGCCTGCGAAAAAGTTACCGACGAAGTTTATGTCGATCCCGACATGTGGGAACGGATCATTCTCAATTTATTGTCGAATGCATTCAAGTACAGCACCGACGGTGAGATCAGGGTTAATACCCGTCAGCGCAATGGTATGATCGAAGTCGCAGTAGCCGATACAGGTATCGGTATCGCTGCCGACCAGATCGACAAACTCTTTAGCCGTTTCCATCGTGTCGATAACCCGGGCGGAAGAAGCCAGGAAGGCACAGGTATCGGGCTCGCGATGGTGAAAGAGCTGGTGAAGTTGCATCACGGAAATATCAACGTTACCAGTACACCCGGCAAAGGATCGGTCTTCACTGTTTCGATACCAGTGGGCAAGGAACACCTCGACACGCAAGAGATCGACGACTCGAACAAGGGTAATGCAGGTTTATTCAAACACTCGAAGGCATTTGTACAGGAAGCGTTGAAGTGGATCCCGCAGGAGAAACGCCAACAGGAGTCGGACACAAACCACAAACATGTAAATCATGTGGTTCGGAGCAAAGTTTTGCTTGCCGACGACAATGCCGACATGCGCGACTATGTAGAACGTCTCCTCTCCGATCAGTTCGACGTTGTAACGGCATCGGATGGTGAAGACGCTTTCAAAAAAGCTACAGAGTTTCGACCAGACCTGGTGCTTTCAGACATCATGATGCCGAAACTGGATGGCTTCGGTCTGTTGAAAAAAATTCGTGCACACCGGGAGATCAAAAATACACCGCTGATCTTCCTGTCGGCGAGAGCTGGTGAAGAAGCGAAGGTGGAAGGTCTCGACGCAGGTGCGGATGATTACCTGGTGAAACCATTTTCAGCGAAGGAACTTATGGTGCGTGTGGCAAATCACATTCGCATAAGCCAGGTTCGACGCGAGACAGAATTGCAGTTTTATCAACTGTTCCTCGAAGCGCCGGCAATAATCAACGTCTTTAAGGGACAGGATTTTCGTTACGAGTTATTTCATCCCAAGAACAGGGACTTCTTTGGTGACGTGGACTTTACAGGGATGCCCATACTCGAAGCACTCCCGGAGTTAAAGGATCAGCCCGTCATCGAACAATTGAATCGTGTGTATCATGAAGGTGTTACAATCTATGAAAACGAGACACGCGTAGTGCTGCATGACAGGAACGGGGCACCGAAAGAACTTTACTTCAACTATATATACCAGCCCTGGTACGACCTTAAAGGGAAGATACAGGGTGTGTTGAACTTTGCGATAGATGTCACCCAGCAGGTACAGGCGCGTAAGAGAATTGAGGAGAGTGAGGAGCAGTTTCGTAGCGTACTATTGGGATCACCCAGCATTTTCATGATCCTTGAAGGACGTGAAATGCGGATCACGTTCGCAAACGAACCGCTCTATGCATCGTGGGGAAAAACTGAAGACATCATAGGGAAAACATTGCTGGAAGTGCTCCCTGAGCTTGCCAACCAGCCATTCCCCAAGCTCCTTGATGAAGTATATACGACCGGCAATGCAATGTATGGGAATGAAGTAAAGGCCGTCGTCATCAAAAATAACGTACCTCACGAACAATATTATAATTATGTGTACCAGCCTATTCGCCAGGCTGACGGCCGTATTACCGGTGTAACCACCATGGCCACCGACATAACAGAACAGGTTGTTGCCCGCAAGAAGATCGAAGACAGTGAAAGAAAATACCGCGAGCTCACAGAACATCTTGAAGCTATAGTTGAAGAAAGAACACTTGAGCTGCGTCGCTCGAACGAAGACCTGCAGCAATTTGCACACGTGGCCAGTCATGACTTAAAAGAACCGGTGCGCAAGCTGAAGACTTTCATTAACCGTTTACAGGATGAGCTCAGCGATACATTGCCGGAGCAAGGCAAAGGGTATCTCGAAAAAATGAGAACGGCATCCGTCCGCATGTATGAGATGATCGACGGTGTACTGCGCTACTCATCCATAAATGAGGGAGAGCAACACATCGAACCAATTGACCTGAACGAGCTGATCAACAGCATCGAGTCGGACCTCGAAATGGTGATCAATCAAAAGAACGCAGTGATCACAAAAACCAGCCTTCCAACGATACACGGGGCGAGGATACTCATCTACCAGTTGTTCTACAATCTTATCAACAACGCACTGAAATTTTCGAAGGACAAGCCAATGATCGAAATTGGCTGTAAGGCAATCGCCCAGGGTTTCGAGATCACCGTGCGCGACAATGGCATCGGTTTCAACCCTGCATATGCCGACAAGATCTTCAATGCTTTCTCGAGGTTGCATTCCAAAGACCGTTACGAAGGCACCGGCCTCGGTCTTGCGTTATGCAAGAAGATCGTGGAACGCCATCATGGATCGATCCGCGCATCGGGAAAAGAAAATGAAGGAAGTGTATTTACAGTAACATTACCAGTTAGTCAAAAAACAATTACGTTATGATATCAGCACCTACAAAAGTCCTGCTAGCCGACGATGACAAAGACGACCGGGAGATCTTCTCGGAAGCATTGTCTTTGATCGACCAGAACATTGTGTATCAAGGTGTAGAAGATGGACAGGAAGCGATTGACATACTTTCCGATGACACCCGCAGACCGAATATCATTTTCCTCGACATCAATATGCCAGTGATGAGTGGATGGGACGTGCTAAAAAAATTGAAGAGCAACAGCCAGTACCAAGGCATACCGGTTATCGTGTACTCAACATCATCCGGCATCAAAGAAAAGAAAACCGCGTTCGATCTGGGCGCGTTGTGTTTCGTTACAAAACCCGACAGCGTAAAGCTTATCAAAGCAATGCTTGAAATCGTTGTCGTTAACCTGAAAAAGAATGACGTGTCGCCGGAAATGTGCCGGCAGATCCATAGAATGCTAAAGCAGGAACTTTCCTGATATTTTTGATCAATGATTCGCCCCAGTGAACTATCGGACTTCAAAGACATCTTTGAAATAATCAATGATGCAGCATCAGCGTACAAAGGCATTATTCCTGCCGACCGATGGCACGACCCCTACATGCCCGAACAAGAACTGCGCGGCCAAATAGACGATGGCGTCGAGTTCTGGTGCTACGAGGAAGATGGACAGGTGATTGGCGTGATGGGCATTCAGGATAAGTCGGACGTGACCTTGATCCGGCACGCTTACGTTCGGACAAAAGCCCGCAACAAAGGAATAGGCGGAAAGTTATTGAAGCACCTTGGCACCCTGACGAACAAGCCTATCCTTATTGGAACATGGGCCGATGCAAAATGGGCCATCGAATTTTACCAAAAGCATGGCTTCCGGTTGACGCCCCCCGAAGAAAAAGAACGGCTCCTACGCAAGTACTGGAACATCCCCGACAGGCAGGTAGAGACGTCGGTCGTGCTGGCCAACACCGCAATTAATAATTAGTTGTAAATTTAGTGGATGCCCGAATCGCAATCCGAAACCCCGTCGGTCGGCCACCGCTTATGGGTGCGCCTGTCGCATTGGCTAATAACACTAACTTTCTTCGGCCTCGCCTTTACCGGCATCGAGATCCTCATGGTCCATCCCCGTCTCTATTGGGGTGAAGTTGGCAATGACCTTACCCCCGCCCTGATAGAACTCCCGATAAGCCGCAACTACAAACATGGAGGATGGGAAAATAAAGTTGCATTCTTTGACGGCAAGTCTTCTCCGATAAGCGCAAGCCGCACTTACGATATTTTCAACTACAACGGATGGGGACGAAGTCTGCATTTTCTTTTGGCGTGGTTGCTGGTGATCACCGGAAGTTTGTACCTCGTCATGGGTCTGTTTACCGGTCATTTTTACAAACACATCTGGCCCCGGCTTCGGGAACTTACACCTCGTGCGATCTATAAAGACATAGTTGCTCACCTTCGGCTAAAAAACATCGAAAGTACGCCAGGCAATTATAACCTCTCTCAAAGAATAACTTATGCACTCGTGATATTCTGGCTGTTTCCTGTAATGCTAATAACAGGATTAACAATGTCGCCAGCAGTAACTGCCGCACTTCCATTCCTGCTCGATTGGTCGGGCGGATTACAGTCTGCACGCACAATGCATTTTCTTGTTTCAGTAGCGCTGGAGTTATTCCTTATCCTGCATTTCGTGATGGTGATCGTCACCGGTTTCAAAAAACATATCGTAGCAATGACTGTTGCCAAATGAAAAGGAAACACATGATATCAAGAAGGCAGGCCCTTGTTACGGGATTGTCGTCACTTGGCGCCGCGTTGATGTTGCCGGGTTGTACAAAACCACTGCCACCAACGTATGGCAACATACTCCGAATGGCCGACAACCTGACCTATATGGCTCACCGCGCATTATTGCCAGGTCAGTCGCTGGCGCGGGAGTATAGTTACAGCGACGTCTCGTCGTTTCCTGCAACAGGTACGACCGACCCTTCGAAACTCAGTGAAGACTATGCTAGGCTGTCTGGAACGTCGTTCGACGATTTCAGGCTTTCAGTTGAAGGACAGGTATCGAAACCCGGTTTGTATTCGTTGGCCGACCTGATGAACCTTGGCCGCACCACGCAAATCACAAAGCATACTTGTGAGGAGGGCTGGACGGCAATAGCCGAGTGGACGGGCGTGCAGTTGGGCACATTACTGCAACATGCGGGAATACTCCCGTCAGCGAGGTTCATCCTTTTCCATACATACGACGAGTGGCTCGACAGCATCGACATGATGGATGCGTTTCATCCACAGACGTTGATCGCCTACGGCATGAACGGAAAAACGTTACCGATCCAACACGGAGCTCCTATACGACTTCGCCTGGAAAGGCAGATCGGGTACAAAAGCATTAAGTACATAAAGAAGATCGAAGTGTCGGATAAATTCGTCGACTACGGTGAAGACATCGGGTGGGCATGGTACACCGGGATTTAAATTTTACTCCATGAGCTCACAAGAAGACGAATTAAAAAAATACCTCGCCAAACGCGAACGAAAGAAAAATCGAAAGCACGTTGCCGAATACGATCAGCCGAAAGCATCATCGCCCGACGGAAAGAGGGACCCCGCAAGCTTTTCAACTTTCTTTGAACTGTCGGGCGGAAGGTCGAGGCTCACCACCTCGGTTATCGTCACCGTCGTTCTTTGCAT
>DASRSO010000090.1:0-28619 GCA_035656375.1 Cyclobacteriaceae bacterium | reverse complement strand
AGGCCACAGGTTTGAAGGCGAGGATTGAATAAGTGTTGTGACAGTGATCGGATGCATCGCAGGGAATTGTAGAACCGCATTGCTTACAAAAATACTCAAAAAAGAATTCGACAAGTGACTGACCGGGTAACGATAGCCCATAGTCAATTCAGTTGATACTTGTAAACAATTAAGCAAAGCCAATTCAGTTCACTGATCATTGACGCAGGTAAGGACACTTAAAAACAGAACCCCTACGTATAAATCTCGATAGAGTCTCCGTGGCATAGTTTTCACTGAATCAACTGAACTATGACCGAAGAGCCTTTACCAGACCTTATTTGTTTCAGCCACCTTCGCTGGAACTTTGTCTACCAACGTCCGCAGCATTTAATGACCCGGCACAGCGGACGAGTTTTTTATTTCGAAGAGCCGGTTTATTCCGATCATGCTCACGACTGGTTGCACTTAAGCCGGCCGGTTGGAACCGACATAACAATTGTTACTCCAAACTTATCAGGCACGGGATCTACTTCCCCGGTAGAGCAACGCTTAAGGAACCTGCTGGATCGCCTGATGACCGACGAGAATATTATTACTTACATGACGTGGTACTATACTCCCATGGCGTTGAAGTTCACAAGTCACCTTCGACCAATCCTCCTCGTGTATGACTGCATGGACGAACTGAGTAATTTCAAGTTTGCACCTCCCGAATTACGAGCTCTCGAAGCTGAGCTCTTTCAAAAGGCCGACATCGTATTTACCGGGGGCAAACATCTCTATTCAGTAAAGAAAAAATTTCATTCGAACATCTTCGCCTTCCCGAGCAGCATCGACCAGGGACACTTCCGGCAATCGAGAAAGAACTTGCCGCAACCAACCCACCAGGCATCGATCGCGCGGCCGAGGCTCGGATATTACGGCGTGATCGACGAACGTTTAGACATCGCGCTCGTCGACAGTGTTGCACGAAAGCGGCCCGACTGGCAAATCATACTCGTTGGTCCCGTTGTGAAAATTGATCCGGCATCGCTGCCCCAACGACAGAACATCCATTACCTGGGACAAAAGACATACGAAGATCTGCCGTATTATCTATCGGGTTGGGACATAGCTATAATGCCGTTCGCCTTAAATGAAGCTACCGAATTCATAAGCCCGACGAAGACTCCCGAGTATTTGTGCGGAGGAAAACGCGTCATCTCCACCGCGATCGTTGATGTTGTGAATGATTATGGGGCCGACGGTCTTGTAGACATCGTCGGCAACGCGGATGAATTCATTAAAAAAAGTGAAATACTACTCGCATCACGAGGCTACGACCAATGGCTGGAACGGGTAGACAAGAAACTGGCAACGCTTTCATGGGACCGTACCTGGAGGTCGATGGCGTCGCTAATAATGTCGACACGTGATCACAAATTTGCCCCTGAGCGACCCAGGTTAAATAAGTCTTCAGACCAATACTCGTCTTATGTTTGATTATATGATAGTTGGTGCCGGCCTCGCCGGTGCTGTAATTGCCGAACGGCTGGCGTCGCAGTTGAATAAGAAGGTGATCCTGGTTGAGAAGCGCGATCACATTGCAGGGAATACTTACGATTATTACAATGAGCATGGCATTCTCATCCATCAATACGGCCCGCATATTTTTCACACTAACAGCAAGGAAGTGTTTGAATACCTTGGCCGGTTCACGCCCTGGAGAACATACGAGCATCGGGTATTAGCCAGCGTCGATGGAATGCTCGTGCCGATCCCGATCAATTTGAACACCATCAACAAACTGTACGGCCTCAACCTGAACTCATCGGAGGTAGATGAGTTCCTCGCCAGCCGGGCCGTTAAAAAAGACCAGCTGCTCACCTCGGAAGACGTGGTGATGAATAAGGTAGGAAAAGAGCTATATCAGAAATTTTTCAAGGGCTATACAAAAAAGCAATGGGATCTCGATCCCTCAGAGCTCGACGCATCGGTCGCTGCCCGCATTCCCACACGAAACAATCGCGACGATCGATACTTTTCCGATACCTACCAGGCAATGCCCTCGCATGGCTATACAAACATGTTTAGGAACATGTTGAACCACCCGAACATTAAAGTCCTGTTGAATACAGACTACAAAGAAGTGGAGCATGAGATCCCACACCGGAAATTGATCTATACCGGCCCGGTTGACTACTATTTCGACTACATCTATGGGAAGCTGCCGTACCGTTCGATCGATTTCAAGTTCGAGACATTTGAAAGTGAATTTGTTCAATCGACCGGCACCATCAATTATCCGAATGAACATTTATATACCAGAACTACGGAGTTCAAACATGTGACAGGTCAAAAACATGCAAAGACCACGGTTGTCTATGAATATCCGACATCAGACGGCGATCCGTTTTACCCGATTCCCCGGCCAGAAAATGCAACACTTTATAAACGGTATCGTGCACTTGCCGCCGATCTGCCAAATGTATACTTCACGGGACGCCTGGCCACTTATCAATATTATAACATGGACCAGGTTGTAGCGCAGTCACTGGCCTTGTACAAGAAAATTGCGCTGTATGAAATTAATGGAGAGCATGTTACTGAACACAAACTTACCGCACTCAGGGCTTGAAATGTGGGGTGGCATTGAATGTACGATCAACCGCATAGGCAATACTTTCAGAGATCAGTTGGAGTACTCGGGACATTACGCGAGGCCCTGCGATATTCGTGCCCTTGCAGATCTTGGCATTACCCACCTTCGTTACCCGGTGCTGTGGGAGAAACATCAACAACACGAGTCGAAACCGATCGATTGGCGATGGGCAGAAAAACGATTGAGTCTCATTGCTACCTCCGGAATGGTGCCGGTGGTCGGCTTGCTCCACCATGGCAGCGGTCCCGCCTTCACAAACCTGCTCGATCCAAAGTTTCCCGAAAAGTTCGCACGGTATGCAGCACGACTCGCAAGAACCTTTCCCTGGCTCAGTAATTTTATACCAATCAATGAACCGCTCACCACAGCACGGTTCTCTTGCCTGTACGGACATTGGTTTCCACATAAAAGGAACGACGTTGACTTTTGTCGAGCGTTGATCAATCAAATGAAAGCAACAGTGCTTGCAATGAAAGAGATAAGAAAGGTCAATCCGGCGGCCGTGTTCATTCAAACCGAAGACCTTGCCAAGGTTCACAGTACCGAAGTACTTAAATACCAGGCCGACTTCGAAAATCAACGCCGATGGCTAAGCTACGACCTGTTATGCGGAATGATCAATCAATATCATCCACTTTGGGATTATTTTATACAATCGGAAATACCTGCCGAAGAGCTGACGTTTTTCCTGCAGAACGCTTGTCCACCGACGATGCTTGGTCTCAACTACTATGTGACGTCAGAACGCTTTCTTAGTCACAACATCGATGGAGTGCCACTGGAAAATATCGGGGGCAACGGGCAACATCGTTATATCGACACCGAAGCGCACAGGGCAGGCTGCGCCGAGGGCATGGCAGCACTTGCGGTTGAATGCTGGGATCGCTACCGCCTTCCGATCGTAATGACAGAAGTACACCTGGGATGTACTTGCGATGAACAGATCCGTTGGCTGATGGAGATGTGGCACCAGGCCCGTGCGCTCAAGCGAATTGGCGTCGACGTTCGTGCACTAACTGCGTGGAGCCTGCTTGGCGCATACGACTGGGATACTCTTCTCACTCAATGTAACATGCGTTATGAATGCGGAGGGTTCGACCTTCATGAAGGCAACTTACATTTGAATGCGCTTGGTAATGTTGTCAGATCTCTCGCACTAAATGGCAACTATTCCGATCCGTTGCTGGACACTCCCGGCTGGTGGGCGCAAATCGGTACCGAAGTACCCAGGGAAGAAATTATAGCTTAACAGGATCTTATGTCGGGAAACAAGTTTATGTTCACCACCGGCATGGAAAATAGTTATCCGACTATTTTACTACCCGATGGCACTGAAAAAAGAGTTGATGAAATGGAAAAGGCCGACCATTACAAGAGATGGCGCGAAGACCTGTCGCTTGTAAAGGATCTTGGAATCGAATTTCTTCGTTATGGTCCTCCTTACTACAAAACTCATCTTGCTCCTGGTAAGTACGATTGGAACTTTACCGACGAGACCTTCCAGGTGTTGAAAGAATTAGGGATAACACCGATCGTGGACCTCTGTCATTTCGGTGTTCCCGATTGGCTTGGAAATTTTCAGAACGAGGACTTTCCAGAGCACTTTGCAGAGTACTCATTCGCTTTTGCGAAACGCTTTCCCGAGCTTAAGCTCTACACACCTATTAACGAGATCTTTATCACGGCCATGTTCTCGGCACAATACGGGTGGTGGAACGAAAGACTCCAGTCTGACGAAGCATTTGTAAGGGCATTGAAGAATTTGTCGCGCGCAAATATCATGGCGATGCGCGAAATACTTAAAGTTCAACCAGACGCTTCGTTCATACAAAGTGAGTCTTCCGAATATTTCCATGCCGTAAGTCCCGAGGCTCTTCCGAGGAGCAGGTTCCTTAATCAAAAACGTTTCCTGTCGCTTGACCTCACCTACGGTTACCCGCTAAATGTGACGATGTACGAATACCTGTTGCAGAACGGTATGACGAAAAAAGAAATTTCCTGGTTTGGCGAGAACCAGGTGAAGGCACGATGCGTGATGGGCAATGACTACTACGTAACAAATGAACACCTTGTTTATCCCGACGGACACACACACGCATCCGGGGAAATATTCGGCTATTACGTGATCACACGCCAGTACTACAAAAGATATCGCCTTCCGATCATGCACACCGAGACCAATCTCAAGATGCCCGCGTCAGTAGAATGGCTTCTTAAGCAATGGGCAAATGTTCACAGGTTGAAACACGACGGCGTTCCGATAGTCGGGTTCACATGGTACAGTTTGCTTCACCAGGTTGATTGGGATTCGGCGCTTCGAAACGATGCGGGCAATGTCAACGCGCTGGGGCTCTACGATCTTGACCGGAAGATCATGCCGGTCGGCACCGCCTACAAGAGACTAATTGAACAATGGAAAGATATCGTTACAGAGGAGAGTTACGGATTGATCTACCATCACTGGTAATTAACGCGTGAAGCGGGTTTTCTTCTGGATGATATTCGCTGTGAAATACGAGAACAGTTCCGCTGCGTCAATTGTCGGGACGGGTAATTCCTTGATTGCTTTTGTTATTTTTCTTTTCGCGAGTAAAGCCGCTTTTATTTTGGATCTGGATTTCATGAGTGTAGTATTTTACTTCTAAGTGTCTAATAACATGCCAGCGCCTGTCACCTGAATAAATCGAATTGTTAATCACGGTTGAGGAAAGAAATAATACAATTTCCTGATGCGTGGGGAAAAATAGCGACGGCGAACGGCTAGAACATCTGCCCGGTATTGCTGCGTTATTTCCGAAAATATTAGTTTTGCCCCACTGATTCGGCATGTCGGTAAAAGCAGACAACACCCGCGGGCTCATTTTAAAGAAGGCGTTCGATCTTACGTACGCCCATGGTTATCAGCTCACAAGCATCGACGACATTATCGCGCAGACGCATGTCACCAAGGGTGCGTTCTACTATCATTTCAGGAACAAGGATACGATGGGCATCGCGATGATCAAAGAGGTACTTTATCCCGGGATGCAGGATGCCCTGGTTAAACCGCTGATGGCGGGTCGCGATCCGGTCGCAGAGATCTACGATATGATGGAGGCGCTGTTGCTCCACAATCCTTTCTTTAATATCAAGTACGGATGCCCGGCGATCAATTTGATTGAAGAAATGGCGTCGGTGAACAGGCAGTTTCACAAGGCATTGCTCGAACTGGTCGAGGAATGGCAGAATGCTATAGCGGCGACGATCGAGAAAGGAAAGAAAACCGGGAGGATTGACCGGCACGTGAGCGGGAAGCAGGTTGCAATCTTTATTTCGGCAGGCTACGGTGGCACCCGTAATATGGGAAAGCTCTACGGGCGGCCCTGCTACCTCACATACCTGAAGGAGCTGAAAAAATACCTGAATTCGCTGCGTTAAATTTTTTTACGCAAAAACATACCACTCAGTATGTTTTTATAAATTTGTGTCATGTACTCCTCCCTGCTGATAATTCACAACCTGTTCCGGTGGATAGCTTTCCTGCTGTTGCTGTACGCCATCTACCGGGCATTCACAGGCTATCGCTCAAACAACCCGTTCTCGGCTGCCGACAATTCTTTTCGCCACTGGACGGCAACCGTGCTGCAGGTGCAGTTGATGATTGGCTTTATACTTTATTTCAACAGCCCTTTCGTACAGGCATAC
This sequence comes from Cyclobacteriaceae bacterium, assembly GCA_035656375.1. Taxonomy (GTDB): domain Bacteria; phylum Bacteroidota; class Bacteroidia; order Cytophagales; family Cyclobacteriaceae; genus ELB16-189. The sequence goes on along the minus strand of DASRSO010000090.1, from coordinate 22,312 downwards.
TGGAACAATTCGGGCGACGATACCTTCTTCGCTATCGTACACGCGGCCCTGATGTTCACTGCGGTCACCATTGTTTCGGTTGGATCGGCAATGGCGAAGAGAAAGACAACCGACCTGGAAAAATTCAAAACGATGCTGACCTGGTTTGGCATCGGTTTACTCATAATACTGATCGCAATCCCGTGGCCGTTCTCGCCACTCGCACAAAGACCTTATCTCAGAATCTCATGAAAAAATTTATTATCGATCCCATCGGAAGACTTCGCTTGTTGGGTTTCCTTGAAGGCACTTCATTTATCGTTCTTATGCTTATAGCAGTGCCACTGAAGCATGCTATTGGCAACCCTGCACTGGTAAAAATGCTGGGACCAATTCACGGCGCCCTGTTCCTGTTATTTGTTTTCCAAACGATAACAATAGCGTTGGAACAGGGCTGGTCGTTTCAAACCCGCACCTGGAAAGTGCTCGCAGCAAGCCTGATCCCCTTCGGAACGTTCTATATAGATAGAACGGTGTTAAAGGGGCTGCATAGCGAAGGCTAAACTGATCACTTTTAAGTGTATCTTTGACATTTATAAAATGTCATGAAAATCCTTGCGCCACTCGCCACGCTTTTCACAGTAGTTCTCCTTTACAGTTGCAGCGAACCAAAGCCTCCAACGTCCGGCTCATATCCTATCTCGTCGATCGACATCAAGAATGTGATCCTCACAGACAGCTTCTGGCTCCCGAAGGTGAAACTGATACAGGACACAACCATCCATCATGCATTCGAAAAGTGCGCCGAAGAAGGACGAATGGATAACTTCCTCGTTGCCGGCAAAGTGAAGCCGGGCAAGACCCGCGGTGCAATGCCCTTCGACGATACCGATCTTTATAAGACCATCGAAGGCGCTTCATACTCGCTGATCAGTATGCCCAACCCGGAGCTCGAAGTGTATCTCGACTCGATCATATCAATCATAAAGGTCGGCCAGGAGCCCGATGGATACCTCACTACCTGGTTCACCATCGACCAGTCGGCACCACCCGCCAATTGGGTTAAGCCTTCAAAAGAACGTTGGGAGAATGAGATCACAAGTCATGAACTCTATAATAGCGGGCACCTGTTCGAAGCTGCCGCTGCGCATTATTGGGCAACCGGCAAGAAAAATCTCCTCGACATTGCTCTTAAGAATGCCGACCTGCTTGTCGCCAATTTCAGTCCCGACAAACTGCATGTCCCACCCGGGCACCAGATCGTAGAAACCGGCCTCATTAAACTTTACGACATCACTCACAAAAAAGACTACCTGGCGTTGTCGAAGTATTTTATCGACCTGCGTGGCGACAGTACAGCCCATAAACTTTATGGCACGTACTACCAGGATCACCTGCCTGTTACCCAACAAGCCGAAGCCGTTGGCCATGCCGTGCGCGCCGAATACCTGTATGCGGGCATGACCGATATTGCCGCAAGGTTTAACGACCCCTCCTATTCAAGCGCACTCGACAACCTTTGGGACAACGTGGTGAATAAGAAAACGTACCTCACCGGTGGCGTGGGTGCGCTCCACGATGGGGAAGCATTCGGAAAGAACTACGAGCTTCCAAATCTTACGGCCTATGCCGAAACATGCGCTTCAATAGGAAGTGTGTGGTGGAACCAGAAGATGTTCCAGCTATCGGGCGATGCAAAATATTACGACGTACTCGAAAGAACCCTGTACAACGGACTCATCTCGGGCATATCGACCGACGGGAAGAAATTCTTCTACACCAACCCGCTGGAATCCGACGGCAAGTTCATGTTCAACCGCGGTGCGTGCACACGACAGTCGTGGTTCGATTGTTCGTGCTGCCCTACCAACATGATCCGCTTCCTGCCCTCGCTTGCGGGGTTGATCTATGCAACGAAGCACGACACCGTATACACCAACCTGTTCATTTCAAGCGAAGCAACCTTGAAGACCGGCGACACCGGGATGAAGATCGTACAAAAGACGGGCTATCCGTGGAACGGTGATGTGATCATTAAACTCGAACCCGAAAAAAAGACAAAGTTTACATTACAGGTACGCGTCCCGGGGTGGTTGAGGAACGAGGTAATGCCTGGAAATCTTTACAACTACCGGGATGCCGGTACTACAACTCTTTCTTTGATGATCAACGGCAAAGAGGAACGTGCCGGTGTAAATAACGGCTACCTGTCGCTTACACGCGAATGGTCGAAGGACGATGAAGTACGCATATCGTTCCCGATGGAAGTCCGCAAAGTGGTAACGAGTAATGATGTGGCAGGTAATGCGAACAAGGTTGCATTCGAGAAGGGGCCGATCGTTTATTGTGCAGAAGAAGTCGACAACAAGAATTTCAGGCAGCTGAAGGTTTCCGATGACATAGCACTTACCTCGAAACGCGAGAACTTATTGGGACAGCCTGTGGATGTTCTTGTGGCGAAAGACATCAAACTTATACCATATTACCTGTGGTCGAACCGTGGCGTGAATGGGATGAAGGTGTGGATTGACGAGGCCGGAAAGTAATTCCACTTACCCTGGTCCGGCATCGAACTTGCACCGGGGTTAAGATGCACGAGTCGCCGCTTCCAAAGTTCAGCCGCCTTATAATTTCGATCTATCTCTTCGGTGCTCCCACGATGCTAATGATCGCGGATGGATTTCATTACTTCGGTCATTACCTGATCGCGGTAGTTGTTTTCAAGATCGCATTAGTGTCGTTTGTCGTCGGATCGTTCGGCCTGGCGTACATGCTTCCCGATCATGCACGCGCTTATGGGTTGATTGGAACGGGCCTGGTTGCACTGGGGGCAATCACCATCTCGGCAATGTCGACAGCAACACTCTTCCAGGATCTTTTGAAAGAGGGCGGTTATAGCGAAGCGCAATTGAAGGACCTTGAATCTACCCTCGAGAACACGAAGGCCTTAAGGGTGATCTACCTTCCATCGGGATTTGCTTTCCCGCTAGGACTCGTTTCACTCGCTATAGGGATTTTTCGCACAACGTACACGCCCAACTACATCGCGGTAATCCTGATCGTAGGTGCGGTATTTCACACTGTGGCGAGATTTGTTGACGAGATCTCCCTGCTGCTGATTTCGGAAGTAATACTATTAACAGCCTCGTCGCTGACGGGATGGTTTATGTGGCGCTACAAAAAATAAGGCGCTCCTAGCTGCATTGTCCAAGCAATGCCCAAAGGATAAAAAATATGATGACGGTACTTACGAGTCCGCCTCCAAGCCATTTTGCGCCGGCACCGGCCAACAGTCCCCTGAATAAATTGTTCATAGCAATTTCTTTTTTGAGATCTGTACTATTACCGTGCCGGGTTCTTCTTCTTGTCGAAGTCTCTTCCCTTTACCCTGTCTGTACTGAATACAGCTTGAGTCTTTACAGCCGACCTGATGCGTGGTCGCTTTTCGATGCGTTGATTTTGATGTTCCATGATTTCGTTTTTGATTTCTGGCGTAGAGAAAATGATGCCAAAATCAAAAACGAAATCAACGATCTATGCTTCTGCTTTGTTGATGCGTACAGCATTAAGCCCCTTGGGTCCGGGCTCGATCTCGAATGTTACACTTTGTGATTGTGCCACCGGGAAATTTGCCGATGAGTAATGGAAGAAGTACTCTTCTTGTGTCTCTTTGTCTTTGATGAATCCGTAGCCTTTGTCTTTCTCGAAGAACTTAATAACTCCCTGCCGTACGTCGGCTACAGAAGCGCCGCCTTTGTTCCTCGACGACAGGTTGATGTCTGTTTCTTTGATGACTTTTTTCTTCGAAAGGTCTGGAGGGGTTGATGAGAAGTTGCCATTCTCGTCCACGTAGGCGATCATGTCTTCGAACGACTTGGACTCTTTGCCAGCTTTACGTTCTTCTTTTCGCTGTTCTTTTTCTTTTTTCTTTTGAAGTCTTTGCTTCTCTTTTTCTCTTTTGTTGAAGGTATCGGAGGATTTCGCCATAGTTGTTATTTCAAGCTGAATAAGCGTTCAAAGCTAACCAAAATAAGCTTGATTAGGATTAGGGCCACAATTATCATACCTTTGACCCCATCAATTGCGGATATTCTTAATTCACCAGCATCTCTCTTGCGGTTTTTAATTCTCTCCCCAGTTAAACTTCATTAACAAGCATTTTTTGGGAACTCCCCACTTGCGACCATAAATATGTCATTTAACGAACTCGATATCATCGAGCCTATCCTCGCAGCCCTGCGCGATAAAGGATACAATAACCCAACTCCCATTCAGCAACAGGCCATTCCTGCCATACTTTCAGGCCGGGACGTGGTTGCCTGTGCCCAGACGGGGACCGGGAAAACAGCCTCTTTCTCCATCCCGCTCCTCCAGAACCTGGCACGGCAAAACAGTACAAAAGCAATTCGCGGACTGGTGTTAACACCCACCCGGGAGCTCGCCATCCAGGTTTCGGACAATATTAAGGCATACGGCAAGCGCGTGCCTGTAAAGACCGTTCTTGTGTACGGGGGTGTACCGCAAACCATGCAAGTCCAGGGCATCAAGCGAGGCTGCGACGTTATTATTGCCACACCTGGACGTTTGATGGATCTTATTCAGCAACGTGTAGTAAATTTATCACAGGTCGAGGTTCTCGTTATGGACGAGGCAGACCGGATGCTGGACATGGGCTTCATACGCGACGTAAAGAGAATACTGGGAATGATCCCGGCAAAATGCCAGAAGGTTCTCCTTTCGGCTACGATGCCAGGGGAAATCCAGCAGCTTGTATCGTCGATCCTCAGCAACCCTATAAAGATCAACATAGCGAGCAAGTCCGCGCCGGCACGAATCGGGCAGGAAGTGTACTACGTAGCCCGGTCTAACAAGAAGGCGCTGCTGAAACACGTGATCGCCCAGCAACAGATGCGAAACGTGCTGGTGTTTGCAAGGACTAAACACGGGGCCGATAAAATTGCGAACGACCTTCGAAGGTCGGGTATAACTGCGGAAGCCTTTCACGGCAACAAGTCGCAGAACGCACGGCAGCGATCGCTTTCAAATTTCAAAGCGAATGCGACGCGTGTTCTCGTGGCGACCGACATTGCTTCGCGGGGTATCGACATTTCAGACCTTCCGTTTGTGATCAACTACGAGATGCCCGACACGATCGAAACGTACACACACCGCATCGGCCGGACTGGTCGTGCAGGAAATACAGGTAAAGCGCTTTCTTTCTGTGACCAGGATGAACGGTCGCAACTGAAGCACCTCAACAGGATTGCTGAGGGCAAAATTCAAATCATTAACCATCCGTTTGGAGGCGAACAGAAAAAATTCAACTTAAACTAACAACAATTAATTTTTCAGAACATGCAAGGCACAGTAAAATTCTTTAACGAAGCGAAAGGTTTCGGTTTCATTAAAGTTGCAAATTCAAACGAAGACATCTTCGTTCATTCATCGGGCTTGATCGACAAGATCCGTGAAAACGATAAAGTTGAATTTGAGCAAGAACGTGGAAAGAAGGGGATGAATGCTATCAACGTAAGGGTTGTTAAGTAGTATCCTTACCTCGAAGGCAATCTCCACCATTGCATGATCACCGCGGCGATCACAGGAACCGGATGTTATATTCCCGAAACCATTGTAGGTAATAACTCATTCCTTGACGCACAGTTTTTTGGGAAAGATGGAATCAAGCTTTACCAAAGCAACGCGGCGATCATCGATAAATTCAAGGCTGTAACAGGCATTGAAGAGCGACGGTATTCAAAGCCGGGCCAAAACGCATCGGATCTTGGATACCTCGCTGCCCTTGAGGCAATCGCCTCCGCGCAAATAGATAAGGAGTCGCTGGACTACGTTATCGTCGCGCACAACTTCGGCGACACTGCCTTCGAAACAAATCGCGTGAACCAGTTGCCGTCGCTGGCTTCACGAATAAAATCATTGCTGGCCATTCAAAATCCCGACTGCGTTGCATACGATGTAGCGTTTGGTTGTCCGGGATGGCTGGAAGCGGTAATACAAGCCAACTATTTTATTAGATCGGGCGATGCAAAAAAGTGCCTCGTCATCGGCACCGAAGCGCTGTCGAGGGTTATAGATGTTCACGATCGTGACTCGATGATCTTCAGTGATGGCGCGGGTGCGGTGGTTCTCGAAGCGACGGAGACCGGGTCGAGCGGGATCCTCGCACATAAGACCCAGACCTACGGAGACTATTCTTCGATCCTGTCGATGGGGCCTTCCTGTTTTCCCTATGGCAAAGACAAGAATGAGTTGTTCCTGAAAATGGAGGGGCGCAAGGTGTATGAGTTTGCGCTTACGAGAGTTCCGGGAGTGATCAAGAGTTGTCTCGACAAAGCGGGAATTGACCTGGGCATGGTAAGTAAGATCCTTGTGCACCAGGCCAATGAAAAGATGGACAAAGCCATTCTTGAAAGGGTTTTCAAACTTTACAATTGCAATGAAGTGATGGATCACGTCATGCCAATGACGATCAGCCGGCTGGGGAACAGTTCAGTGGCGACAATCCCGACGATGCTCGATCTCCTTGTTCGAAATAAGCTCGATGGTCATTCTGTGAAGCCGGGAGATATTATAGTGATGGCGTCGGTTGGTGCGGGGATGAATATTAATAGTTTGGTTTATAGGGTGTAGAGGGTTCTGAATACCTCAAGGGTACGGCTGAATATCTACGGCCAAGTAAAGCGTTTTGCCCCCGAACTTGAAAATAAACATTTTTGTTTAGTTTTATGAACTAATCAATTTTGTTTATTTCTGCATGAACGCTGAATTGACCATTTTAAAGGGTATCCATCCGGGAGTTGTTCTCGAGCGCAAGCTCAAAGAGAGAAAGCTGGCAAAGGGGGCTTTTGCCATTTCCATTAATGAATATCCACAGACACTTGGAGCGATCACAAAAGGCAGGCGTGGCATGAACACACCACTCGCTCTGAAAATAGAAAGCGCGTTGGGCCTGGAAGAGGGATATTTTATGACACTGCAAGTCTTTTACGAGATAAAGGAAGAAAAGCGAAAACAGCAGGGGAACCTGACACCAGAGCTTACAAAACTCCGCCGCGGGTTGTTTTGGGACACTGACATAAATAATATTGACTGGCAGGGACAAAAGGCAGCAGTTATCGAAAGAGTCTTGGAAAGGGGCAATAGAAAAGAGAAAGCCGAGATCATACGGTTCTACGGCAAGAATACAGTTGAAGAGGTGAAGAAGAAAACAAAAAAATAAATGGCTGATGATTTCCACTGGAATACGGTCAAGGCTTCGCTAAAAGAAACATTAACTGTTTTAATGTCGGGCGACGCTTTCACGCCCTTTCGATTGGTCGGTGGAACTTGTCTTAGTTTGCAGCTTGGTCATCGTATGTCGGACGATATCGACCTGTTTACAGATGCCCCCTACGAAACAATCGACTTTATCTCAATCGACAAGTTTCTAAGAAAAAACTTCCCATACGTATCGGATCTGGTGGCTGGCCCGGTTGGCCTCGGAACATCGTACCTCGTGGGCGACAACAAAGACACGGCAGTAAAGTTAGATCTGTATCATACTGATTCGTTCATCCAGGAGCCTTTGAATAATGGTATCTATCGATTAGCAACGATAGAAGAGGTTATTGCAATGAAGGTCGACATCATACAACGTAAAGCTCGCAAGAAGGACTTCTGGGATCTGCATGAATTGATCGAATCTTATACATTAACAAAGATGATGTCATTGCATTCCCGGCGTTATCCACATAACCATGACCGGCGAGTGATTAGGAGAAACTTTACTGATTTTTCGAGAGCCGATGACGATTTCAACCCAATATGCCTTCGAGGAAAACACTGGGAACTTATAAAATTGGATTTCGTCGAATTCATGAAGAATTGAAGGCACCTTATACCGGCTTCATATTCTTCAACTGAAACGTGTGCCTCTTCAGGTGCATTTCTATAAACCACAACCACTCGTAACGGGTAAGATACCCCACACCCGGCAATTCAAAGCCCAGGCATATCATTGTAAGATCTTGCGACTCCAATATGTCGAGGTCTTTCTTCCGAACACGATCGAGCTCTTTAAGAACCTCATGCTTCGATCTCGCTTGCTCATCCGGCTGAAGCGAACCCGGTGACTTAAACTTCTGACTAAGATCTTCCCACCACGGGCGGATATGCGGCAAAAGCAGATCTACTTCACGATCAGAAACCTTTGTCGATTGATCCGGCACGCCATCGGTAGCAAGGATTATATGAATAGCAATCTGCGCCGGCGTCCACCTGCCTGGTGCTGGCTTCTTATTGATCTGACTTTCGTCGAAAGCAGAAAACGCATCTATAAATTCATTGAACGCCGCTGTTAGCGCAGCGTGAAGTTTTTCCTTTTCAAGTGACATATCTTATTGTTTCCTGCAAAGATTGGTAATCGAAGCTACCCGACCGGGGTGTGATTCTGACAAAAAAGGGGGTAGATGCGTCCTGTAAAAACACAATACATTTTAATATCACGGCATTTTCCTGTAAGATTGGAACTCTTTAAAAATCTTGCTTATGTCCAATCAAACAAAATCGTTACGTGTACTTGTTGTCGGCTGTGGTAATATGGGTGCCTCGCATGCACAGGCATATCACCTGCTCGACGGCGTTGAGATCTGTGGCCTGGTATCGACCGGCAAGAGCAAGGAAGTACTGAATACAAAACTTGGCGGTGGATATAAATTATTTAACGAGTACGAAGAAGCGTTGCGTGCGACAAAACCCGACGCAGTGTGTATCTCCACCTACCCCGACACGCACGAACGTTTCGCCATCATGGCGCTTGAGCAAGGCTGCCATGTATTCATTGAAAAACCACTGGCCGACACAGTTGCAGGCGCCGAACGTGTTGCAGCAGCAGCGAAGAAAGCAAACAAAAAACTTGTGGTGGGTTATATACTGAGACATCATCCGTCGTGGGAACGTTTTGTGGAGATTGCACACGAGCTTGGCAAGCCTCTCGTGATGCGAATGAACCTTAACCAGCAAAGTCATGGCAACATGTGGACCGTACACCGTAATTTGATGGAAAGTCTGAGTCCCATCGTGGATTGTGGTGTGCACTACATCGACGTGATGTGCCAGATGACGCGATCGAAGCCGGTCCAGGTATCTGCCATCGGAGCTCGCCTTACGGAAGAGATCCCTGTTGGCAACTACAACTACGGTCAGCTGCAGATCCGCTTCGAAGATGGATCGGTTGGATGGTACGAGGCCGGTTGGGGACCAATGATGAGTGAAACCGCCTTCTTTGTGAAAGACGTTATTGGCCCGAAAGGCTGCGTGTCGATCGTAGCGAAAGAAGCAGGTGGCGCGGGCAAATCGGATTCAGTGGAATCACATACCAAGACAGAGTCGTTGCGATATCACCATTCTTCGCTGGACAAGAACGACCAGTTTGTGAAACCGGACGATTGGATAAACCTGAAAGACGAACCCGACCACCAGGAACTTTGCAATCGTGAGCAGCGCTATTTCCTGAAAGCAATCAACGAAAACATTGACCTGACAGACCACGTACAGGATGCAGTGAATAGTTTAAGGATTGCATTTGCGTGCGATGAGTCGGTGAGGACCGGGAAGGTGGTGATGTTGTAATTTCTGATTTAGCCTGTTATATTCGTCATGAGCCCATTCCGGCGTGTCATCCATTGATGACGTGCCGGATGGGCTTTTTTTATTTATAACCCGGCTAAAATCATCAATCATGAACATCAAAATCACGACTATCTTCCTCTTACTGTTATGCATTGTCGGCACTTCACAAGCGCAGCAATTAACCGACGGTCTGTATTTGTTCCTTGGATCGGACGATGAAGCGTATGCAAAACAGTTACTGGGTAAGCCTGCAACTAACCTGAACGCCGACAAAAAGTCAGCTCAACCAGGAAGAGTGTTTGTCTCGATCGACAACATCGCTGAATCTCACCGTGTGAATTCAAATGCCGATGACATCGAGAGCCGCGACGTTAACGACAATAAAATGAAGCTCCGGACAAGCCTTACAAAGACGGCAACCGGGAAGCTCAATCTGAAGGGCTTCGGTGTGGATGCAACGCTCGATATGGGCCGCGTCAAGAGCGTCGACGTAAACATTACAGACATATTGAAACTTGTTGGTTTCAAAAACACACCTTCGCTCAACACAAACTCAGTGTGTGGTACGTATTCCGGGGGAACCCGATACAGCGGAGAATTCCTTTTTGGGAAGTCGGAGGGCGCAAACTTTATCAACAAAGTATACCGGGGAACCGGCGATATGTCAATTCTCCTGACAAGCACCGCAGCCGCCGACGTGAGTGCAGCTTTTGGCGGGATCGATGTCACCGCGAACGGCGGAACGATAAAAGGTGACACGGTGGTCTTTCATGTCGAATCATGGAATATCGTTTATGTTCAAAATATCAAAGCAGACTACTGTAAAAAGCTCAGGGGCCAGGCTGTAAGAAAATGATGAGACGCTTCTTTGTCATTGCGCTGTTGATCGCGTGGATCGACTGTAGCGCGCAGGTCGGGGTCGGCATTATGCCTGGTGGATTCATGCCATTCAAGAAAACACTCACAAGGCCAAGCAATGCTTTCGAAAGCGACGTCATGGTTCAACTGGCGTTAGCGAAGTGGGCATTCCAGATCCGCATACCTGTAATGACAAAGTCGATCACCGTATTCGAACAGTATACTCCGCTGGGAAATCAAAACATTCCGCCTGTTGAGAGCCGGTACAATCTGTACGATGTTAAACTCGAGGCTGCCTATTACATACCGAACACGCAGCCCGATGATCACGGTCCCTGGGGATGGTTTTTGGGTGCGAGTGTAATTCCGTTTGTGCAGATACCACTCGAGAAACGCGTTAGCCCGTTAGATACTCAATACTTCGAAATCACTAATCGCTGGAATACACAGGTTGGCGGTGGTTTGTTCACCGGTGTTGTATACAACGGACCGGGATTACCGAAGAATGTGGTTGTCAACCTTCGTGTTAATGGCATGATATATCCAAACATCGAAATCAACAACTATGATTTCAATCAGTTTGGCAATGCAGCCCTAAGGCGCGGCTACGATAACATGGTGGCAATAAGCGGCAACGTTGTTTTCCTCTACTACTTCCGATGAAACTTATACGAATCATATCGATCGCTTTCTTTCTTGCCGCGCTCACCCTGGCACCGAGTTGTGGAGGACCTGAAGCCGGGCCATGCGGATCGGGGGAGAATAACTATAAAATTGAAGGGTTTGATCTCGAGGCGTTCTATGATGCAATTCCTTCGAGCGCAAGGGTCTTATCTGTAGACAGGTCGATCGATATTCCAGAGTACACATATGTGCTTAATGCTCGTTCGTACACTATGAAGGGCGACGTCGAAACATCGAAACAATACCAGGCAATTACCGGCCCCATCTCCCCTTGCGAAATCATTACACATGTAAGTCACCAACCCGTTACTCCAAAGTTACAGTGGCGCAATGTTGAAGACCCGCTGATCGTGGCAGCTATTTTTAAAAAGCAGATTGGGAGCGACAACCAGAACCAGGGACTGAACGACAAAGACGCTGTGTGGGGCTGGCATTCCGGCCTCGGCACCGGCAAGAATGTTGGTGGCGTCTTCCAGGTAGCGTTTGAAGATGGTCGTGAGGTGAGTGACCGGAAGATCCAGGACAAAATACCGGCACACGCGCTTACGCCTAACACAACATATTTTTGGGCAGTATGGTCATGGGACCGCGAAGGCCTGAAAGTTATCCGGTCATCCATACAGATGCCTTTCATCACGGTATCCGATCCATTCGAAGTCCCACAAATGGATGTTACACCGTTCCTCATCTCCGGCGGGTGGACGCTATCGAAGGTCAGTGGGATCGCCAAAGACTCGGTGCCGTTTACACGGTTCGTGATCAAGCCGGGAGATTGTACCGACGACGACAACGTCACTTTGTTTGACAAGTTCGGTGCCCCGGTGGGAAAGGGCAGTTCGTTCACATCAATCCCGGGACACGAGGTAACAAAGGCAACGACCGACTGCTATTCTACGACAGTTGCAATGATGCTGGGAGCGCGGTCCTTCTACGCGGTCTTTGTCAAGCAGTGATCCCTGTTCCGTTTTCAATGAGCCGACAGGATTTCTCATCGCTGCCGGTAACGCACCCGTAAAAAAGTAACGATTGCAATAGTAAGGCCGGCTGCCAATCCGCTCACCGCGATGAATGAGGTTTGTCCATTTTATAGAATCTGAAATTATTTAATACCTTTCTTCATGCGCTTACCCCTGATCACACTCTTCATCGCTATTTCCTCGTTCGCAATGGCTCAAAAGAAATCGGCAAGTCCGGCCCTCGACTCCGAAATCGCCACGATGGTGAAAGAGATATCGGCAGACAGTATTAAAAACTATATCCAGAAAATGGTGTCGTTTGGGACGCGCCATTCGCTCAGCGACACGGTAAGTCAAACTACAGGCATTGGTGCAGCGAGGCGATGGGTTGCGTCTAAGTTCCTGCAGTTCCGTAAACAAACCGGCGCCGACATGACCGTTGAGCTCGATCCCGCAGAGGTCTTACCCGGTGGACGGAATGCCCGGATAACACGCAGAGTTATTATGAAAAATGTACTTGGTACCCTTAAGGGAAGCGATCCAAACGATGATCGTGTGTTGCTCATCAGCGGTCATTTGGACTCCCGTGCTACCGACGTAATGGACAGCGTGATCATGGCTCCCGGCGCCAACGACGATGCGTCGGGTGTTGCTGTTGTGATCGAGCTTGCACGTATTATGTCGAAACACAAATTCCCCTGCACCATCATCTTTATGGCTGTGCAGGGTGAAGAACAGGGACTGATCGGCGCGCGGCACATGGCCGAAAAAATGAAAGCCAACAAGGTCAATCTTATTGCCATGCTTAACAATGATATTGTGGGCAACTCGGTCGCTAGCGAAACGGGTGACAAGAACGACAAGACTGTTCGTGTGTTCAGCGAGATGGTCCCATCAATTGAAACAGAGGACGAAAAAAAAGCGAGGGAATCGGTGAGGGCTGAAAACGACAGTCCGTCGCGTCAACTTGTGAGGTACATAAAGGAGGTAGCGGAACCATACACGAAAGGATTCACAGCGACGATGAACATGCGTCCAGATCGGTTCCTGCGTGGAGGCGATCACACGCCGTTCTTACAAAATGGATTCGTCGCTGTCCGATTTACCGAGTTCAATGAAAATTTCACGCAACAACATCAAACTGTAAGAACCGAGAATGGCAAAGAGTACGGAGATCTTTTAAAGCACGTCGACTTTGCCTATGCGGCCAATGTTGCACGGCTGAACCTGGCAACACTTGCATCGCTCGCAAAAGCTCCCTCGAAACCACAAAGTGTGAAGATGAAGGTGAACCTCGACAACATGACCTATCTCACGTGGGAAGCACCCGCGTCGGGGCCGAAGCCGAAAGGTTACAACGTACTTATCCGGGAAACGTATCAGCCTTTCTGGGAGAAGAAGATATTTGTGACAGATCTTAAAGCAGACCTGCCCTACTCGAAAGATAATTACTACTTCGCAGTACAGGCGGTTGGTGAAGCCGGACACAACAGCCAGGCAGTTATTCCTGTGCCTACACGATAAGGCACTTACTATAGATCATTCGCTCTTCAGGTCTTTGACTGGATTTGCAACGGCTGCCTTATAGCACTGTACGGCAATCAACATAAACGCTGCCGTCAGCATGGTACCCGCCGCCGAAATAAACGGGGTAATGTTCTGATCAACCCGGTAGGCATAGCTTTGGAGCCAGTAGTTACTGATCACAAATGCGAGCGGCCATGCGATTATATTCGCGATGAGGATCTGCTTTGCGTAATCCTTCGCAAACAGCATTACGATGTTTATCGCCTTCGCCCCTACTACCTTCCGGATGGCGATCTCCCTCGTGCGACTCGACAACGAGAACGACACGATCCCAAAAATTCCGAGAAGCATTATAACCAGCATCAGTATCGTAGCGATATCGCTTGCCGTCTTCAACTGCAACTCCGAAGTATACATCGACTGGAAGCGGTCGTCCATAAATGTATATTCGAAACCGGACTCGGGCAACAGCATCCCGCATTTCTTCTTGAGATCATTGATCGTGGTCGAGAGATCCGACGTGCCAACCTTAATTGAGAAATAGCGATATACCCTTGCATAAGGTTCGTTCACGTCGGCGAACAACAATGGCTGAACAGTTGCCTGCATAGAGCCATAGTGAAAATCTTTTACGACACCAGCAACCGTTAATGAATAATCTGCACCGTTCGATTGTAGCCGGATCGTTTCACCGACCGCGGACGTCCAACCTAAAGCTTTCACGGCCGCTTCGTTCAGCACCACGCGCCCGCGCACATTGTTCCCATTCTCTGGTTTGAGGAACGTTCCCTCGATCATCGTTAGTCCGAACACCTCCGCAAAGTCTGCGTCTCCACTCATGGTCAGCATGCTTACGAAGTTGTCGCTGCCTTGCGGGTAAACATTGCCGTAACTGAGGAAAGCCCCGTCGGGAATGTCGTACGAAAGGGTGGCTGCTTTAACATTGGGTGTCTGCAATAGTTCTTCCTTTATGCTTTCCATTTTAACAACACCCGTAGAATCCCATTGTCGCGGAAGAGAAGAAACTACAAGCAGCTGTTCTTTGGAATAGCCCAGGTCCTTGTCGAAGAAATACGACACCTGTCGCGAAATCGTGAGAGCGCAGATAAAGGTGATGATGGCAAGAGAAAACTGTGTGATCAGCAATCCCTTCCTTAAACTCGTTCTTCCCCCGATCGAGCTCAACTTTCCTTTGGCCGCCTGGATGATACTCAATGAGCTCAATGTAAATGCCGGGTAGACTCCCGACAGAATAGAGACGATCAGTACAACAAACACGAGGAAAGGCCAGTTGTCGACACTGAATTTCCAGACAGGATCCATTCTTGTACCAAGCAACTGGCTGAAGATCGGGCTCAACAATTCGTATGCTACCAGCGACAGGAGAAGGCTTATGCAGGTAAGGATCAATGCTTCTAAAAGATGTTGCGAGACGATCTGCAGTTTCAGTCCGCCGAAAACTTTACGCAGCCCAATCTCCTTCAGGCGGTAAGATGAAGTGCCGATGTGGATATTAACGAAATTGATTATCGTCATCAGGAGAATGAATGCTGCGATCGAGAGCAGGGTAACGATCATTTTACCAACTGCCTCATTGTCTTTCTTAAGATAATAACCCTTCACGTCCTCAAGCTGGGCTTCGATCTTGCCTCGTGTATGCAATGGTTGATATTTCCCGAGGAGCTGCGCAAGCGCTGTCTCGACTTCGGCAGGTGAAATGCCCTTCTTCAATTCGACCATGTTCACCATGTTAGTGTTGTTCCAATTATCTCCTTTGTCCCCGTCGGGCTGGAAGTACTGATTGTTGTGCATGGGGATAAAGACCTGGTAAGGGCGTCCTGTGAAATTGGTTATAGAATTATTGTATGGGAGCTCGCCCAGGACGCCGGTGACAGTGAAATCAATAATCCTGCCGTCGCGCGGTGTTTGGATAGAGATCACTTCATTGACAATATCTTTTCTGCCAAAGAATTGCATGGCGAAAGATTCAGTTACAACTGCCGACTGATCGTTGAGGAACGGCGTATCCTGATCTCCGTGAACTAACTCAAAACCATACATCGACGGGAACGTGGTATCGCCGATCGCTATTCCGACGCGAAAATGTTTATCGTCGACAGAGACGATGGCTCTTGCGGGATCGAACCGATAGTAGTTCTCGATAAGGTGAGGATATTCTTCTTTGAGGGTCTTTGCCAATGGGCTGAAGGTGATGATCTCCATGCCCATGTTTTCCGACTTCCACTTGCTTTTGATATGATACTGCTGATCGATGTTCCGAAGCGAGGCGTTTACATTTTGTTCGGTAACAACATACGCGCCGATGAGCATGGTGAGTGTGATGCCGATGGCGAGGCAAAAAATATTGAGTACCGAAAAAAGCTTGTGCCTGACGAGGTGTCGGAGGGCAACTACGAAGTAGTTCTTCAGCATGGATGCTATTTTTTAGGTAAACCGGGCATGTATTCCAACAATAGTGCCACCAGGGAAGGCGATAATACCACTAAAAAGCGAAATGATGATCGACTTAACGACCGGAATTGAACTTATGGGTCCGTTTCCGGGCAAGAATCAAGTGACAGCGGGGAAGCCAGAAAATGTTATTCGGAAAGCATAGAGAGTTGTTGGGAGAATTGTTTTCGGATAGCAGGCACTTATTCCATTCTTCAAGAGAACAACCATTCAAACATATGCCAAACTATCGGGTAAATCAGAACACCCAATCTCCGAATTGGGATCATGAAGTTCATAAGGAAGGATGCGTCTGGTGGCCAAAAGACAGTTTTATTGAATTGGGCTCTCATCCAAACTGTCAAAGCGCAGTTGCTGCGGCGAAGAAACATTACTCCGACGCCAACGGCTGTAAGACTTGTTCAAGGGAGTGCCATAACGGGTAAAGAAAGGAATGAAAGTCTAGTGAAAAATACCTGAAGGACGCAGTGCGATACGCAGTCGATAAAGATTACGAAGCGTTTCAAAAACTATTGGACGCCGGTGTGATTGCCATTATGAAAAAGGACATTTCCATTCACATAGTTGATACACATGTCTTTTCCGGGACCGTAGAGTTTAGACTAAGAGGATCTACCGACGTGTTATGGACCGTTATCGAAGGAGTAAAATGTAATTAACCATGGACACTTTCGAATTCAATGTCGATCCGAAAGATCTGATTATCGTCCAACGGCAGATCCTCGGGAAAACGGAGAAAGACTTAGCAATCGAGAGTCTCCCAATTCCGGTCAGGCCCAGATGGCGTTACTGGATCCTAAAACTCATTCGAACTTACCAGAAGACGTTGTCAAAAAGATTAGGAAACAGATGTGTGTTCGATCCGAGTTGCTCCCATTACGCAGAAGCAGCTTACCGGCAGAATACGTTTCTAAAAGGCACCCTCCTTACTATCAAAAGACTCAGTCGTTGCAACCCAAAAAACGGCGGTGTTGACGAGCTATAATTTCTAAATAAACAAAGCATGCATTACAAAATTGAACAGATCGGTGTGGAATTCTCGAACAAGGGGATTGAGCGCCTCGCAGAAAGACTAAACAACAATGCGGCGGCCGGATACAAATTCCATTCAGTATTCCAGGTTCAAAAACCCGGTTGTCTCGGATTTACGGCACCATCGACCACTTACCTCGCGGTATACATCAGGGAGTAACCCCCTTCAATTTTTTTTTGCGTCTTTTTTCAGAAGCTGCCGTCAATACAATGGCTAAAGCAGCCAATCGACTATTAACAAAAATTAAAACTATCATGAAAGATCAAAGAGATCCCGGCTGTTGCGAAAGCGGCTGCTGCGGTGGTGTTCCTCCAGTGGGATGCTGCTAAATGAAAAAGAGGCGGTGTAATTCCCGCCTCTCTTTTATACACAACATGGTACACGATTCTTGCAACGTATCACATTGCCATAGCCGTCGAGCTTTACGTGATAGTCTTTCTCCATTCTCTCTTTAAGCATCCGTCGCGCTCGCTGCACGCGTGACTTCGCACCGGAATACGAAATATTTAATCTTTTGGCCAGTTCAAGCTGCGAAAGGCCTTGTAGGTCCGATAACTCCAGGGCCTCTTTATATTTTTCCGGAAGTGTCTGCAGCTTGCCGGTAATACAGCGCTCGACACACTCATTCAGGTTCTCTTTTTCCTCCTCCCAATCAACGTCATTCGCATTCACCATCCTCGACGTGAACCGAAAGTGATCGACGATCGTATTTTTTGCTACCTGGTATATCCATCCAACCATTTTATCATTCTCCCTGAGCTGGCCCGATCGGGCCTGAACCTTCAGGAACACATCGTGTACGATATCCTGTGCGAGTGATTTGTCTTTCACTCTCTTTAGTACGTAGCCCAGAAGTTCATTCTGGAAGAATTTCGGATCCGTGATCATAATTTTCCGATTTGTGAAAATGCATATAATATCTCGCGGCCAATCTCCAGTGAGCGTTCATGGTATTTGATCCGCTCGACATCCGTGCCATCAAAGTCTTTAGGGTCGTCGAACGGCAACGAGATCCGAACTGACGCGCCGGAAACCACCGGGCAGTTTTCGTCTGCATGCGTGCATGTCATGATAGCTGCAAAACCGGTTGAAGGATTTTCGCGATCGTCATATTTTTTTGAGAAGACTTCGAATGATGGATGAGCGTCGGAGTACCGAACGAGGTAACGGGGGTTTTGATTATTGGTCGCCACCTCAATCTCAAATCCAAGTTCCCGCATTGCACGAACAGCCCGGGGATTGAAGGCTGTAGCTTCAGTACCACCGGAATAACTTGCAACATGTGAAGTGTTGAAGTATGCAGCAGCGGTTTGCGCCCATACCTGGGAGATGTGACTGCGGCGTGAATTGTGAGTACAAATGAAAACAAGGTTCGCGGGAGACGTCGATCGGCAAAAACCAGCGATGTCGTTCAGGATCACTTTCCGGTGTTGTGGAACGCGATCAAATTCACGCAATAAATTCCTTATCGTATCCTCAACAAAGAACATCAGCAACAGTTTTTTCCGGTGAAACCCTCCACGAAATTGCGCAGCTGTTTTTCCCCTTTACTCCACGCCTTCTCGTCAATGCAGTAGCAGACACCAGTACCTCGACGTCGCCGTTGATAAGCCCGGCGTTCTTCAACTCCTTCAGGTGTTGGGAAACGGTGGATTGCGACAAGAATAATTCATCGACAATATCGCTGCATACGCACGCCTTCGTGCCAGTCAACAACTGCTGGATAGCGATCCGGGCAGGGTGTCCCCCCGCTCTTGCGGTGACCGCAAGAGCGTTCTGCGCTCCGGCAAATTCTTCTGTCCTTATTAGATCCATATGCACTTAATCGTAATATTACGATTAAAGTTTCACGCCCGCAATATTTACCAGGCGGTCGTCACATAATAATAGTGTCAAAAGGGCCGAATCCGGGCGGTTTCTTTGAGCAAACGGGCATGAAAAGTTCGTAGATGCAATCCTGTTGCACTATCAAATCTCTTACCTTTGGTCTGTGAAACTCATTCACATCATACTGGCAGTTTACGTGGTGTTCCTGGATTTGCGTCCATGTGGCGATATCGACACCTGCGTGGATGAACAAAGAGCCGGCATTTCTGTTACCACCGTTGATAAACATAATCATAGTGAAGAGGAGCAGGATCTCTGCACACCATTCTGCATCTGTGCCTGTTGTTCTTCTCACGTGCAGGTTGGCTATTCTTCGACTATTGATAGCAATCGTGTTGGTCACAACACGAAGCTAACGATCCCTTACAATGAAGGTGTGTTGACAAACACACACCAATCCATCTGGCAGCCTCCACGGGCTTAGTCTTTCCTTCCTGCTTTTTTCAATTCGTGCGGACGTTACGATTAACGTCAACGTGCGACAATATTCTATAATCATCAACTATTAGTTCATGTTAGATAAGATCATTCATTATTCTATTAAGAATAAGCTGATCATCGGGTTACTCACGATCGGGTTGATTGCGTGGGGAGGTTATTCCCTTACAAAGCTTCCGATCGATGCGGTACCCGATATCACAAACAACCAGGTGCAAATACTGACAGTCGCGCCGTCGCAGTCGGCACTGGATATTGAAAGGCTTGTTACGTTCCCGGTCGAACAGATCATGGCGACGATACCCGACATAAAAGAGATCCGGAGCTTTTCGCGCTTCGGATTGTCGGTTGTTACTATCGTGTTTGAAGATCGTGTCGATGTTTTTTGGGCACGTCAACAGGTAAACGAACGGCTCACGCAGGCTGCAAGCCAGATACCAGCTGGAGTTGGATTGCCGGAGATCGGGCCAATCACCACCGGCCTTGGTGAGATCTACCAGTATGTGGTAAGGCCAAAGAAAGGCTACGAATCGAAGTACAATCCAATGGAGTTGAGAACGATCCAGGATTGGATTGTTCGAAGGCAGCTACTCGGGACGAAAGGTGTTGCGGATGTGGCAAGCTTCGGGGGATTTCTGAAGCAATATGAGATCGCGATCGACCCCGACAAGCTTCGAAGCTACGACCTTGGGATCAACGACATCTTCACTGCTCTTCAGTCGAACAACCAAAATACTGGGGGAGCATACATCGATAAAAAACCCAATGCATGGTTCATCCGGGTGGAAGGCTTGATCAATAGCCAGGACGACCTTGGAAAGATCGTTGTGCGGAATACATCTAACGGCATACCCGTGCTGATACGTGATATTGCCGATGTGCGACTTGGGTTCGCAACGCGCTATGGCGCCATGACCTACAACAACGAAGGTGAAGTAGTTGGCGCGGTGCTTATGATGCTCAAGGGCGAGAACTCGCTTGCAGTTGTGAGTCGTGTGAAAGAGAGGATCGAGCAGATCAATAAAACGCTGCCGGAAGGTGTGATCGTTGAAGCATTCCTCGACCGAAGTGCTCTTGTAAACCGGGCGATTGGCACCGTTGAAAAGAACCTGGTCGAAGGAGCACTTATCGTGATCGCGGTACTTGTGCTGTTTCTGGGAAACCTGCGCGCGGGCCTTATCGTTGCGTCGGTCATCCCGCTGGCGATGCTCTTCGCCGTTGCTTTAATGAATGCGTTCGGAGTATCAGGAAACCTGATGAGCCTGGGCGCGATCGACTTTGGATTGATCGTCGACGGGGCCGTGATTATTGTCGAAGCCACAATGCATCATCTTGGTCTGCGCAGCATTTCACGCAGGCTTACGCAGGATGAAATGGATCATGAGGTATACGAATCTGCATCGAAGATCCGTACATCGGCCGCCTTCGGCGAGATCATTATCCTTATCGTATACCTGCCTATACTGGCATTGGTTGGCGTAGAAGGAAAGATGTTCCGGCCAATGGCACAGACCGTAAGCTTCGCTATTCTCGGTGCATTCATCCTTTCTGTGACATACGTTCCGATGATGTCGGCACTGTTTCTCAGTAAAGAAAAAGAGCACCGGAAAAATTTCTCCGACCGGATGATGGAGTTCTTTCATCGCTTGTATACTCCATTGATCAACGGGGCCATTCGGCACCGGTTTATCGTAATTGCCAGTGCCATCGTATTGTTCATCGCCAGCGTGTTCCTGTTCCTGAATATGGGGGGTGAATTCCTCCCAACGCTCGAAGAAGGAGACTTTGCCGTTGAAACCCGGGTGCTCACGGGAAGCAGTCTGTCGTACACGGTAGACGCCGCGCAGCAGGGAGCTGCTGTCATTCTCAAGAATTTCCCTGACGAGGTAATGGAAGTTGTCGGCAAGATCGGGTCTTCGGAAATACCAACGGACCCGATGCCTATCGAGGCTGCCGATCTTATAGTGGTGCTGAAAGACAAAAGTGAATGGAAGAAGGCCGACAACCGCGAGGAGCTTGCAGAGAAGATGTCGGAAGCGCTCGAAGTAATTCCCGGTGTAACGTTCGGCTTTCAGCAACCGATCCAAATGAGGTTCAATGAACTCATGACAGGCGTACGACAGGACATTGCAGTGAAAATATTTGGTGAAGACCTCGATATACTCACAGGATTGTCGCAGCAGGTTGGCGAGATAGCCAGCTCCGTGGAAGGTGCACGCGACCTGTACGTTGAGCAGGTGACGGGGCTCCCGCAAATACTTGTACAGATCAACCGCGACGAGTTGGCGAAGTATGGACTTAGCATTGCACAGGTAAACCAGGCAGTGAACACTGCGTTCGCCGGGCAATCGGCAGGGCTTGTGTTTGAAGGTGAGCGACGCTTCGATCTCGCCGTTCGTTTATCGACGCAAAACAGGCAAGGTCTCGAAGATGTACAGAACCTTTTCATCACCTCCCCGACCGGCGACCAGATACCACTGAAGCAACTTGCCGACGTGGACTTCAAGATCGGTCCTAACCAGGTGCAGCGAGAAGATGCGAAGCGAAGGATCGTTGTCGGCTTCAACGTGCGGGGACGCGACATCGCAACCGTCGTTGAAGAGTTGAAACAGAAGATCGGGCAGCAGGTGAAATTCCCTCCCGGCTACTATCCTACATACGGTGGTCAGTTCGAGAATCTAAAGGAAGCACAGGCAAGATTATCCATTGCCGTTCCTGTTGCTCTTGGGTTGATATTCATGCTGCTGTTCTTCACGTTCAACTCTGTAAAAGAGTCGGCACTGATCTTTATGGCGATACCCATGGCCGCCGTTGGTGGTGTGCTTGCACTATTGTTAAGAGGAATGCCATT
>DASRSO010000089.1:0-27782 GCA_035656375.1 Cyclobacteriaceae bacterium | reverse complement strand
CTCTCCATAGCCAAGTCCGCTCAATGCGCCTGACGCAATAGCGATAATGTTTTTGAGGACACCGGCGAGTTCCACGCCGACCAGGTCGTTGTTCTCATACACCTGGAACCTGTCGTTGCGAAGCAATCTTTTTCCTACCTGGAAAACTTCGGTGAACGGACTTGCCACCACCGTAGCACTCGGCTGTCGCAACGCCAGCTCCTTCGAAATGTTAGGACCAGCGAGACAACCCACACGAACAACCACACTCTCCTCGCGAATAACTTCACTCATTGTTTTCACCTGGCTGCGGTCGAGCGTCTTTAACGTCTCGATCGCCTGGCCTTTGGGAAGCTTTATATCGAAGCCCTTCGTTCCGTGGATCAGAATATGATACGGTTGAAGGAATGGCGAAAGGTCTTTCATCATCGACCGGAACTGCGACGATGGAACGATCGGGAAGATCACATCGCATTGCGAAGCGAGATGACGAAGGTCGTGCGTCGGCTCTACGTTCTCGTGTATCTTATGTCCTTTGTGGACACGCTTGTCGAGAATGGTTTCTACCACGCTTGCGTCGCGTGCGTAAAGCAATACTTTCTTGTTGAGGGCGATGATGTTGGCGATTGCCGATCCGAAATTACCCGCTCCGATTACACCAACAGGTTTATCAGATGAATTTTTCAAGATCGTAGCCCACCAGGCGGTTGTGATAGTAGTAGAGCAGATCCAATTGCTGCGTCACGATCTTTCCTTTTTTATTTCTCAATAGCGGCCTGTTCAAATGGAAAATTCCAACATTGTCGAGCCCGCGTTTGATCACCAGGTCGGCTTCGCCTTTCAGGTGCGACGCGTGATTGATCTTGCCCTGTTCCTTCATCAGGTACATAGCCTTGCGAACCCGCTTGAACGTAGCTCTGAATTCTTCGTAGTCGAGCTCAAGCTCATCCTCCGGTAGCCGAAGGAAACTGAAGAGGTCGAGCTTGCCGTATTTTTTCTGAAGCATTTGGAACCCCACGAATGCCACGAGGTGACTCGCAAACACACGGTTGATCGAATGATACTCTTTCACAATGCGCTGACTGAGCATACGGGTATACTCGTCTTCGCGCTGATGGTCTTCGGTTACCTCTCCATTGGTCTTGAAATAATCTGCAGGATTAATAACGCGGTTCTGTGCATCGAGACTCTGACCCTCGTCGTTCACATAGTTGCCCATCACATCGAGGCCGGGGCCTATCGCTACCGAAATGCTCGATCCTTTTGTGAAGAACTTGAACATGAAACGGATCAACTGGAAACTTCCGTAGATATCCTGTTCCGGGAAATAACGGTCTGGTCCCTTTACCTGTAAATAATCTTCGATTAACTCTGGTGCTTCGAGCACGAAGTGATAGTTGATCGTAACAGGTATTACAAATATTTTCCTGGTATCGGCAGGATTTTCCTGGTAGATGTTGCGCTGTGCTTCGATGGCCGTGCTCAGCAAGCCGAGCTTCAACTGTTTCTCGATCATACCCGATCGCGAGCGGGTGCCTCCCGGGAAGAACAAACTGTGCGCGCCCTTCTGCAACGCAAGGTTCGAATACATCTTCAGTGTTTCGAGATAAGGCAGGTTCTTCTTGCGACGATCAACCTTATAGGCACCGAGGCTGTTCATGAAGTATGCGAACAACTTCATGTTGAACAGGTTCAATCCCGCTCCGTAAATGAATGCCGGCAATCCCAACGAATGAATCACCCAACCGATCAGGATAGAATCAAGATTGCTGAAGTGTGTGGGAACCATGACCACGGTTCCCTGCTTCGCTAGCTTGCGGAGCATCTTTACCTTTCCAACGATGTGAATCTTGTCGCGGAGAGTGTATTCGTTGCGAAAGAACGCGCCGAATTTTTTCACGCGTGCCCCGTTCAGCAAACGCGAGAACCAAAACTTGGTCACGTTGCGTGCGAGCTTGTATTTACTTGGTTTAAAATTTCCGGCGATCTCGTTGGCGTAGCGATGAACGATCTTGTAAAGTATCTCCTGTTCTTTCGATCCTACTTCTTCATTCGATTTGCTGCTGAGCTCTACGAGGTCTTTCTTGATGCCCGCCCAAAATTTATCATCGTCTTTAGGATCGACGCGCCAGCGGTTTCGTTTCATCCGGTTTTGTTCCCGGTACACAGTTGTTTCCAGCTCGTCAATAAGTTGTTTGCGAGTAGGACGGAGGTGGCGAATACGTTCCATCGCCTTCTGCGTAACTTCTTCAATGAACTCCTTCCGCGATTTACTGAGTTGATATACTGGCCAGTCAGGAATTCCGTCAAGGATGGGCTTATACCCTATGTTCTTATTTTTCTTTTCTTCTATCTCCATTTATAAACCCCTAAAGTAACCCGTAGTTCTATTTCTTCAAATTTCGTCGGTGGCTTCTGCAAGGCTCCTCGACATGTCGGAGAAGCGGGCTATCGCCTGGGCGATGAAATCCTGGCTTACAATTTTGTTAATATCGGACTCGGAGGTTAGATCGTGCTCGTTGATCTTGAACGTCTGTTCGAACGGCCCCGCCTCGATCTTGATGAGGTACCGATTGTTCCAGTGGAAGATCGTGATCTTGCACTCCGGGTGGGGGATCTCGCCGACAACACGCATAAGACGTCTATTTCTCTTTGGTCGTCGGCGAAGTTCCGCCTTTCGGGGGGTCAAAACAAAACATTCGACCACCCTGAAGTATATTTTTATAACTTCATGACCACCCCTGTCTTATTTTTCTATAAAACATCGTTTAAAATGTATATTTAGAGTCCTATTTCGCCTAAATATGCCCTTGTAGGATATATGAAGAATCGTGCTGTATTGAACCTGAAGAGGGGTAAATTCTGGACTACCGCAGGCATTTTCCTGTGCCTCTTTCTTTCGCCACTGGTCGGGTTTTCCACGCACCTCCGCGCGGGGGAGATCACGGTAGAACGCCTCAACTGCAGCAGTCTCACTTTCAAGATCACCATCACAGTTTATACCAACACCGGTTCGGAGATCAAATTCGGTGAGGGCCTCCTCGATTTCGGCGACGGTACCACCGACACCACCCCAACCATCGAGAACACAAAACGTCCCGACCTTGGCGACGATATCGGTACGGTTTCATATTCAGTGGAGCACACCTACGCCGGTCCCGGCCGCTACGTGATCAGCTACCTGGAACCCAACCGCAACGGAGGTATCCTGAACATCTTCAACTCTGTTGAAACCCGTTTTTACATCGAGACCATTATCAACATCGATCCTTTCCTCGGATGTAACAACTCGCCAAAACTCCTTGTGCCCCCGATCGACAAAGCATGTACCGGTTCTGCATGGTTTCACAACCCCGGCGCTTTCGATCCCGACGGCGACAGCATTTCCTTTGAACTCACTATCCCCAAAAAAGAAAAAGGTGTTGTAGTTGGAAACTATCGCGATCCCAACAACAAAGAGTTCTACGATAAAGGTGGTATCACATATGGCATTGCTAACGAAGCACAGGATGGACCACCAACCTTCGATATCGATGAAGTTACCGGAACGCTGACGTGGGACTCACCGGGACTCCAGGGTGAATACAACATCGCATTTCTAATAAAGGAATGGAGAAAGCTCAACAACGTCTGGGTCCTGATGGGCTATGTTGTTCGCGACATGCAGATCATCGTGGAGGATTGCAAGAATGAACGACCCGAGTTGCTTGTCCCCGAAGATATTTGCGTGGAAGCCGGCGAGCTGATCAAGCAGGATATTTTCGGATTCGATCCCGACTCCGACGACGTAAAGATCGAAGCGTTCTCACAAGTCTTCAGTCTTCTCCCATCGCCAGCAGAAATAACCTTCCCGACTCCGAATGATTTTCAGAAATCGAGCCCTGCCAATCATGCACGTATTCGCTTCGAATGGCAAACCGATTGCGATCATATCAAGGAACAACCATACCAGGTAGTATTCAAGATCACCGACAAGCCCGCTTCAAAGCAACGACTGATCCAGTTCAAGACATGGAACATTACGGTAGTTGGACCATCGCCCAAATGGGTTGATGCGCACACCATTCCATCGTCGAGAACAGCCAGTCTGAAATGGGATCCCTACAAATGCGACAACGCAACCTCCATGCAGGTATGGCGCCGCGTAGATGAATTCCCTTACACGCCAGCCGAGTGCGTTACCGGTATGCCCGACTTCCTGGGGTATACGCAGATCGCAACGGTGCCGATCGGTCAATCGTCGTACACCGACAACAACGGAGGTAAAGGTCTTGCTGTAGGTGCGCAGTATTGTTATCGATTGGTTGCAGTGTTCCCTGCACCAGGCGGCGGCGAAAGTTATCTCTCAAAAGACACGTGCCTTGCGCCAATACGTGCCACCGCACCGATTGTCACGAACGTCTCGATAAGAAAGACTGGCAACACCGGCGGCGAAATATTTGTGAGGTGGCGAACAGCGTACGACCTCGATCCCGCGGACTATCCACCTCCATACTCCTATGAGGTCTATCGTGCAGAAGGCATCACTGGAAATATCAAGATCACCAGGCCACATCCTGGAAAGTTGACAGACACTACGTTCGTAGACAGCGACCCGGTTCTGAACACCGAGGAGTTGATGTACAACTACAGGATCGTGTTGTACGATGGCAACGGTACCCGGGTCGACACGTCGGACGTCGCCTCAACAGTTCGGGTTGAAACCAAACCTCAATTGAAGGCCATAGAGCTTACCTGGTTTGCGGATGTACCGTGGACCAACAAGACCGATAAGTACCCGATGCACCACATCTATCGCGGACCCAACGGCGCCACCGACGATCAACTGGTTCTCATCGATAGTGTCGATGTGAATAAATCAGGGTTCAGGTATCTCGACGAAGGACAGTATAACAAAGTCCCGTTGGATGAAAATGCTGTGTATTGTTATAAGGTGATGACCCGGGGCGCTTACGGCAACCCGAGAATTGTAGAACCCCTGCAGAATTACTCGCAGAAAATGTGCGCCCAGCCAAACGACAACACGCCTCCATGTAAGCCCGAACTGCAGATCATCGCACAGAGCTGCGACGATCGACAGAAGTCCACGAGTTGCGGTAATTCTGATTTCAGCAACACGCTCACATGGCCACGTCCCAACGATGCCGCCTGCCGCAACGACATTCGCAGTTACAATATCTATATAGCCGATAAAGTGGGCGAAGATTTCCGGCTCTACCAGGAGAACGTACGCGATACATTCTACATCGATCAAAGCATCAATCTTCGTTCTTATGCACGTTGCTATAAGATCGAAGCCGTGGACCGCTCTGGTAACAAGAGTGAGATGAGCGAAGCTTTCTGTTTCGATAACTGTCCGCATTACGAATTGCCCAACGTGTTCACACCCGGCGAGGATGGATGTAATCCTTACTTCAGTGCTTTCAGCGATCGCACGGTGGTCGACGAGAACGGTATAGGTCCCTGCAGTCCAACCATTCCCATCGACCCCGAGGAAGTACGGCAGCGTTGTGCCCGCTTTGTTCTTGCTGTGAAATTGAAAGTCTACAATCGATGGGGCAAGGAAGTTTACAACTACGAGTCGGGTGGCGAACGGTCGATATACATCGACTGGGATGGACGCGATAGCCAGGGCTCGGAACTGTCGGCCGGCGTTTATTATTACGTAGCCGAAGTGACGTATGATGTTGTCGATCCGTCGCAAGCAACCCAATTCCTGAAAGGATGGGTTCACCTGGTCCGTTAAGCGCGATGAGTGAATCAAATCATCCTGTGATCTTGTTTGACGGTGTTTGTAATCTCTGCAACAGCTCGGTACAGTTCGTAATCAATCACGACCCAAAAGGAAAATTCCGCTTTTCAGCCCTTCAGTCGGAATTCGGGCAACAGCAACTGGAGAAGCATCAGTTCAATAAAGAAGAGCTACTCAGTGTTGTGCTGCTGATCGATGGCAAAGCATACGATAAAAGTCGCGCCGCGTTGGAGATTGCAAAAAACCTTTCGGGTTTGTGGCCTCTTATGTATGCGTTCATCGTCGTTCCTCCCTTTATAAGGAATTTTGTTTACAACTGGATCTCACGAAACCGCTATCGCTGGTTCGGCAGGAGAGACGAGTGCATGATCCCCACCCCTGAGCTCAAGGCGAGATTTATTAATTAAGATTTCTATTTTTGCTCCATGAGCAAAGCATATGTATTCCCCGGACAGGGCGCACAGTTCGTCGGCATGGGAAAGGAACTTTACGAGTCCAATCCCGCTTCGAAAGCGCTGTTCGAACAGGCAAATTCAATTCTTGGCTTTCGCATCACCGACGTCATGTTTGGTGGAACGATGGAGGCCCTCACACAAACCAAAGTAACACAGCCCGCGGTCTTCATTCACTCGGTGATCATCGCGCTTGCAGCAAAAGACTTCGCGCCGGACATGGTTGCCGGTCACTCCCTCGGCGAGTTCTCGTCGCTGGTTGCAAACAAGACACTGTCGTTCGAAGATGCGTTGAAGCTGGTATCCAAGCGGGCGATGGCGATGCAACGGGCATGTGACATCAACCCGTCGACGATGGCCGTTGTGCTGGGGATGGATGATGCTAAGATCGAAGAGATCTGCGCTTCAATAAAAGAAGAAGTTGTGGTTCCTGCGAACTATAACTCACCCGGTCAGCTCGTGATCTCGGGTACGATGAAGGGTATAGAGATCGCTTCCGCGAAGATCAAAGAAGCAGGCGCCAAACGTGTGATGCCGTTACAGGTAGGCGGTGCATTTCACTCGCCACTTATGGAACCGGCGCGTGAAGAGCTTGCAAAGGCTATCGAAACAACAACTTTCAATAACCCGATCTGTCCCGTTTATCAAAACGTGAATGCTCTCCCTGCATCGGATGTGGCAACGATACGCAAGAATCTTATCGCGCAGTTGACCTCGCCGGTGCGCTGGACACAGTCGGTGCAGAAAATGGTTGCCGATGGTGCCACACACTTTGTCGAATGTGGACCGGGTAAAGTTTTGCAGGGGTTGGTCAAGAAGATTGCTCCCGGTGTTGATGCGGTAAGCGCTTAACCTCAAGATTGTCAGTACACTCGTCGTCGAGTTGAGCGACGCTTTTTTTGAAAACGGGATGGATGAAAGTGGCGGCGATCTCCCGCAGTGGAATTAGTACGAATTTCCGGTTTTGTACCTCCGGGTGCGGCAGCGTAAGGTCGTTTGTCTTAACTATTTTATCGTTAAAAAAAAGGATGTCGATGTCGATTGTGCGCGGACCCCATTTCTCTTTTCTCTCGCGCCCTATTTTGATCTCGACCTCGAGGATGTTTTTCAGCAGATCTTGCGGCGGGAGGGTTGTGTCCACTTCAATGGCTTGATTAAGAAAATCAGGCTGATTTGCATTGCCCCACGCGCTCGTTGCATAAACCGACGACATCCTGACGATCCTAGCAAAGTTGCCGATGTACCCGACCGCGTTCGACAAATTCCTCTGCCTGTCACCCAGATTTGATCCCAACATTAAAAAAATGCCACCCGTCATGAGTGAAATATAATTGAAACCTATTAAGTAATTTTACGATTTACCAGAATTACCGATATGAAGAATTTTCTTACGTCGTGCGCCGGAACAATGGTTGGGATAATTCTCCTCTTTATCCTTGTCATTACATATCTCATTGCGGCTGTATCGATGGAACCTCCTGTGGTAGTTGAGGAGGGAAGCGTGCTGCACATAAAACTTGATAAACAAATAACCGAACTCGAATTCGAAGAACCGTTGGCCGAGATCTTGCCGAACGACGATAATTCTCTTGGCCTCGTGGAGTTGCGTGATGCAATCGCAAAAGCGAAAGACGACTCGAAGATCAGTGGCATTTATTTGAATGCTCCATTCGTTGGGGCAGGCTTCTCGACACTCGACGAGATCCGTAAAGCACTCGAAGACTTCAGGGCGTCGGGCAAATGGGTGGTGGCGTACTCTAACTACTACACCGAAGGTGGCTACTATCTTTCTTCGGCAGCCGATAAAGTTTACATGAACCCAACCGGCCAGGTGGAACTGAATGGTCTCGCCATCGAAGTAAGTTTCTTCAAGAAACTGTTCGACAAGCTCGAGATCAAACCGCAGGTGTTTCGCGTGGGCGACTTCAAAAGCGCTGTTGAGCCTTTCATGCGCGAGAACATGAGCGAAGAGAACAGGCTCCAGTTGACCGAGATGATCACCTCGATCCATAAACACATGCTGTCGGAACTCGCACGTTCACGAAACCTTCCCGCCGATCGGTTGAAAGAAATTTCTGACAAGATGCTTGTACGCGATTCGAAGCAGGCTGTCGAATTCGGTCTCCTCGATTCATTATACTACGACGACCAGGTAAAGGCCGAGCTCCGTGGCCGCCTCGGCCTTGAAGAGAATAAGTCGATCCCCTTCGTGAAATACGAAGACTACCGGAAGACAATCGACATTAAGACTACTTCGAAAAATGAGATCGCAGTGATCGTTGCCGACGGCGACATCCTTCCCGGCAAGGCCGACAACGGCGTAGTTGGTTCGGCCACCATTCGTGAGCAGATCCGCAGGGCAAGGACAAGCGATCGTGTGAAAGCAATTATTATTCGTGTGAATAGTCCCGGTGGTGCTTTTACTGCTGCCGATGAAATGTGGCGCGAAGTTTATCTCGCAAGCAAGGTAAAGCCGGTCATCGGATCGATGGGCGACTACGCAGCTTCGGGTGGATACTATCTAGCGATGGCTTGCGATACGATCGTAGCACAGCCAAACACGATTACCGGCTCCATCGGCGTGTTCAGCGTATTGTTCGACCTCAGCGATTTCCTTGGCGACAAGCTCGGCATCACTTCCGAACAGGTTAAGACCGGTGAAGTGGGAGATCTCATTACAGTAACACGCCCGCTTACAACGCAAGAGAAAGACATCTGGCAAAAACAGACCGATGAAGTGTACGACATCTTCACCAGCAAGGCAGCGCAAGGACGATCGATGACACAAGACGATATCAAGAAAGTAGCATCGGGCCGTGTGTGGACCGGGACGCAAGCAATTGAACGTGGACTCGTCGACAAGCTTGGCTCATTCAATGACGCTGTGGCGATCGCTGCAGAGAAAGCAGGCGTGAGCGGCGACTATCAACTCAGGTATTATCCTAAGCAAAAGACATTCCTCGAAAAACTTGTTCGCGATTACGATGAAGATATTCGTATATCGACATTGAAACAGGAAACCGGTGAATACTATCGCTGGTTTCAGCAGTGGGAGAAAATAAAACATTACCAGGGCACACAAGCGCGGATGCCGGTAGAATTTATAATTAATTAATTTTTATTGATGACTATCCAGGAAATCGAGGAGATCTACAATCTCCCTGTTCTAGACCTAATCTATCGTGCCGCTACTGTTCACCGCGAACACCATGACGCCGGGGAAGTTCAGGTATGCACGTTGCTTTCAGTAAAGACCGGGGGATGTCCCGAAGACTGCGCGTATTGCCCACAGGCCGCACGCTATCACACCAATGTGAAAGTGCATAAGTTGATGGAGGTAGGCGAAGTGCTTCAAAAGGCAATGGAAGCAAAGGAATCTGGCAGCACGAGGTTTTGCATGGGCGCCGCATGGCGCGAGGTACGCGACAACCGCGACTTCGACAACGTTCTCGAGATGGTGAAAGGTGTGAGCAAGATGGGAATGGAAGTTTGCTGCACACTCGGAATGCTTTCGCCGGAACAGGCGCAGAAGCTGAAAGATGCGGGCCTCTATGCATACAATCACAACCTCGATACCAGTGAAGAATACTACAGCGATATCATCACGACCCGCAACTACGGCGATCGCCTCGAGACCCTCGACAACGTAAGAGAAGCGAAAATTTCCGTGTGCTCGGGAGGTATCATCGGTATGGGAGAGAAAGAGATAGACCGCATAGGAATGCTTCACACATTGGTGAACCTTCCGGAACATCCCGAGTCCGTGCCTGTGAACGCGCTCGTACCGGTTGAGGGAACGCCACTGGAAGACCAACCGCGTGTATCAGTTTGGGAGATGATACGAATGATAGCTACGGCAAGGATCATTATGCCCAAGGCAATGGTGCGTCTTTCAGCAGGCCGTGTTAGAATGTCATTAGAAGAACAGGCGCTGTGCTTTATGGCTGGTGCCAACAGTATTTTCGCTGGTGATAAGCTTTTGACCACGCCGAACCCGGGAGTGATACAGGATCAGGAAATGTTCCAGATATTGAATCTAAGACCTCGCAAGGCGTTCAAGGATGCTGGTGTACCTGTCTAGTGGACTTTATTGACCACGTATTGTTTCCCGTTAAAGGAAAACCCTTCGCCCGACTTAAGGCCCATTAGTTTAGAACCGATCGGCGTTGCCGGCGACACGGCGAAGTACGTTTGGTTATTTACTTTGAGTTGTCCTGCGCTTATAGCGATGTAGAAGTTCCCGTTGTTGGTTTCGACAGCGCTGCCAGGTTTTACAGCACCCGAGCCATTACTTGAGCTGATCTCATCGAGTACCCTTACCTGCTGTAGAGAATCGCGTGTCTTGATCGCTTCTGCAAGCTGCTCAGCCTGTTTCTCCATGTCGAGTTGCATCATCGACAGACCGGTCTCGTATTTGTCGCCTGCGCTGCTCTTGCTTTCCTGGTCGGCCGAAGCCTGGGTCTCCTGTATTGCCTGACGGATGGTTTTTATGCGGTTATCGATAAACTCCAGGCAGAGCTGGTAAAGGGCGTCACTGAGTTTCAAAGTCATCGTGCAAGTTAAAAGTTAACGGCTAAAAATTAAAAGGGCACGAAGCAGACTTTCTCTTAATTTTTAACTTTTAACTCTTAACTCTTTCTCCCGGTATTGTGAAGGAGTAATGCCATTTATTTTTTTAAATGATTTGTAGAATGCGGATAAAGTGTTAAACCCGCTCTCAAAAGCAATAGCCTCAATAGTCAACGACCGTTGTGAATCAGCCAATAAAAGTTGCTCCGCCTTTTTTATCCTGAATTCAACAATCAACTCCGAAAAACTTTTATTAAAGTACTGGTTGATCGCCCTCGAAACCATATAGGCCGGACATTTGAGCTTCGTGGCCAGTGTGCTCACGGTAAGATCTGTGTTGATAAATACCTCTTCCTCTTCCAGCAGTTTTTGAATTCTTGAGCCTAATACTTGATACGTCTGCGCATCCGATAGTTTCTTCTGGGGCTCTGCAATAAACAACCGCGAACGCGGGATTGCATACCACGACAATGAATAGAAAAGTAACGCTGCGGTGATGACGATCGATTGATACACTAAGGGCCTGTAGAATAAAAGCTGGCACACAAACGTGATCCACAGGACGGCAATCGCACCAATGATGAACATGATCCACGTCCACTTCATGTCGTCGGCACGGAATGTCTCACGATTGGTCCATAAAAAGATCAACGTCGCAATCATGTAGATCAACACGGAAGCCGTGAAGACTGTATACGCGCCATTGATGTAGTACTGTTTGATCAACAGTGCGATCATTAAGATAATAGAAGGCACAAAGTGAAGCCATTCCCTCAGTTTCAGTTTGTAGTTACTGTCGAACAAGCTATGAGCACAAAAAAGGAGCAGCGGTCCTATTGCCGACATCGACACCACCCCGACCCCCGAAAAAAATATTTGATACTCCGGCATCAACATTCCCACCGTCGATTTTCCCACCCGAAGCGAGATCATAATGAGCAGGCAGGCCAGCAGCCTGTTCGACAATTTCTGGTTGAGCCCTATCAGAACGGTGGCCCAAAACAGGCCGTGGCTCACAGCAACAGAGCTTATAACAAGGAGGACGGTTACGAACGGCGATGGATTCATGCCCTAAGATTCAGTCAATTTTATGAATACAAACTACTGATTTGTGAATGAGGATAAAATTTCAGCAACTGGAAGCGATCCTTGCCTAAAAAAAGCCATGATTTACACCAGACGAATTTTTCTCAGCTCCCTGATCGGCATCAGCGGCGGTTATGCCTTCGCCCAAACCAAACAGGAAAAGCCCCCGCCAATTGCGGGAGACCTCGTAAAAGAGTTTGTTATCGCAGGGCACGGCAACCTTCAAAAAGTAAAAGAGATGCTCGAACAGCAACCCAATTTATTAAATGCATCGTGGGACTGGGGCAACGGCGATTACGAGACCGCGATCGAGGGCGCGGGGCACGTCGGCAACCGCGAGGTCGCGGAGTATCTCCTGGGACGTGGTGCGAGGCTGAATATGTTCGCTGCCGCAATGCTCGGCAAGATCGATATAGTCAGATCGACACTAACAGTGTTCCCGGATCTGAAGACCTCTAAAGGCCCGCACGGGCTCATGCTGATCCACCATGCCACCAAGGGGGGAGAACAGGCGAAGGAGGTGCTGGAGTACCTTAAACAGATTGGAGCAAGCTAGCCGCTTCTGCATCGAGCATCACAAGAGCTTGTGGAACCTTATGGACAATGGTTGCAGGAAGGGTTTCGGTCGGTTGTGTGTTGTAAACCCGATTGATGATCTCCGCCTTCTTGCTTCCATTGGCCATTACGATCGGGAGCTTGCTTTCAGCAAAGTGGCGAAGCCCCAGCGTAATTCCTTTTGATAGTGAAGTCGGTTTTTGAAAATATTTTTGCCCGGTGGTGATCGTCTCCTGGGCAAGGTCGGTCACCCGCGCATAGCTGTCGAATGAAGAACCGGGTTCGTTCATCCCGATGTGACCATTCAATCCAATGCCAACAAGCATTACGTCGAGGCCGCCGTGTTTCTCGATAAGATTGTTGATACGTTCGGATTCTTTTTGGGGATCTGCATTCACATCGAAAGCTTCCACGCGAACAGAGACATGATTGAAGAAATCTTTGTTGAGCATGGAAAGACAGGAACCCGGATCTGAAGGGTCGATCCCCAGCCATTCGTCGAGGCTTACGAATGTCGCTTTGCTCGCATCAAGCTTTCCTGAATTTATATCGTTAGCCAAACATTGGAAAACACCTATAGGCGTGTGACCAGAAGCAATACATACCAGCGCGCGCGGTTTTTTCTCAATAACGTTTGCGATCAAATCCGCTGTAGCACGCGACAGCAGATCATAAGTCTTATAAACTTTTACTTCCATTCTTCTTCACCCATTCACGGGCGTTTACAAATGCCTCTATCCACGGCCCAACCTCGTCCGACTTTCTTTCTCTCGGATAATATCCCCAGTTCCACGGGAAGAGCGAACGCTCAATGTGCGGCATGATCGCAAGATGACGTCCATCGTTTGAGCACAATGCTGCTACAGCAAAATCTGAATCATTGGGATTACCCGGATAATTCGGATTCGTATACGTGGCCGCAATGTTGTAATTGCTTTGATCTTTCAACTGGAATCGTCCTTCGCCATGAGCAAGCCAGCAGCCCAGCTGTGCACCTTCGTAGCTGCTCAACATCACCGAGTTATTCTTCGGGACCGTGAGGCTAATGAAAGTCGACTCAAACTTGCCCGACCCATTGTGATGCATTTTCGGATGCGAGTTCATGTCCATCTCCCGATAAACCAGTCCGAGTTCCATCATCAACTGGCATCCATTGCACACACCGAGACTGAGCGTATCGGGACGATTGTAGAATGCATCGAGCGCAGCTTTCGCTTTGGGGTTGTACAGGAATGCTCCCGCCCAGCCTTTTGCGGAGCCCAGTACATCGGAGTTTGAAAATCCTCCGACGAACACGATCATGTTCACACCCGAGAGATCTTCCCTGCCCGATACAAGATCCGTCATGTGTACGTCTTTCACATCGAAGCCTGCAAGGTAGAGTGCATAGGCCATCTCACGATCGCCGTTCACACCCTTCTCACGAATGATTGCAGCCTTAAGACCCGATGCCGATCTTCTATACTGATTGATCCCGTATGTCGAATATTTTCCGTCGAAACGATTCGGCCACTGGTAGGAGAGAGGCGTTTTGAAAATGTTATCTCTTCGCGTCTCCGCATGTCCTTTGGGACGCTGAATGCGATCTAACAAATATGATGTGCGGAACCAGGTTTCACGCAGATGATCAACGTCCAGCTTTAGCTCTGTATTTTTTCCGGCTATCGAAACTTCCCGCTGATCTGTAACTCTTCCGATGATCTCATACTCCACACCGTGCTCTTCAAGTTTCGCGATAGCAGCTTCCGTATTCGAAACCTGGATAACAACGCCCGGCCTTTCACTGAACAACACCGGCACAAGGTCGGCCTCACCCAATGAAACGTTCATGCCTGTGTTTGGAACCGGGAAACACATCTCGAGCAACGTGGTGATCAAACCACCCGATGAAATATCATGGCCAGCAAGAATGATCTCACTTTTAACGAGTTGTTGTACACAACCGAATGCCTTCGCAAAATACTCTTCGTTCTTCACTTCGGGGGCACGCGTTCCAAGCATGTTCAACACTTGTGCGAAGCTGCTGCCACCAAGCTCAGGTACATCATTTGAAAAGTCGATGAGTATGATCGATGAACCAGTTACGGGTTGCAACGCCGGCGATACCGACTTGCGGATATCTTCACATTCACCCGCAGCAGAAATGATCACAGTTCCCGGTGAATAAACCACCTCACCTCCGGGATACTTTTGTGTCATAGACAGGGAATCTTTCCCTGTAGGGATATTAATGCCCAGCTTGCAAGCGAAGTCGCTCACTGCTTCGACAGCCGCGTAAAGTCTTGCATTCTCGCCGGGATTTTTCGCAGGCCACATCCAGTTCGCGCTAAGCGAAACGCCTTTCAACCCGTAGGTTAACGGGGTCCAGACAATGTTCAACAACGACTCGGCAATTGCAAGCTTGCTTCCCGCAATCGGGTCGACCAAAGCCGCACCAGGCGCGTGACCAATCGCAGTGGCCACACCTTTGTTGCTGTTGAAGTCCAACGCCATTACCGCAACGTTGTTAAGAGGAAGCTGTATCGGTCCGCACGTAGGCTGCATCGCCACACGGCCGGTAACCGAACGGTCCACTTTGTTAGTCAACCAGTCTTTGCACGCAACCGACTCGAGTTGGAGTACCATTTCCAAATAAGCGACAATATTGGTCGCTTCGTATTGGATTTCACCGTAAGCGGTGCTTTGACTGCTGTCGGAAAGTATTGTCTTTGGAGAACTCCCGAACAACTGGCTTATCTCTAATGCTACAGGGTTCGAGTTCTTCGACTTATCGATGAAAGTAAATTTCTTGTCGCCGGTAGCTGTGCCGGTAACGTACATCGGTGCGCGTTCACGCTCTGCAACGTTCTTCAATTGCTCCACATACTTCGAGTCGATAGCAAGGCCCATGCGCTCCTGCGATTCGTTGCTTATAATCTCTTTATCGGAAAGAGTGGGATCGCCAACAGGAAGTTGATCGATCTCTATCGTTCCGCCGGTTTCTTCGAGTAGCTCCGAGAAACAATTCAAATGTCCGCCCGCACCATGATCGTGAATTGAGATGATCGGGTTCTCCTGTGCCTCGGCCATCGCGCGAATGGCATTCATCACACGCTTCTGCATTTCAGGGTTAGATCGCTGAACGGCATTGAGCTCGATCGCACTCCCGAATTCGCCGGTCTTCACTGAAGATACAGCAGCACCACCCATGCCTATCCTGTAGTTATCGCCACCGAGCAACACGATCTTGTCGCCTGCCTTCAGCGGTTCCTTCTTACTGTCTTTCTCTTTTCCATAACCAATGCCACCGGCAAGCATGATCACTTTGTCGAAGCCGTATTTCTTACCTGCTTCAAAATGTTCGAAGGTGAGTACGCTTCCGCAGATGAGTGGCTGACCGAACTTGTTACCAAAATCGCTCGCGCCGTCCGATGCCTTTATCAGTATCTCCGCCGGCGTCTGGTACAGCCACGGTCTTGCTTCGAATTTTTTCTCCCAGGGACGTCCGCTGTCGAGGCGAGGGTATGACGTAATGTAAACCGCAGTTCCCGCGAGCGGCAGACTTCCTTTGCCACCTGCAAGCCTGTCGCGGATCTCGCCGCCCGAGCCGGTAGCAGCACCATTGAAGGGCTCGACTGTTGTCGGAAAATTATGTGTCTCGGCTTTCAGTGAGATCACCGAATCGACGTCTTCGATACGAAAGAAGTCGGGAACATCCTGGCGCGCTGGTGCAAACTGTTCGATACGCGGGCCTTTGATGAACGCCACGTTGTCTTTGTATGCCGAAACGAGGTAGTTGGGATTTTCCTTTGATGTCTTTTTAATGAGTTGAAACAGTGTCGATGGTTTTGTCTCGCCGTCGATCACAAATGTGCCATTGAAGATCTTGTGGCGGCAGTGTTCCGAGTTCACTTGTGAAAAACCAAACACTTCGCTGTCGGTGAGCTTTCTGTTGAGCTTACGACTGACCTCATCCAGGTAATCGATCTCTTCGGTGCTCAGTGCGAGACCCTCTTTTTCGGAATACTCGGCTATGTTGTCGATCTCACGGATCGGCTCGGGCTGGTGGTGGATGGTGAAGATGTCCTGGTTGAGGCCGGTGTACATTTGGTTCAGCATCCTGTCGAACTGTGCTGTGCCCGATTCGATCCTAACAAATTCTTCGATGCGTTCGATGCCGGTGATGCCCATTGTCTGGGTGATCTCTACGGCGTTGGTGCTCCAGGGGGTGATCATTTCTTTCCGGGGGCCGACGAATTGGCCGGCGAGTTCTGGTTCCTCGAGGGCCTGGGCCCCCCCGAACAGCCATGTTAGTTTCTCGATGTCACTTTTAGAAAAAGGCTGAGCGTGCCCCACTGCGTAGTGCAGTTCAGGGTTACGACGGAAGAACAGGATCATCTAAGGAAATAGTGGTTTTGGAGGGGGCAAAGGTATGAATTTTAGTGGTAAGCCGCGGGGGTATAATGGATGTATAGCAGGGGATTTTGAGGTATTTTCGGCGTGGCAACCCAGCCGGCAACAACAGCTTCAACGCTGTTTCCGTCGAACAAAAAAATATTCACCGCGCAACTGGTGCTTGTCCCAACCCCGCCACTAGCACGATTGTTGTCCAACTCCCTCCGCCGTCGCCGTTCAAAGCCCTTGCACTCAAGATGTCTTCGGTTGCGATGTAATTAACATGGACATCACGCAACAGGAAATTGCCCTGGATGTGGAAAAATTTCCTTGAGGCATTTATATTGTGCGCTTGTTCGGCGACCAATAGATCGCTTATAGTAAAAGAGTTAAAATAATGGCAGAGTTCACTGCAGCAGATACACGGCAAACCGCATTCGCAAAAGCACAAAAAGATCTCGATACGCTCGGCTTCAAAGTGGTCGACAAAGACTTCAACCGCCCATGGGGTGGCTTCTTTGTAATCGATGAAACCCAAGCCCAAAAGTTTGCAGCTCACTTCTTCCCCGAAGTGAAATTCGAAGACCTTAAGATCTCGGAGAAGCTTAGTCCGAAGATCCTGATGCTGGAAAGCAAGCAACGACTTTCGTGGCAATATCATCATCGTCGTGCCGAGATATGGAAGCTCGTCGGCGGCGAGGGATCCATTGTAATCAGTCCCACCGACGAACAGACCAGCCCGGTGAAAATGAAACTCGGGGAAATCATTCGACTCCAGAAAGGTATCCGCCACCGCGCCGTCGGTTTGGACGGTTGGGGAATGATCGCCGAGATCTGGCAGCATACCGACGCGAAAAACCCTTCTAATGAAGACGACATCGTTCGTGTAGAGGACGACTTCGGACGGTAATTTTGTTTAACGGTATTTATCTTCAAACCTGATCAGATCGGTCTTCATGGAATATTATTTGTCCTCACCATGAGGTCAAACAAATAACATTATCATGAAGAAGCGAGGAGAAGAAAATCAAGGGGATAAAGTAGAGGATCTTTCATCGCACGATGCGATTGAAAAATTGAAAGAGCTCATCAAACATAATTCGATCTGCATGTTTGCAACACGACTCGCAGATACACCACTGGAGACCCGGCCAATGAGTGTTGCACAAGTCGACGATGAGGGAAACCTCTGGTTCCTAAGCGGGAAGTCAACCAAAAAGAATGAAGACATTGCGATCGACTCACATGTCCAGTTGTTCTTTTCGAATGTATCGGACCAGGAGTATCTAAGTGTGTATGGAATGGCTTCGATAGTGAACAATAAACCGAAGATCAAGGAACTGTGGACTCCTATTGCAAAGGCATGGTTCAATGAAGGCGTGGACGATCCCGACATTTCAGCAATCAAGCTCGAACCTGAGAACGCTTTTTATTGGGATACCAAAAGCGGACGTATGATCTCCCTCATCAAGATACTTGCGTCTGCAGTTACCGGTAAAACTTTACAAGAAGGCGTCAGGGGCAAATTAACGGTCTGACCTTTCCGATAAGGTTATTATGACCCGCTTCGACAATTTCAAATCTTGCATGTGGGATTTGAGACACGAAGCGGGTCATATTTTTTGAGGTTATGATCTTATCGAAGCGTCCGGCAAACAATTGAAGTTTGATTCCGCGGTCGTTTATCTCTTTTACTATTTTATTGATGTCAAACTTCAGGTGTCGGAACACCACCCAGGAATAATAAACACGTTTTCTTTTCTCCTCCGAATCCATTTGTGTTTCGACAAACCTCAATACACCTTTGTCTATAAGGCCGAGTTGTTTCGAGGTGGATGCAATTCGAAGGAATCTTTTGTGATTACTGATCAGGCTTCGAAAGACATTTCGAAGTGCGATAGGGTAGGTGGCCAGGCTGTACCAGAAGCTTGTTTTAATGCCATCAGGTGCCAGCAGGAAGATCTGTTTTACCCGCTCGGGAAATGCTTCGAGCGTGGCAATGGCAAACTTGCCACCCATGCTGAAACCAAGCACCTCAAAT
The DNA here is from genome assembly GCA_035656375.1 of Cyclobacteriaceae bacterium. Taxonomy (GTDB): domain Bacteria; phylum Bacteroidota; class Bacteroidia; order Cytophagales; family Cyclobacteriaceae; genus ELB16-189. The sequence goes on along the minus strand of DASRSO010000089.1, from coordinate 8,974 downwards.
TGATCGATATTGTTCTCATTAAGAATTTTTGTGATGAATGCCTTCCATTCTTCTTTCTCAAGAGGCTGTTCATCCTTGTCCCAAATGCTCTTGCCATGAAAAAAAAGATCGACACTATAAAAGGTGTAATCCTTGCACGCATACATGTCGAAAACGGATTGATCCTGTCCGTACCCATGGAACATTAAGAGGGCCTTTGGCCCGTTACCCCACTTCTGATAGCTCAAAAACGCCATTTTCCCCAATTTCTCCCTTTTTTCTCACCTTTATAAAATATTTGGAATCGCACCGCCGTCTATGCTGTTGTATGGAACGAGTAGTGACGATAAGTTTGGCCATGCAAGAAGCGATAAAGCAAAACACTTTCCTGAAGGAAAAAGACAAGTTGCTCGGATTCATCCGCAGCCGCGTGTCGTCGGAGGAAGAAGCGGAGGATATCCTTCAGGATGTGTTTTACCAGTTCGTAGCTGGCTTCGAAGGCATTGAGTCGCTCGACAGAGTGACCTCCTGGCTCTATAGCGTCGCCAGGAATAAAATAATCGACCGCTACCGCCGCGAATCAGTACGACCCAAGAAGGCCGACTTCGAAAGCGCCGCCGGTAACGAAGACGATGCACCCCTAACATTGCAAGAGATCCTCCCCGACCTCGGTAACTCTCCGGAGTCTGTTATGCTGAGAGAAGCCATTTGGGACGAGATCATGGAAGCCCTCGAAGAGCTTCCTGCCGATCAACGCGCAATCTTCATTCAAAATGAAATGGAAGAACGAAGCTTCCGCGAGATCTCCGAAGAAACGGGCATATCGATCAACACTTTATTGTCGCGAAAGAGATATGCGATCATGAGTCTGCGTAAAAGATTACAACGTTTTTACAACGACGTGGTTAAAAAGTAAAATTAAGAACGATAGAAATCAGAACGAGTATGTACAGTAGTAGACGTGGATGGTGGATAGCGAAGTTTGTGGTCTTTGGGCTGCTGATGTTGGTCGTGTTCGGCCTTGTCACTCAAACCCTTTGGAACTGGTTAGTACCAACCCTCTTTTCAGGACCTATAATCAGCTTCTGGCAGGCAATGGGCTTGTTAGCTCTCTCTAAAATTTTATTCTTGGGATTCAGCGGAGGCCGTGGTAAGTGGGGTGGACATCGCAGTCATCAATGGAAACAACAATGGGCCGAACGTTATTCCAAACTTTCTCCTGAGGAGAGAGAAAAATTCAAACAAAAGTTCAAGGACAAGTGGTGTGCCTGGGAAGAAAATTCCGCGAAGCAACCAGAGCCCCAACAAAATTTTTCAGAACCTAAATAGTGTTTTCACTATGACGAAGAAAGACCCGATTTATCGGGTCTTTTTTTTATATGTAAAGAATAATTTTTCCCTGCCATTCGTCTTCATCATCGAAGCAAAACGCATAACCCGGCGTGTCACTCATTTCAATCGGTTTCGGTGAATTTTCGGAAAAATTCCCAAAACATTTTTCGAAAAACCGCGAACCAATGCAAAAAATGGCCGTTGAAGGAAACTGTGGAAACTTTGGTGATTTGGAAAGTTTCCATAGTTTTGCACCCGCTATGGAAGAACAGGATCTAATAAAAGACAAAATACTGAGGGGAGCTGAAGAGCTTTTCCTTAAGTACGGTGTCCGCAGCGTGTCGATGGACGACATCGCCAGGCACCTATCGATATCGAAAAAAACGATCTATCAATACTTCGTTGACAAGGATGAAATCGTAACGCAGGTCACACAAGGTCACCTGACCATGACAAAGACAGGTTTCGATGCTCTCACGGGTGCATCGAAGAATGCTCTCGATGAATTGATGAGGATACAGATGTACATGAAGAAGAACATGCAGGACCTTAACCCGTCGCTGTTGTTCGATCTGAAGAAGTATCACCCGAAAGCATGGACGTTGTGGATGGAACATAAGAACAAAGACATCCGCGAGTCGGTGGTGAGGAACCTGAAACAGGGGATGGAAGAAGGTCTCTACAGGACCAACCTTAATCCCGAGATCCTCGCAACACTCAGGATCGAAAGTATCCAGTGGCTGTACGACGGAGTGATCGTTCCGAACGAGAAGTTCAAGATGGTGGACATACAAGTACAGATGCTTGACCACTTCATGTATGGACTGCTTACAGAGAAAGGAAGAAAACTGTACGAAAAATATAAACAAGAACCAATAAACCTCGAACTAATACCCCATAACATATGAAGCGAATATATATACTAACATTAACTGTGCTGCTTGCAGGAGGGACGGCGTTCGCACAGGAATCGCAGAGTGGACCAATGACACTGGATCAGTGTATTCAATATGCTCTCAGGAACTCAGTCAATGCACAGAATGCAATCCTGGACGTTGATATCGCAAAGGCAAGAGTGAAAGAAACCACAGGACTTGGACTTCCCCAGGTAACTGCCGGTGCTGGCGTAGTTTACAACAAACAACTGCCTCGTTTCTTTGCGCGCTACACCGAGCCGGATCCGAACAACCCGGGTTTTTCACTCCTCGGCGATCAGCCAATCCCCGGACTTAAGACTGGCGACGTGGTTGCAGCTCAGAACTTCTTCCAGTTGCAGGCATCGGGCGACGCAAACATTACGGTGAACCAGTTGATCTTCAACGGTTCTTACTTCGTAGGACTGCAGGCCGCAAGCGCATACAAGAACCTTGCTTACAGGAATGCTGCCGTAACACAGCAGACGATCATCCAGAATGTGATGAAGGCATACTACGGTGTGCTGATCAACAACGAACGTGCACAACTGTTCGATGTGAACATCGCACGCGTGGATTCACTGTTGAGAAATACAAAAGCTCTTAACCAGAATGGTTTTGCTGAAAGCATCGATGTTGATCGCATCCAGGTGACATACAACAACCTGATCTCTGAACGCGACAAGTTCATGAACATGAAGGAGCTTTCGTTAGCACTTTTGAAGTTCCAGATGAACTACCCGATGGATCAGGACCTGGCAATTACTGGAAGCATCCAGGATATGCAGGTGGAGAGTAATCCTGAAGAAGCCAACTGGGATTACAAGAGTCGCCCCGATTACCAGGTACTCGAAGCTAACAGGCAGTTGCAGGCTCTTAACCTTAAGAACCAGTATGCCGGTGCTCTTCCGATGATCGTGGCTTTCGGCAAAGGCGGATACCAGACACAGTCGAGTAACATCGGAGGTGTGTTTAAAACAAACACTCCTCTTGGCGAGAATGACATCCCCGGCATTGGACCTGATAAATGGTACAGCTATTCACAATTTGGTGTGAGCATGACCTGGAACATCTTCACTGGTCTGCAGCGCAACTACAAGATCCAGCAGGAGAAAATGAACCTTCAGAAGATCGAGAACAGCTTCAGAAGCCTGAAGACTGGCATCGACCTCGAAGTGAAACAGTCGAGCATCATGTTCGAGAACTCTTTGAAGACACTGACTTCGCAGAAACAGAACATGGACCTTGCCGGAAATGTGGCCCGGGTAACGCGCATCAAGTTTGAACAAGGTGTAGGCTCGAACCTGGAAGTTGTAACTGCGGAAAGCAGCCTGAAAGAAGCTCAAAACAATTACTACAACGCATTGTATGATGCCATGATCGCTAAAGTCGACCTCGACAAAGCTTATGGACGTCTCCAGGCGCCTGTATCAACCGATAAATAATGACCAACCCAACCCCGAAACTTACTAATATGAAAACCAGAATATATACAAACGTAATAGGTGCTCTTGCAATCGCAGCGGTTATTGCAAGCTGCAGCAGCGCCGAAAAGGACAAGGAGACCCGTCTGAAAGAACTGAAAGAAGAACAGACCAAGATCTCTAAAGAGATCGCAACGCTTGAGAAAGAGATCGCTGCCGAAAAACCTGAGGGCGACCCTTCGAAAGTAAAGGCGAAAGAAGTGGTTGTTACCGACCTCCAGGCCAGGACTTTCGAGCATTATGTGAAGACACAAGGTGCCGTTGAATCTGAACAGAACATACAGGTGAGCGCCAAGACGATGGGCGTTATCACACAAGTGAACGTTCGCGAAGGCGAAATGGTAAATGCCGGTCAGACACTCGCGCAGATCGACAACAGCCTTATCGTAAGAGGTATCGAAGAGATCAAGTCACAACTTGAACTGGCAAACACTGTATACGATCGCCAGAAGAACCTGTGGGATCAGAAGATCGGTACAGAAGTTCAATTCCTCCAGGCCAAGTCGCAGAAAGAAGGCCTTGAAAGAAGACTCGCTTCTATGCAGGAACAGAATGAGATGACCAGGATCAAAGCCCCGGTAGCTGGCGTAGTAGATGCGGTTGACGTTAAAGTTGGCCAGAACATCGCCCCCGGCGTACCCGCAGCCCGTGTTGTGAACAACTCGGATCTTAAGATCACTGCCCGTATCTCTGAGGCGTACTCGAACCAGTTGAGCAAAGGCGACAAGATCGTTGTGACTTTCCCCGATATCAACAAGACCATCAATTCAAAATTGACTTTCGTTGCACGCAACATCGATCCCCTGTCGAGGACCTTCACTGTTGAGGCCGACCTTCCTTCAGAAAAAGAGCTCCGTCCCAACATGACTGCAGTTGTCAGGGTAGTGTTCGAATCGGTTCCTTCGGCGATCGTCGTTCCGATCAACGTAATTCAGAATATCAACAACGAGAAAGTTGTTTATGTAGCTGAGCAGAAAGGCGACCAGACTATTGCACGCAAGAAAGTTGTAACCATCGATGGTGTTTATGACAACCAGGCACAAGTAAAAGGTCTGAGCGTTGGCGACAAACTGATCACTACAGGATTCCAGGGTCTTACAGATGGAGATTTCATCAAGATCTGATCTCTGACGAACCAAATGTTGAATTCCTAATTCCACAAACATGAAAGACTCTGAAAAAGAATTTAAACCGACCAGTTGGGCGATCGACAACAAAGTAGCGATTTACGTTGCTACCGTGGCGATCACCATCTTCGGTATGGTTACATACCTGAGACTTCCGAAGGAGAACTTCCCGGAAGTCGTGTTCCCGATGATCTATGTATCGACACAATACCGTGGTGCACCTACGGATGTCGAGAACCTGATCTCGAAAGAGATCGAGAAAGAAGTGAAGTCGATCGAAGGAGTGAAGAAAGTTACAAGTAACTCGCTTCAGAACTTCTCCAACGTTATCGTAGAGTTTGAAACAGACGTGAACGTTGCCGAGGCGAAGATCGACGTGAAGGATGCAGTCGACCGTGCAAAGAGAAATCTTCCGACCGACATGGACCAGGATCCGAGTGTGATCGATATCGATATCTCGGAGGTTCCTATCATGCAGGTAAACCTGTCTGGTGACTATGACCTTCAGCTTCTCAAACAATATGCAGAACAGCTCCAGGACCGCATCGAATCGGTACCCGAGATACGCCGTGCCGATATCATTGGTGCACTTGACCGTGAGTTCCAGATAAACATTGATATCTACAAAGCGGCGCTTGCCGGTGTTGACCTTGGTGACGTGTCGCAGGCGATCGCATCAGAGAACGTGATCATGCCTGGCGGACAGCTTTCGATCGATGGTATGAAGCGTTCTTTGAACGTTTCAGGTGAGTACAAGAGTGCTGAAGAGATCGGTAACACCGTTATCGGATCAACGAAAGGTGGTAAGGTATATCTGAAAGATATTGCCGAGGTTCTTGACACACACAAAGAGCAGGAAAGTTTCGCCCGTCTTGGCGGAGAGAACGTAATCACCCTGAACATCATTAAGATGGGCGGTGAGAACCTGATTGACGCATCCGACAAGATCTTCAAGATCGTGGACGACTTCAAGGCGAACGTACTTCCTACGGGCGCAAAGGTAACGATCACCGGCGACCAGTCTGATCAGACAAGAACTACGCTGCACGATCTTATCAATACGATCATCATTGGTTTCGTTCTCGTAACGATCATCCTGATGTTCTTCATGGGTGCGACGAACGCGGTTTTTGTGGCTCTTTCGGTACCCCTTTCAAGCTTTATTGCTTTCCTCTGCTTCCCGGCACTTGGCTTCGCATTCAACATGATGACGCTGTTCTCGTTCCTGCTGGCATTGGGTATCGTGGTGGATGATGCCATCGTGGTTATTGAGAACACACACCGTGTGTTCGACAATGGTAGAGTGCCGATCCGCAAAGCTGCGAAGATCGCTGCCGGCGAGGTGTTCCTCCCTGTATTGTCAGGTACACTCGTGGTGTTGGCGCCGTTCATTCCGTTGGCTTTCTGGCCTGGTATCGTAGGTAACTTCATGAAGTATCTTCCTATCACGCTGATCGTTGCATTGCTTGCATCATTGTTGGTTGCGTATATCATTAACCCTGTATTCGCCGCCGACTTCATGGAAGAGCACGAACACGATCACGACAAGAAGAGCAAGATCACAAGAGGCTTTAAGATCACGGCGATCATTTTTGGATCAGTCGCACTCGTATCGTATATCGTCGGTGCATTTGGACTGGGAAATTTTGCAGTGTTCGCTTTCGGAGTGTATTCATTGTACCACTTTGTGCTGGTTCGTGCGATATCGAACTTCCAGACGAAAGCATGGCCTCGTTTCCAGGAAGGATATAAGAAGATCGTTGTGTTGGCAGTGAAGGGAAGGCACGCCTTTATCGTAATGGGTATAGTCGTGGTGCTGTTCATTTTCTCGATCGTACTTTTCGCGGTCAGAACTCCGAACGTATTGTTCTTCCCTAATGCCGAACCGAACTTCATTTTCACATTCGTTCGAATGCCTATTGGTACCGACCAGAACGTAACAGACTCTATCACAAGGGTTGTTGAAGGCAGGATCAAAGGCGTTGTGGGAGAAAATAACCCCATCGTACAGTCGATCATTTCGAACGTGGCGATCGGTGCTGCCGAAGATCAATTTTCGGACACCGGTGTATCATCTCACCTTGGAAAGGTAACGGTCGCATTTGTGAAGTTCTCAGAACGCGACGGCCAGTCTACTTCCGAATACATGGACAAGATCCGTGTGGCGATACAAGGTATTCGCGGCGGTGAAGTATGGGTCGGCCAGGAAGCAAATGGTCCTCCCACTGGTAAGCCGATCAGTATCCAGATCGCATCGGATAATTTCGATGACCTGGTGAAGACTGCCAACAGGATGAAGAAATATCTTGACTCGTTGGAGATCGCAGGCGTGGAGGAATTGAAGTCAGACTTCCAGACCAACAAGCCTGAAATGCAGGTTGTGATCGATCGCGAGAAAGCAAACCGCGAGGGTGTATCGACAGCAGTTATTGGACGCGCCCTGTTCACTGCAGTGTATGGTGCGGAAGTAAGCAAGTTCCGTGATGAGAATGACGATTACCCGATCAACCTTCGTATTAAAGAAGAGCAACGCAACGACGTGAATGCATTGTTGAGCTTGCCGATCACTTATCGCGATATGGGTTCGGGTGGCCAGGTTCGCCAGGTGCCGCTGTCGGCTTTCGCACACGTTGAATACCTGAACTCATACGCCGGTATCAAGCGTATCGATCAGAAGCGTGTGATCATCCTCGAGTCGAACGTGCTCAACGGTTTCAGCCCTAACACTGTGGTTGCGGATATCACTACAGCGTTACAAGACTTCCCCCTGCCGACAACAGTTACAGTCGATATGACGGGTCAGCAGCAAGAACAACAGGAGACAGTATCATTCTTATTGCTCTCGTTCGGTATTGCGTTCTTCATGATCTTCATGATCCTCGTTACCCAGTTCAACTCGACCAGCAAACCCCTGATCATTTTGTCGGAGATCTTCTTCAGTATCGTTGGTGTTCTTATCGGTTTCGCTATAACACAGATGGAAATGTCGATCCTGATGGTGGGTGTGGGTATCATGGCGCTGATCGGTATCGTGGTACGAAACGGTATCCTCCTTGTAGAATTTACGGACCTGTTGCGCAGCCAGGGTTACGAATTGCGTGAGGCAATTGCCGAAGCAGCGAAGACCCGTATGACTCCTGTGTTGCTGACTGCGATGGCTGCAACATTAGGTCTCATTCCGCTGGCGGTTGGTCTGAACATCGACTTCGTGACGATGTTCACAGAGCTGAACCCTCACATCTGGTTTGGTGGCGATAACGTGGCGTTCTGGGGACCTCTCTCGTGGACAATGATCTTCGGTCTGATCTTCGGTACATTCCTGACACTCTTCGTGGTGCCTGCGATGTACCTGCTGACCGCGAAATTGAAGGAGAGACTTTTCCCGAAAAAGGCGAGAGCAGAATATCAGCAACCTGAGAACGTTGGTCACGGCGAGTTGGCACACGGTTTCCGCTCGCCCGACGTGAACAAGGAAGGCTAGAATGCCGTTAGTAACAGAACTACAATAAAAGCGAGATGAAGTCGTCTTACCGGAAGTAGGACGACTTCTCTCATTTATGCGCAGAATTATGCCCCTTATTATTCTCCTGATCCTCCTCGGAGTGATCGACTACTACCTGTTCCAGGCAGTGTTGGCGGTAAGTAAAAACTGGTCGCCTTTGTGGAAATCATTGATCCGTTATGGCTTCTGGATTCCGACGGTGATCACGGTGATCACGTTAGGGTGGTATAATTTATCCGATCCGTACAAGATCAACCGCGATGTTTGGTTGTGGCTGAGGACGTTTATAATTGGTGCGTACCTGTCGAAGTTCTTCGGAGTAATTTTCGTGTTTGTTGATGACATACAAAGAGGAGTTCGCTGGGTTGCTTCGTTATTTTCTAAAAAAGAAGGTCTTCCGGGAGAAGCGATCTCGCGTTCTGAATTCTTGACGAAAGCGGCGGTGATTGCATCGGCGGTTCCGTTTGGTGCGATGACGTTCGGGATCATCTCGGGTGCTCACGACTATCGGGTGAGGAGGTCGACCGTTTTGTTGCCGAATCTTCCCAAAGCATTCGATGGAATGAAGATCGGGCAGGTGTCGGACATTCACTCGGGAAGTTTCTGGAACAAGACCGCGGTGAGTGGAGGAGTGGA
>DASRSO010000088.1:0-3790 GCA_035656375.1 Cyclobacteriaceae bacterium | reverse complement strand
AAGTGGCTGCTCGACAGTGCGATCATTTCGCGGTTGGGCCAGATGCCGATACAGCGAGTGAATGCCACACAGGAAACTGTGTTGAATACACTCACGTCGACCACGACGCTGATAAGATTAGTGGAGGCCGAGACTGCATTCCCGGGAAAGACGTATCCGCTGATGAATTATATGGAGGACCTGGACCTGGTGATGTGGAGTGAGTTGAAGGAGAATGATACGATTTCGACCTACAGGAGGAATTTGCAGAGGATATATGTTGGGAGGCTGATAGACTTGCTTGGTGCGTCGCAGAGGCTGGATAAGTATGCGGGGGATATTTCGGCGATTGTGTTACAGAGGCTGGAGGAAATTGAGGCGAAGTTGAAGAAGGCGGTGCCGAAGACGAAGGATGTGATGACCAGGTATCATTTGAAGTATCTTCAGGGGAAGGTTTCGGCGACGCTTAAAACCTGAACCGCAGAACAGGGGAGTACATGAATTTCGAACCGCAGAAGTGGAAGTTAGCTCCGAAGATCTTTTGAGGCGGCGGTTTTGATGCTGGCCACGAAGATTGAAATGAGTTCATTGTTTTCCGGAGCAGGGTTTGGAGCTTGTCGTTGGGGCGGAGGTAGTGTTGGTTGTCGATGATGCGGAGACAGACGGATGTTTCGCGCAATTCTTTAAGCGCCACTTTCATTTTATGAATGAAGTCGGCGCGTGATTCGGCACCCTGGGCCTCACCGTAATTTAAAGCCGGCCTTCTTCGAGATCATATTTCATACCCCGAATATCCGCCCGTAATACGATCACTTAAAATTTACCCGATCAATTCAACTTTCAATTGTAAGGAATCCCGAACAATCACGCTACCGCGTGACTTCTGCGGTTCAAAATTCATGTAATCATCTGTTCTGCTGTTCAAAAAAAAGAGCCTCAACGAGGCTCTTTTTTTCACACAATCCCAAACGCTTAATCGTTGATCGGCTTACCATCCTTATCGAAACGATAAGTCTTTGTCATGGTGCCGTCCTGGATTTGGACCACATAGAGGTCACTGGTCTGGTTTCTATAGATCTTCGTAGTTGCAGCATCCCAGCCTTTGTACTGAGGGCCTTGCAGTGTTTCACGCAATGAAGCGGGAACTTCAGTAGACTTAACGACAGTCATGTCCTTAAGCCTGATGCTCTGCTGCTGTTCAGGCTGCTGGCTAACACTCGAAGAATCTTGTCTCTTAAAGCTCGTCGTATCCTGAGCTTGTACAGCAAACGCACTCGCAAAGAGGGCGGCTGCTGCTATCATTCCTATCTTTTTCATGATGTTTCTTATTTGGTTAATTGAATAGTTTCTGCACACATACCTTTAGAAATCGTGCCATCAGGGTCATCACACCGTGATTATGACATATTCGCAGACGAATGGAACATACAACAGGTGAAGTGCATTGAAATAAAACTCAACTAATGATGCTTCGCAGAGTATATTCCACATGCGTATAATTCATGCGAATGCATTCCACGCACTCAGGTTAAAAACTTACCTCTGTAAAATTTTTGCTGAAGGAGTTTGTACGATAACGGTGTGCACCTGTTTGTCATTCACCAGCGTGATCTTGTTACCATCCATCTCATTACCGTCGAGAGTAACTACAGTGTCTGTTTGTTGATATACCCTGATGTTATACCATGTATCCATGTACCGATACCTGATCGAAAATGATTGCCATTCGTATGGAACGCACGGCTCGAACCAGATCACGTTCCCATTTCTCCTCAGACCCAGGAACGACTCAATGACCAACTGATACATCCAGCCTGCCGATCCAGTGTACCACGTCCATCCGCCCCGACCGGTATGTGGCGCTACCCCGTAAACATCCGCCGCCATCACATACGGCTCTGCCTTATACATCGCCGTCTGTTCGGCTGTCGTACCGTGACTGATCGGGTTAATGAGCTGCATTAGCTCCCAGGTCTTCGCACGGTCGCCCATTTTCGCGAATGCCATTACCATCCAGATGGCTGCATGTGTGTACTGCCCGCCGTTCTCGCGAACGCCAGGCACGTATCCTTTTATGTACCCCGGATCGATCGGAGCTTTGTCGAACGGAGGGTCGAGCAACTGAATGATCTTTTTGCTGCGATTGACCAGGAACTGGTCTACAGACTTCATTGCCGTGTGTATCCTGTCGGGAGTACCGGCGCCTGAAATAACTGCCCAGCTCTGTGAGATCGAGTCGATGCGACATTCTTCGTTTTTGTTCGACCCCAACGGGGTGCCATCGTCGAAGAATGCCCGCAGGTACCAGTTCTGATCCCACGCATTGGCATTGATATTCTTTTTCAGGAGATCGGCCTGCTCCTGGTACAGCCTCACGAACGACGTATCTTTTTTCAGTCGTGCTACAGGTATGAATTTCGTAAGCACGTCGTAGAGGAAGAACGCAAGCCACACGCTTTCGCCCTTGCCTTCGATGCCCACCATGTTCATACCGTCGTTCCAGTCGCCCGAGCCGATGAGCGGAAGTCCGCGTTCACCAAAACGCAGTGCATGCTGAAGTGCACGCTTACAGTGATCGTATAACGTTGCCGACTGATCGGAATGAACCGGGAGATCGTAATACGATTCTTCTTTCACGTTGAGCGGACGACCCTGGATGAACGACACGTTTTCATCGAGTATGTCGACATCGCCGGTAAGGGCAACGTAACGGCTTGTAACGTAAGGCAACCACATGAAGTCGTCGGAGCAGAGCGTACGAACGCCACGCCCCAGCGGCGGATGCCACCAGTGTTGCACATCGCCTTCGCGGAATTGCCTTGAGGCGGAGATCAGTATTTGTGAACGCGTAAGTTTCGGGTCGATGTGAAGTAATGCCAGCACATCCTGCAGCTGATCGCGGAAACCGAATGCTCCGCCCGACTGGTAGAACCCGCTGCGGCCCCATAACCTGCACGACATTACCTGGTAAACCAGCCACCCGTTTGTAAGCATGTTCAGTGAAGGATCGGGTGTTTCGATCTGTACACACTCCACTGTGTTCACCCAAAACTCCTGGACTTTACGCAATGAATTTTCGGCAGCTTTGGGGCCTTCGAATTTTTGAACGAGCTCGAGTGCTTCCCGCTGATCTTTGCCGGCGCCCATCCTGAAGACAACTTCGCGCTCGCGACCATTCTCCAGGTCGATAGGGATCTGAAGCGCAGCACATGCATCGATACCAGCCCCGGTCTTGCCCGATAACCTTGAGCGATGCATCGCTTCCGGGTTTTCCAGTGTCCTGTTCCTTCCAATGAACTCGGTGCGATCGGCTGTAAAGTGACGTTGCACATCGTCGGTGTCGAAAAACGCAACGCGTGTATTGAACTCGGAGTTGTATGCATTGCGTGCCAGTATTGCCCCCGTCGTTCCATCGACGTCGGTAACCACGTGCATCATTGACTTCGGACGAAGGGCGCCCAATACCCATTCGACGTAACCCGTGGCGGTAAGTTTCCTGGGGCGGCCCGAACGGTTGCTGATCTTTATCGATACGAATTTTATGGGTGCGTCTTTGTCGACGAATACTTTCGTTTCGGTGAAGATTCCATCCTCCGAATGTTCGAAAGTAGAATATCCGAAACCGTGGTGAATGATGTAGCCCGACACTCCGCTGATCGGGTAGGGCATAGGCGACCAGAACAACCCGGTCTCCTCATCGCGAATATAAAATGCCTCACCACAGGAGTCGCTCACCGGGTCGTTGTGCCACGGTGACAAACGGAACTCGTGTGCGTTCTCCATCCACGTGTACGACGATCCGCGTTCGGAC
>DASRSO010000087.1:0-48798 GCA_035656375.1 Cyclobacteriaceae bacterium | reverse complement strand
CGGCACGCCAGTATCCAGTTGGCAGACGAATTTCATCAGCTTCCCGGACTTTGGGCACGTTGGTATCGCGGGGTATTGGAGGTAGGTTGGAATTCCTGCACATGAGAGTGTGGACTCAACCGTTTCTTTAAAGCGAAATTTCTTCGCGCTGTAGACGATTTCGGTTTCACTGTTCACGTCCTCTTCATGAGACGTGTCGGCACCTTCGAGCTCTTCTTTATTAATAACCTCCGGCCAACCAGGATCTGAATAGTCCAAAAACACCTTCTCGAAATTAAGATAGATTGGACAAGCCAGGTTAAGATGAAATGGAAGCCAATTGAAGAGCTCGTCGTCTTTGCTGATAAATCCCAGGTACTGGAATGAGACGGCTAGCTTTATTTTTGGTAAGTGAAATCCCCACGGTATTTCACCACCAAGCTGATGAGGCCCGTTAACATTCGCAGTAAAGTTGTACAGCCGGTGCTCTTCACCAGGAACGTACGGAAATGCTTTTTCATTGTCACGCAGTTGGCGCAACGACCTCTCTCCATCGCTGTAACTAAACGCCTGCGTTAAGATATCGTTTTCAAATACCAACTCGATGCCACTGGATGCGACCTCTGCAGTTTCTTTGTTGGTGCGCATGGTTGCGATAAAGTTCTGGCATTCCTGGCTGCCATCAAGCGTTACCTCCCAACCAAGGAGATAAATGGTTTTTGTCATGTGAGGCGTTGATAGTCTAAGGAAATTTCCTCAAAATGCAGATGATTGCCAAACTCATTTACATGCGCTCTTCCTCGCGCGTTGGTAATATAGTCCACGTGATGAATGGCCTCGTCACTCACTATCTCTGCAGTTTACTATCAACCGCCGCCTTTTCCGGCTCAGCCACATCCTTAAATAGCAACATATCCACTATCCTCGACGAAGCCCCGTCGTAAAACCCGTTTTCATGTTCATAACTCTTCGGATTCTTCCACGTGCCGAAGATGATATCGTAAATAGAGATATCAGAATAGTTATAACCATGAATACCCTTCGCGTGATGTATCGCGTGCCCTTCCGGCCTTTGTACCAAATACCCCAGCCAAACAGGCGTATGAATATTGGCATGCTGAAACATCGCAAAGAAAGTATTGGCCAACAGGATGATCGTAGATGCCTGCGCGCTAAAACCCGCAACAAGAACAAGCATTAAACTACTCAGCACCGTGTACCCGATCATATCCATCGGGCTAAACAGGAACGCACCATAAGTGTCAACACGCTCGGCACTGTGATGCATCTGGTGAAACACTCTCCATAAAACGTTGCTCTTATGCATCGAGCGATGCCATACGTAAACCCCAAACTGGTACAGCAGGATCCCGGCGATAGCTCCGCCAACCGTACCCAGATTTGTGAGATCTAACAGCTGCCAGGAAGAAAGGTATTCATTCCACAACAATGGCAGATAACTGGAGAGATAGAAATAGACGGCAAAAAAGACAAGGCCCTTCAACTTCCAGTATTTTACCCGCGGCATCGGGCGAGCCGGAAACAACGCTTCCCAGATCATAAGCCCGGCATACAACGCAATAACAACAAGACTTATCGGGTCAAGTAAGATCTCAAGTGGTGTTGGCATATATAATAGAGTTTAGTGCAACCTTGTTTTTCTATGCCCAAAGTAACGGGTTTGGATCCCTGACGACTTTGCTTAAAAGTTTAATTTTTTTGCTTATCGGTTGCCTGGTATTGTGCCGGCGACTTGCCATACTTTTGTTTAAAGGCCCTGCTGAAGTGCGACAGGTTTTCGAAGCCGCTGTGATATGCCACCTCGGTCACACTCTTCTGACTCGTTTCCAGGAGCTGCTTCGCGTGCTCCAGTCGCTTTTGTGTAAGCCACTTCCCGGGGCTGATCTTATAATATGCACTAAACTCTTTTTTAAAAGTAGAGATGCTGCGATGTGCCATGCGTGCAAACTGCGCAATGGTTAGATTGAACATGTAGTTCGCTTCCATGACCTCCCATAGCGGAACCTTGTCGGTGTGCGTTAAACTATTAGCATATGCGAGCAATCCCGCATTAAGGGGGTCCAAAAAGAGATTGAAAAGTAACTCCTTGAATTTAAGTTCGAGTAACGCTTCCGCGGGATGTGTGGCCTGTTTAAAATAGGGCAGGATGCTGTAGAAGAATGCCTCGGTCGTTTCATTCACATTGATTTCAATCAACATGTCGCGAGGCGGCTCGGGTAAATTCTTCAACGGCAGGTGTTGATGATATTCATTGATCACCTTTCGAAAGAAGTCGTCCTGGAAATAGAAAGCCAGCACTTCCCATCCAACCAATTGTGGAAGTTCCTGGAGATATGCTGTTTTACGCGTGAGCAGGCACGAGTGTTTGGTGAGCGTCCACGACTTCCCGCTATGGTGCATAATCCTCGAGCCACTCAAGGTAAACATGATCTCATTGTAGTGCGAAAAGAGCTGTATGTGCTTGTCAACCTGCGGACACCGGTAGTTTAAGAAGAGGACATCTTTTACCGCCAGTTGCTTGAAAGCAATCGGGTCGGCGATCGTGTCATCATAGTTATTGAATGCGCGGCCCATGAAGGAAAATAAATTGAAATTTAATTGTTGGAAGACTTTGAAACAAGGTCGTTTTTTGGGGGCAATGTCTGGGATAAGTGTTAAATTGACATTTATCTTAATGTTCAAAATATGATCCGTCTTCCATTCGCTTTTACCTTGTGCCTGGTGATCTCATTCACTGCCCTTGCGCAGGGTCGAATTGATACCATATCCTATTCGTCGAAAACCGTCGGCGTTAAGCGAAAGGCCTTGGTGTATACGCCGCCCGGGTTTTCGTCAAAAGTGAAGTATCCTGTCCTGTATCTTTTACACGGAATAGGCGGCGACGAGAAAGAGTGGCTGCGCGGAGCAGATCCGCAAACAGTGCTCGATAAATTGTATGCCGACAAAAAGATCGAGCCAATGATCGTTGTTATGCCGAATGGTCGTGCAATGAAAGACGACCGGGCCGTGGGTAACGTGTTCGACAAAGATAAAGTAGAGGCATTTACTACATTCGAGAAAGACCTTCTCAACGACCTGATCCCATTCGTCGAAAAGAAATACCCTGTTCTCAAAGATCGCGAACACCGGGCAATCGCAGGGCTGTCGATGGGTGGTGGACAATCTCTCAACTTCGGCCTCGGCAATCTCGACAAGTTTGCCTGGGTAGGAGGATTCTCATCTGCCCCAAATACAAAGTTGCCTGAGGTGTTGGTGCCAGATCCCAGGGCAGCAAGAGAAAAGTTAAAGCTCTTGTGGATCTCGTGCGGCGATGCCGATGGCTTGATGCAATTCAGCAAACGTACTCACGATTATCTCTATGAACAGAATGTTCCGCATGTATTTTATGTAGAGCCCGGGGGCCATGACTTTAAAGTTTGGAAAAACGACCTGTATGTTTTTTCACAACTCCTGTTCAAGCCGGTCGACGTATCCTCTTTGTCAAAGATGACAGTATTGGGCGCACCAGCCTCAACGAATGTCCGGTCTGCGAAATTTCCACAGATACTTCCCGACAACCGTGTGATGTTCCGGATCAAAGCCGATGCACAAAAAGTACAGGTAGACCTGGGCAAAAAATATGATATGGCGAAGGATGACGAAGGCTACTGGACAGTTACTACAGACACTGTGAGCGAGGGCTTTCATTATTACTCGTTATTGATCGACGGCGTCGCGCTTGCCGACCCTGCCAGTGAAACGTTTTACGGCATGGGTAGAATGGCAGCCGGAATAGAGATACCGTCGCGGAACGGTGCATTTTATGCTTTGAAAGATGTACCCCATGGTGAAATTAGCATTAAGCGTTATTATTCAAACGTGTTTAATACGTGGCGGCGATTTTTTATCTACACACCACCGGCGTACGATGCTGATATGAATACGAAGTACCCTGTGTTGTATCTGCTGCACGGTGGGGGTGAGGACGAAAGAGGATGGTCTACACAAGGAAAGACTGATTTGATAATGGACAACCTGATCGCCGAAGGCAAAGCGAATCCGATGCTTATTGTGATGATGGATGGTAATGTTGGCGGCGGTGGAATTGCAAGTTTCGGTGAACGAAGTTTACAATTGTTTGAAAACGAGTTGAAACAGGTGGTGATACCATTCGTTGAGAAGAATTACCGTGCGAAAAACGGAGCGACGGATCGTGCGCTCGCAGGTTTGTCGATGGGAGGGTTACAAACTCTTCATGCCGGCGTCCGAAATAATGATATGTTTTCGTACCTGGGCGTGTTTAGTTCTGGCTGGTTTGCGAACAATCCCACCCTTTCTGATCCGCAGTATGAGTTCATGAAGCAAAACGCGAATGCGATCAATAACAATATCAGATCGTTTTGGATAGCAATGGGTGGAGAAGAGGACATCGCCTACAAGAATTGCCAGGTAATGCTCGCGAAGTTTAAGGAGATGGGCATTAAGTATTCCTATAGCGAATATCCGGGCGGGCACACCTGGCCCGTGTGGAGAAATAACTTATACAAGTTCGCACAGGTGGTCTTTAAGTGACGATGGTTTCGTAATTTCAAAGCGTGCCTTAACTCATATAAGCAATCACGCCACTTTCTCCGTACGCTCTTTTATGTATTGGAGCCTGATTTGTTTGGCCAGCTTGTGATCACCATTGTGGTTCCAGCCTGGCGGCATTATGAGATATAGAAGCTTGTTCTTAATTCCCGGTGCACCAGCAACGTCTTTGACCAGGTAATAGAATTCGCCAAAGTACACGTCGAAGAAGTTCCCGGCGTTGATGTTTCGTGTTACGCCGTATTGAATAGGGATATCGCGCTGTTCGGGCTGATATGTCTTGAAAATCCTGTCCCAGATATTTAACAGGTTGCAGAAGTTCGTATCCATGTACAGCGGGTTGCGTGCATGATGTACGCGGTGATGAGATGGTGTGAGAACAAACCTGCCGAGGAATCCGAAGCGAGCATCCTTCATGAAGTTTTCCCCGACGTGAATAAATCCTCCCCATGTGCCATCGATGAACATGATGACGAAGAGCATTACAGGGGGAACACCGGCGAGGATGCAAATGGAAGTCCGGATGAAGTCGGCATAAGGCGCTTCCAGGAAAAAGTGAGCATATGTAACCGACAGATTCATTTGTTCGGGAGCATGGTGTGATGAGTGCAGGCACCAGAACAGTCTTACTTTATGTGCGAGGTAGTGATAGATGAAATGAGCAAACTCCCAAACTATGTAACCATATACGAACCAGTACCATGTAAGAGAAACAGGAAGCAATGCATAGGGCGAGAACAATCCTATGCAAAGCGCTACAATGCCAAATGAAATAAACTTCCCAATAATGCGGTTGAATACGTAGATGAAGAAAGGGATCTTATATTCCGCCCGGTTGAAATTCTTATGCGCAAATGCAAGTAGTATCTCGACGATCACGATAAAAGGAATGAGAGGAGAAATTACCGTTTGAATTCCTTTCCATGTACGCAGTGAATCGTAGTTGCCGGATCGAACAAGGTCTATCAGTCCATTCAAGGAAAAGAAGCTGAGAATCTCGTTCTTTAATGTATCCAGTATTTCCAATGCGGGCGGGTTTCTTTACGGAAACTTAACGAACCGCATTGGATTTTGCCATATACAACTCGAACGATTTTCTCAACTTTCCCTACTTCGCCACAATCACCCCCGACGCCGACCCGTTCTTCCCGCTCGAAACTATGTTATAAACATACATACCATTTCCCATCCTGTTGCCCTGGTGATCCCTGCGATCCCATTGTACTTCATGATATCCTGCAGAGAAACTATCACTGGTTATTTCAGCAACCTTTCTTCCCGACTGGTCATGCACCATCACCTTCACGAATGTGTCGTCTTCCGTTGTGGTAAACGGTATGCTGATACTATCGACAAATGGATTCGGAAACGGCGCCGACTTCGAAGCCATCATACTTGCAAACGCTTCCGTACGCTGATGACCCTGCAGCGGCCCCGGCGTTAAGTAATCAACACCTTCTGACGTATTGTTAAAGGAATAAATATCAAAGTAATATTCAGTATTCGGTTCGAGGTACACGACATCCAGGCTGGTACTGCTCCCGATACCCACCACGATCGTACTGCTGCCAATCACATTTCCAACATGGTATGTCATTCCATCAACCGGCACATCCTCCGGCGATGGCGAACCAAACGCACGCATCAAAGCAATGTAACCATCCGGTTCTCCCGAAGAAGCCGTGAACGACACAGTCATGCTGTTGTCAGTAACATTCGCGAACACAATGTTCGACGGCTGTGCAAGTGTATCACCCGGCGTTTGCGGATCTTCTGTAAGTGTTTGCTGATTACCGGAGAGATGTTCTTCCGTTACATAGTCATATCCAGCCGTATATTTATAGACATCGAAATAGTAGGGCGTTCCCGCCCCCAGGTAAATAACATTGTGACTTGTCTGGCTGCCCACACCTACCACAATCGTACTCGACCCGATGGTCTGTCCCACACTGTACGACGTGCCATCAACAGGAACATCGTCCGGGTATGAAGACCCAAACGCACGCATCAAAACGAGGTAGCCTTCGGGATTCGATGCATCAGCACCAAATGAAACTGTCATACTGCTGGCCGTAACATTCGAAAACATTACACCCTCACCTGGCGTTGCACCCGTCGCCTGGCTTCCGGCAAGCGGACCGACCGTAACGTAATCGTTGCCCTGGCCGCCGTTATATCCTTCCGTGAATGCATACACCTCGAAATAGTAAGTCGTGTTAGGCACAAGCCCCGTGATATCGGCTGCCGTCTGATCTCCATAAGTAACCACCGTGCTCAAGCCTACCTTTTGACCAACAGTGTAAGTGCTGCCATCCACCGGTACATCGTCGCGATGGGGCGGAGCGTTGTCCCTCATCAATGTGATATATCCATCGGGCGCATTTGCAGGAGGCGTGAATGATATGCGCATGCTCTTATCAGCCACAGCTGTAAAGGTAAGCGCCGTCGGTTGTTCATTCGTTGTACTTCCGTCGCACCGACCGCCAGCGTCGATATCTTCGCGTGTGCAGCCAGCCGCATTGCCGCTAATGATGTACGTAACTCCACCGGTTCCGCTCACCCCGCCGCCATGTATTAACGGATACAGCCCGCAGCACCTTGCCAGGCTCGTATTGTTCGTTAGCTGTACTTTCACAGTAGTACCAGAGATTGTCGTCAACTGCGACAACGCGTCTATATTATTTAGCATCGCATTGTTGGTAATAATTAACCCCACCGTTGTTCCCGACATACTTTTCAATGAATCGAGACCATCGAGATCATGAAGCACCGGATTGTAACCAATGAACAACATACCAGGAAGGCTCTTCAACGAACGCATGTTGCCGATCGTCTCCAGCGAATTGTTCTCCTGTATCGAGAGACTGCGGAACGACGGATCTGGATCAGCTCCTAAAGACGACAGGCTGTCCAACCCTTCGAGGCTTCTAAGGTTGCCATTCCCGTAGATATTCAATCCCATCCCTATAGACTTCAACTTTCCAAGACCTCGTATATTTTCAAGCGAGTCGTTGCTTTGAATGACAAATGAACCGCCAACGCTCTGAAGCGAAGACAATCCATCGAGTGACGACAATGCCCCGTTATAACTAATCTCTACCTTTCCGCTTATTTTCTCCACACCCCGTAAACTGTTAAGACTGAGAAGGCCTGAGTTACTATTAATATAGACTTCACCGTCGATCTCCTTCAATGACGACAGTCCAAGGTCTTTCACGCCAGGGTTTGACTGGAAAACCAATGGACCCTGAACTTTCGTTATGGCATTCAATCCATCCAGGTTCTGCAGACCATGGTTGGTATAAATACTAATACCATTTTCATACGTAGGACCCTCGCCTCCCACGCTGGTGATCGCATTGAACGCATCCACATTCTGGATAAGCGGATTATTTGCGACCGTGATGTTGGCGATGTGTCCGCTTATCCCCGAGAGTCCATTAAGATTTTGAAGCAACGGGTTGGTAGAAATGTATATCGTTCCGGATACTGAATCCACTGATGAAAGTCCGTCTATATCAACGAGTGCAGGGCTGTTGTAGATCCGGATGCTCCGCATGCTCTTCAGCCCTGATAATCCATCGATGTTTTCCAGGACGGGGTTGCTATTAAGCACCAGGTCTCTCACCGACACGATCGTGTTAAGCCCGTCGATGTTAGTTAGCGCACCGTTATCTGAAATCGCAAGGTCGTTTAGATACCGTATACCATTCAGACCGGCAATGCTTGCAAGCGCCGGGTTGCGGTCGATCGCGATGTCCATAGTTATCGAATCGAGTGCCGCAAGTTCATCGAGGTTTGTGAGACTTTTATTCAGTCGCACATAAAGTGCCCAGAGCCTGGTGATGTTGTGAAGTCCGTTCAGGCTGGTGAGCGCGTCGTTTTTCCAAATGGTCAGGTTGGAGGTAGCGGTGACTACCGAAAGCGCCTTAAGGTCGGTGAGCACCTGGTTCTCAACGATCTCTAAACTGCCCGGGTGCTCCAGGTGGTCCATCCCGTCGAGCGTGGTGAGACTCGGGTTCGTCCCGATATGAGTAACGTTGTTGACGTGCCTCAGCTTGTCGAGACCGCGAAGACTCGTCAACGAGTTATTTGAAGCGATCTCAAGAGTTCCCCCAACTACCTCTACGTTGTTAAGTCCCGTGAGGTCGACCAATAGAGCATTGGCCGTTATCTCCAGCGCGCCGGCTGTGGTTAACCCCTCGAGACCATGAAGGCTCGTAAGGTTCGGGTTAACATACACCCTGAGGTTTCCGACCGACTGAAGTGAGTAGAGACTATCGAGATGGGTAATGTCCTGGCCACTTATAAACAAGATACCGGATACCGAAGAGCATCCGTAGGTTGACGGAAACGCGTCGACTTCCGCCTGGGATTGAAGAGTTATAGTTTCGCACTGCGAATAGGCAGTGCTATAAATGATAGAAAGAACTATCCACAAGTAAAGTTTTTTCATAATGAGCTGGATTCAATTTCATTGACGAAATTAATTCCACCTCATTAATAAGATCGATGATGTGAGTTGTAGAATTTAAAGACTTTTGATGAAGTGCCTTTAATAATTTTTTAATGATCACTTCGGACTCTTCGCGACGAGGAACTTATTAACGTCAAGCCAGTGAATGAACGCATCAAACCACTTATTGCTTGTGCGATTAGGATTGCCTAGTCCGAATCCGTGGCCTCCATTCTGGTAGAGATGAAACTCAACGGGTTTGCCGGCCTTGAACCACGAGTCGATAACACCGAACTGTCCGCGGAACAAGAAGTCATCCGTAGCAATAACATTGAACATTGGTGGGGCATTTTTGGGTACGTCGACAGGGCCCATGCCGCCGTAGATTGGACCAATAAAATCCAGCTGCATGACCTTCGAGTTAAGCGTTGCATGCATTGTCAAACCGGCACCGGCGGAGAAGCCGATCATTCCCAGTCGCGTGGTGTCGACTCCCCATTCTTTCGCGCGCTTCACAATCAGATTGTATGCTGCCTCTGCGTCGGCAAGCTGATTGGTTAAGTCAAACTGTGGTCGGGCGGGCGGGGGTGTATCTTTTTTCTGAGGGTCGGGAGGTGTTGCGGCGGCGAACGTCCGATTCATCGACTCTCTGAATCCGTCGAGCGATTCGGGCGTAGGTTGAAGTCTGTATTTCAAAACGAAGGCAGCAATTCCTTTGTCGGCCAGGGCCTGGGCTACTTCCCAACCTTCGTTGCCCATAGACAACCATCGGAACCCGCCGCCTGGTGCGACGATAACCGCTGCACCATTCGCTGTGCCTTTTTTGGGAATGAACGGTGTGAGCGTTGCGGTGGAAATGTTTCTTGCCATAGGATCTCCCCATTGCCTGAACCAGGTTTCGCCTGCGGGTTGGTTGTCGACGCCGCCGGTACCGAGTTTGATGGCGTTGGGTTCGGCAGGGGTTTCGAGGGGATAGATCGTGCCGTCTTGTGCGGTTGCCACGGTGGCGAGAAAGAAGGCAGAGCAAATGAGGGCTGTTTGGCCCAGTTTGATAATTGAGTTAGGCATTCTGAAAGAGTTTAAGGATAAGCTATGTCAGAGAACGTGCACAAAATTTAGTGTATTTTTTACACTTCTCACATAGAGGGGTTGTTCTTTAGCTAACGACATTTGTTGTCGGCGATTCTCTGAGGGCGGTTTTTATTACTGCCGACTCCCAATCCTTATCCCCAAACCCAAAAAATCATTCAACGCCGCATTTACCTGCTTGTCATATTGATATCGAAAATATGCATATAGCGCAACGCGGTGCGAGAAGTCATACTCTGTATCGATTTGCAAAAACGGACTCTCAGGAAAATACGGATTGAACGTGTCGTACGCACCATAGACAGCACTCACAAACCAATCTTCATTCACCAGGTAACGAAGACTCACACGATAAGTAGGAAAGATCCGTTTATCCCCATGAAACGACGGAGCCACATCTTTAACCCCATTTCGTTGAAACGACGCCACGCCACCCAATCCCATCAACGCAATGAAGCGACTCGTCAACTGGATGCGCCCTTCGGCAATTGCCAGGTAGTTGCTCTTCGAATAAACCGTGGGCGACTTAATGATATTATCCGACATTCGAGTCAGGAAACTTACGGTGTTCCAAAACCGACGAGTCTGTAATTCAATTTTGTAATGATAATATGCATCGAGTGCGCTTGTGTTTTCGCCGTGACGAAGCCCAACCTCGAGCCGCAGTAGTTTGTTGAGTGTAAACTTCGGAACTACATTCTGATCGAAACGGAAATTCCCATGCGAATCCCGGATCGTTCGCGTGTAAAGAAGCCACTCACTTTGCGAGAAAGATCTCAGGGCAGTCAATATAAACACCAGTAAAAGGATCGAGCGAGTCATTGCTGTTTATTATATATTTCTGTGTTCCAAGCCGGCTATCACCTCGTCAAATGCATTCTGAAAAGAATCTGCATCGTTGGGATCGGGATCGTCGCGTTCGTCTTTGATCAATCTTTTGAATTCATTTTTATATTCATCGTACTTTGACTCGAGGTTGCACCATTTCGCGACTGTGATCGCTTTAAGGAACTTAACGGGATATTGGCCGCCTACCATCGTCAGATTCCTGAAATCGACTTGAGCAACTGCGTCGCTCATATCTTCCACTGTATTGATCCTATTGAAGAAAGGAATGATCTCCTCTACAAGGATTGTTCTCAACAGGCGGTTATGCTCTTCATCACTGTGCTCTTTTTTCAGGCCGCGATACAGCTCCCGATCTTTTATCGTGTGAAGCACTGTATATTCTATTTCATCGGAGTATGGCAACCCGTTTTTTTGGATAATCGGTTTGATGAACTCCTCCAACCTGTGAATGTTGATCATGGCGCTCAGGGCGGAAGGGCTAAGTCCGCGGCCCGATAACTCGAAATGCAGGTGCAATATCTTCGTCGAATTGTTTACGGTGTATCGAATACCGGACTCGAAACTGCTGTACTTCCGGACATCGAACAACGTGTCTTTTGGGAGCCAGGGTTTGATTGTCTCAGTGAGAAAGGTCAGTTGTTCCTGTATTTCCATAGCATTATCGACAATCCATATCTTTCATAAATTTGTCGAAATCTTTTAGAAATCGTGGAGCTACTTTATATATATGGCGGCCTTTTCCCGGGATCCCCTGGTCTACAAGATTTTCAGACGAAAACTAACCCATTCAAGGATCCTGCTTTAAATAAAATTTTCAAACACAGCATTGCATGAGAAAGTTGATATTACAAATGCAGATGTCCCTCGATGGTTTTGTTTCGACCGGGCCCAACGACGAACAGCAATGGGTGACGTGGGCGCTTTCAGAAATCCACGACGACGTTTTGAGGATCGGTGACAACACAGATACAATACTCATCGGCCGAAAGCTCGCGGTCGACTACATTCCATTCTGGGAAGACACCGTGAAGCAGGAGGGCCACGAGATGATTGCGTTTGCCCGGCGTATTGTTGCGGCAAAAAAGGTCGTGTTTACGAAGACCCTTGACAAGTCTACCTGGAACAATACAGTGCTTGCAAAGGGCGACCTTAAGTCGGAAGTGCTGAATTTGAAGAAACAGCCAGGGAAAGATATGATCGTCTATGGCGGTGTAACGCTGGTGGCATCACTGCTGAGGGAAGGATTGATAGACGAGATCAACCTGTTCATCAATCCGGTTACGATCGGGCGCGGCGAGTCCGTTTTCAGCACGATCGAAGGCTTTCAGAAACTCAAACTTACGAGGTCGAAGGCCTATCCAAGCGGGATTGTGTTGAATACGTACACCTTCTGAAAGCAATCTGATTTACTTTGCATTTAAGAAACAAATAACCATATTTGTTATATACTCTACAAATAGGAGTGAAATGAAAGGGACATACCTTGGTGAATTCGAAGAACTTGTACTGCTAACCATCGGCTCGCTGAAAGACGATGCCTACGGTGTTTCTATAAAACTCGATATGGAAGCCAGGGCCGGCAGGATCCCCAGTATCGGCGCTCTCCACTCGGCACTTCACCGTCTCGAAGAAAAAGGATTTATCAAATCGCGCGAAGGCGGCTCGACACAGGTTAGGGGAGGACGGCGCAAGCGCTTCTACACCATTACTGCGCATGGTAAGCAGGCGTTGGTGCGGTCGCACAATCTTCGTAACGAACTATTTCACCTTGTACCGGGCCTTAAGCTCAATGCAAAATGAGTGACCACGAGAAAGAATCGCTTCCCCCGCGCTGGGCCGACCGGTTGCTGGAGTCGTGTTGTTCGGAAGAGCAACTCGATATCCTGCAGGGCGATATTCGTGAGCTATATGCTTATAGACTTTCTAAAATGAGTCGTTTCAAAGCAAACCTGCACTATATAAAAGATGTGTTCGATATGCTTCGACCTTTTGCGTTCAAAAGAAGACGTACTAACTATAATTACATGCCTATGTTCGGTAATTACTTTGTGATTGCGATGCGCACATTTGCACGCAATAAATCGCCCTTCCTGATAAACCTCATAGGTATGAGTATCGCGCTCGGATGTGCGATCACGGCCTACGTCAACTACCAGTATAATGCGGATTTCGATCAACAGGAAAAGAATGCTTCGAATATCTATCGTATTGGATTTTATCATTCATCGGAGAAAGGCATGGTGCCGTATGGTGTTACGCCCATCCCCGTTGCCGAATTAGTGCGGGGTAGTCTTCGCGAAGGTGAGGAAGTAATACAGTATATGGCGAAGGACGGACAGTTCCGAATTGGCGACGAGATGTTTCAGAAACAGATGGTCTATGCGGAACCATCGTTCACGAAAGTGTTTACTTTCGAACGCCTTTCAGGTTCACTCTCACTTGAAGACAAGACAACGATCCTGATAAGCGACGAATTGGCGGTCGCATATTTTGGCACCCGCGACGCCACTGGTAAACCATTAACACAAATAATTGACGGCAAGCCACGAGAGTTGGTTGTGGGTGGGGTGTTCAAGAAATTCCCAATGAACTCCAGTTTCCGTTTCGACCTCGTTACCGGCTACGACAACTATTTCCCTGGTCCGGCACAACGATCTGTGATCGAGAACAACTGGTCGCGTTGGGCCACAACGTTCTTATACCTTAAAGACAATTCGATAGCGGACCGGTTGCCAAAGCAATTGGAGCAATACATCAAGACACAGAATGACGCCAGGCCCGACCTTAAGATCAGCTCATTCTATGTTGAACCATTTGTTGGTATGTCGGCACGGGCAATCAGGCAACGTAACCAGGGGCACTGGATGGGTGGGCCAATGCCACCTGCTGCAGTTGTTGCTCCGTTCGTTATGGCTGGCGTACTTCTTCTTGTTGCGTGTTTTAATTTCATGAACAATGCCATCGTAATTGCCGGAACCCGGATCAGGGAGATTGGAATTCGCAAAGTAATTGGAGGACGTCGTAAGGAACTCATCATTCAATTCTTGTCAGAGACGATGATCTTCTGTCTTTTTTCGGCGATTGTAGCTTTGGGCCTGGCCGAATATTTTACCGCGGGATGGAACAGTATCTGGAGCGGCGTTGAAATGTCGGTTACGTATCGAAACAACGCGCCACTTATCGTTGCAATTATTGTTCTTATTACCGGTACTGCTTTACTGGCTGGGGGCTACCCTGCGTTTTATATATCTGCATTCAAGCCTATTCAAATTCTCCGGGGCACAACGCGCTTCAGCGGTGTCAGCATGTTGACAAGATCCTTGTTGGTATTTCAGTTCAGCATTTCGCTGGCCGCCGTAATTTTCGCGATCGCATTCTACTTCAATTCCAAATTTCAGAAGGAGTATGATCTTGGGTATGCGTGGCGATCGGTCGTACAGGTTCCCGTAGCCGGTGAGCAGCAGTATGAACAATTAAGAAATGCGCTTCAGACCAATCCCAACATCAAAACGATGGCCGGAACGCAGCATCATATTTATTCGGGTTCCTATAATGTAGCAGCGCGCTTCGAACACAAGAAAGAAGCGGAGGTCGACGTACTCAACGTAAGCGACGAATATTTCGATGCTGTAAATGTTCGGGTGATAGCCGGCCGCAACTTCCGGAAGGACCAGGCGTCTGACCTTAACGAAGCTATCATCGTAAACGAAGAGTTTGCAAGGAACTTTGAGCTGGGGCCGGATGCCATCGGCAAACAAATTATGTTCAACGATACTATACCGGTATATATAATTGGCATTGTTAAGGATGTGTACCTCGGTGCATTGTTCGAACCGCTTTCACCCGTTGCGTTCAGGTACACCTCTTCAGCAAACTATAAATTCCTGGTTGCATTAACCGAGCCAGCACAACTGGTTGAAGTCAACGACCAGATCAGGGCATCGTGGAGTAAAACATTCCCCAATCAATTGTACCCGGGCCGTCTTATGGAGAGCCGGATGATGATGGCGCTTGAGCACTTCGACAGCGTGGTGATACTGTACTCCTTTCTTGGGGCAGTTGCCCTCATCATGTCGATCTCGGGACTTTACTCGTTGGTTGCACTTAACCTGCAGAGACGTACAAAGGAACTGGGCATTCGCAAGATTCTCGGTGCGCCGCTGCGGAACCTTGTATATCATTCCGGTAAGCTGTTCCTGATCGTGATGATCATTTCGTTTGTGATCGGAAGCACGCTGGGTGCCGTAATGGTGAATGCAATGATGGACAGCGTGTGGGAATATTACGTCGCAGTGAATTTGAAGGTGATCGTTATGGCAATTATCATTCTTTCAATAATCGCCGTGGCAACAATTGCTTATAAGATTAGGAGCGTGGTGGTAACTAACCCGGTGGATTCGTTGAGGCATGAGTGATTCAGGTGTGCTCTTCACCCCGGAATAATCCCACAAACACCAGGTAGTCCTTTTCGATCTGGACGGGTTGGTAATCGAACAATTCTTCATTTACCAAACCTCTGTCCTTGAAGCCGGTGATTGAAATGACGGAATTATTGTCTCCTAATCCCATCGAAGTTACTTTCGACAATACTTCTTTATTGTCCACAAAACTCCTCCGACCGAGGTAGTCAAGTATTTCCGGCTGGGAGTTATAAAAGACGCTTTCCATGAAATCCTCATCGAAATATGGAAGGCCTATATCGTTCGCAAATTTGCTCGACACGTCGTCTTCATTTTCATAATTAAAGGCCACATACTCTCTTAATTCTGCACTGCTATTGAACTTCCCCAGCCAGATCGCGGTGATAAATTGTTTGGCCATTCTTTTTAAAAATTTACCCACGAAAATACTTATATTTAATTACCAACCCCTGACCATGAAACCTGTCCATTCAATCCTTGCGACAGCCCTGGTGATTATTTCCTCATCCCTGTTCGCACAAACCAACAATCAACTCCGGTTCACAACTTCCGCCGAACTCGCAAAAGCCAAACAGAAATATTTGCCGCCTACCGATAAAGACAAACAGTCAATCAGAAACGCTGTCACCGCCACTTCTAATGGATACCTGGAAGGCGACATCGACGCCGTCCTGAAATCTTATTCTGATCAGTCGTTGGAACTCTATCCCAACCAGATGGCCAATGCAGGCACCGGCAATATTAGGAACCGGTTGAATGGAGCGTTCAGGAATGGCAGTTTCACAAAGATGGACCGTACAATCGAGTCGATCCACGGGGTGGGCCCGATCGCGCTCGCACTCGGTAAAACAGAAAGCGTGTACAAATCGAACTGGGATGGCAAATTGTATGAGGATCATCGCAATGATATCTTCCTGTTCAGGAAGCAGGAAGACGGACAATGGAAGATACTGCTGCACCACTGGATAACAGATGAGGCTGGCAATGGAAAACCATCGGACGACGCTGCGAGCATAAGACAACGCATTGACGCCTGGAGTTTCTTTGCCAGGCCTGGTGAGGTGTTATCCGCGGAACACGTTGAAAAGTATGCGAGTAATTACTCAGCGCAGGCTGTTGAGATACTTCCAAACCAATGGTCGAACTTCGGTATCGCCAATATCCGTCTCCGGAATTCCGGATCCATTGGCGCAACCTGGGCCCAGTGCACCGGCTACAATTTTGAGATCAATTCTTTCGCTACCGTCGGCCCCGATGGTTTCAGCAAACGAGCAGTTGCGTGGGGAATTGGAGATCATTCCAATTATTCACAGGGGTCGAGCGACCTCTCTCAGTACCTGTTTCCGTGGGCTATGATATTGACTAAAGAGAGTGACGGTCAATGGAGAATATTGACGTATCATTTTTACCTGGATTGAGGAAATCCTGTTATTCCTTAATGTTATCTTACCGTCCATAAAATGTCATCGTTTGCAGGTCCCGGCAAGCTGAAATTTTAAAATAAACTTTCTTTTTTTAGCCGCTTAATTGGGCCTCACCGCCAATCTTTGCAGGCTTAGTGCCATCCAGTATCCAATACAGTAGCTTATGACAGCCAAAATCAAGTTGTTAATACCATTGGCGGTGGTGTTTTTGGTCAATTATTCGATGGGACAGGAGGCTCTAACCATGACAAAAGCCCTCCAGCTGGGCCTCAATAATTATGGTGTCATCAAGTCGAAGGCGTTCCAGGTCGAAAGCTCCCGGAATTCCCTCTCCCAGGCCCGCAGGGACTATGTTCCCAACGTCGTGCTTGGGGCGCAGCAGGTGTATGGAACCGTGAACGGCCAGAACGGTCCGTTGTATGGCTTCGGAGGATTCGCGGTATCGTCGTCGGGTTTACCGCTGCCGGAGCAAAACTGGAATGCGGGCTTCGGCGCGTTGTACCTCGCAAACTTTAACTGGGAAGTATTTTCATTCGGACGTGCACGCGGTCGCATACGGGTAGCCGACGCGGCCATGAATACCGCCGAAGGCGATCTTGAGCAGGAACAATTTCAGCACCAGGTGCGTGTTGCCGCGGCATACCTGAACGCGTTGGGAAGTGGGCGGGTCACTAAAGCACAGCAAAAGAATCTTGAGCGTGCGCAGGTCATCCAGCGCGACATCGTAGCGCGCACAAAAGGTGGTCTCAGGCCCGGTGTCGATTCAGCGTTCGCCAACGCCGAAGTTGCTGCTGCTAAAATCGCATTGCTCAGGGCTGCTGATATCCAACAGGAACAGGAACAAAATCTCGCTTTTCTTATTGGCGTCAACTACCGCGACATTCAACTCGACACTTCGTTTGTTGCAGGTATCCCTGTTGTGCCGGGTAACGACACAACCAGCAGGGCGGGCAATAACCACCCGACCGTCAATCTTTTTCAACGCCGGGTAGATCAGTCTCTTCAACAGTTGAAGCTCGGTAAGTCGTCCTATTACCCGTCGATCAATCTTGTTGGGATTTTTCAAACAAGGGCTTCCGGCTTCGCTCAAACATACGCGCAGGACCAAAGCAGGTACACGAACAGTTATTCGAGTGGTGTTAAACCAACAATCTCCAATTATCTCGTCGGCGTGGGACTTACGTGGAACCTTGCAACCATCTACCGGACCAATGCGCAGGTGCAGGCATTGAAATACAATAGCCTCGCAATGGAAGCCGACCTGCAACTCACGCGAGATCAGTTGAAGACTCAACTCGAGATCGCCGACGCGAAACTCGTGCGTGCGTTGCAGATCAAAGAGCAGGTCCCGATACAGGTGTCGTCGGCAGTCGATGCTTACATGCAGCGCAGCACTTTATACAAAAGTGGTCTTTCTAATCTCGTCGATATTACCCAGGCGATGTACTTGCTCAATCGTGCCGAGAGCGATCGCGATCTTGCATATATCAATGTATGGCAGGCGCTGTTGCTGAAAGCTGCGGCGACTGGCGACTTAAGTCTGTTCACTAATCAACTCTCACGCTAATGAACCTGATACGATTCGCGTTAAGAAAACCGATCTCGGTACTCGTGCTTGTTGCAGGTTTGTTCTTCTTTGGCGTGCGCGCAGTGAATGACATCAAGATCGACATTCTTCCGAGAATGGATCTGCCCGTGATCTACATTGCTCACCCTTTCGGTGGTTATTCGCCCACCCAAATGGAAACGTACTTCGCGAAGAACTACAACAATATATTGTTGTTTGCCAACGGCGTGAAGAGCATAGAGGCAAAGAATATACAGGGCCTTACGCTGATGAAGCTTACTTACTACGAAGGCACGAACATGGCGCAGGCGGCTGCCGAAGTAAGTGCGCTTGCAAATAGAGCACAGAACAACTTTCCCCCCGGCTCGACGCCTCCGTTCGTTATCCGTTTCGATGCGTCATCATTGCCGGTTGGTCAGCTCGTGCTAAGCAGCGAGACGCGCACGAACAATGAGCTGCAGGACATGGCGAACGTGTATGTTCGTGCATCGTTTACGTCGATCCCTGGTTTGATTGCTCCGGCACCTTTCGGCGGAAGCGTTCGAACGATCGAGATCAACGTCGACCCGGAGTTGCTGCGCTCTCATAATCTTACACCGGACCAGATCGTCGAAGCGATCCGTCTCAACAACCAGACAGCTCCTGGCGGGAACATCCGAATCGGTGATACGAATTATATCACGCCGACGAACAACACTCTTCGTGAGGTAAAAGATTTCGAGAACATACCGCTGTTCAAGGGCGCCGTGCAGAACCTGTACCTACGCGATGTAGCTACCGTTGTGGATGGAGCTGATGTTCCTGCTGGCTACGCGCTCGTCAACGGCAAACGATCGGTGTACATAAGTATCGCCAAGTCAGCCGACGCATCCACATGGGACGTTGTAAAGCAACTTAAGGCTGCTCTTCCGAGGATCGAAAGTACGTTGCCGGAAGACGTAAAGCTTTCGTATGAATTCGACCAGTCGGTATATGTGATCAACGCCGTACAAAGTCTTGTTATTGAAGGCGCTATCGGTGCGATCCTTACAGGTCTCATGGTATTGCTTTTCCTGCGAGATCCACGTGGTGCCCTGATCGTCATTTTAACCATACCGACGTCGGTGATCGCGGGCGTTCTCTGCCTTCGATTATTCGGTCACACTATTAATATCATGACCTTGAGTGGTCTTGCTTTGGCTATAGGGATATTAGTTGATGAGAGTACGGTTACGATCGAGAACATTCACCAGCACCTGGCAATGGGTAAACCAAAAGCCGTTGCGATATGGGATGCATGTCGCGAGATCGCCTTGCCGAAGTTGCTGATCCTCTTTTGTATTCTTTCGGTGTTTGCACCGGCTTTCACCATGGGCGGCATCCCTGGTGCATTATTCTGGCCTCTCGCGTTGGCGATCGGTTGCACAATGATCATGTCTTTCATCCTGTCGCAGACGTTCGTGCCCGTGATGGCCAACTGGCTGATGAAACACGATGAACACGATAACCATTCGAACGAAAAGTTATCGATGTTCGACAGGTTCAAGATATTCTTTTTGAATGTCGGCGAACGCATGTATCCTGCGAGAAGGATAACCGCGATCGCCTATCTCGTTGGAACCACAGGTATAGCAGCCCTCTTGTTGGCAACGATCGGGACCGACGTTCTTCCGCGTGTGAATTCAAGTCAGTTCCAGATGCGCCTTCGTGCACCGAATGGAACAAGGATCGAACGCACGGAAGACAAAGTTAGAACCGTACTGGGACAGATCGAGTCGATCGTCGGGAAAGACCATGTGTCGATCAGCTCTGTATACGTTGGCCAGCATCCCGCAACATTTTCCATCAGTGCCATCTACATGTTTACCGCCGGACCCCATGAGGCTGTGTTCCAGGTGGCCTTGAAAGATTTCGAAGGAGATATCGATGACTTCAAGGACCAGGTGAGATCCATCGTAAAAGAAAACCTGCCCGACGTGAAAGTTACATTCGAAGCAATGGAACTTACCGAGAAAGTTTTGAGCCAGGGATCACCAACACCGATCGAGATAAGGGTGATGGGCAGGAACAAGAAGACCAACCAGGAATATGCACAGAAAGTTGTAGACAAGCTGAAGCAGATCGATTACTTCCGCGATGTTCAAATAGCACAGCCAACCGACTATCCCGCGCTTAATATCGACATCGACCGTACAAGGGCCGCACAGTTGGGCGTGGACATGAACGATATTTCACGATCGCTTATCGCAGCGACATCTTCTTCCCGCTACACAGAAAAGAACACATGGGTCGACGAGCGCCAGAATCTTTCGTACCTGGTGCAGGTCCAGGTGCCATTAAACCAAATGCAAAGCGAGGAAGAGATCAAGACAATCCCTTTGTTGAGAAACTCACCGCGACCGGTCCTTGGCGACGTTGCAACTATTACGCCCGGGTCGACCTATGGCGAGAATGATAACCTTGGTGCGATATCGTTCCTGTCGGTTACGGCAAACGTTCACGAGCATGACCTTGGCACAGCTCAAAAAGCAGTGAAAGAGGCGATCGCTTCGATCGGCGAATTGCCACGCGGTCTCTTCGTGGAGCCTGTGGGATTAGGTATGGTACTCGACGAAACATTGTCGAGCCTCGGTGGAG
The DNA here is from genome assembly GCA_035656375.1 of Cyclobacteriaceae bacterium. Lineage (GTDB taxonomy): Bacteria > Bacteroidota > Bacteroidia > Cytophagales > Cyclobacteriaceae > ELB16-189. The sequence goes on along the minus strand of DASRSO010000087.1, from coordinate 27,807 downwards.
GACTGCTGGTTGCCGTGGTGGTTATCTTCCTGATGCTTGCCGCGAACTTTCAATCTTTCCGCGTGTCGTTCATCGTACTTACCGCGGTGCCGGCCGTTGTGCTGGGATCGATCCTGATGCTGGTTATCACGGGTTCCACATTGAACCTTCAATCGTACATGGGTATCATCATGTCGGTTGGTGTGTCGATCGCAAACGGGGTGTTGCTGATCACCAATGCAGAGCAAATTCGAAAGCGAACCGGCAATGCGGTCGATGCTGCGCGTGAGGCCGTGACGCTTCGCCTTCGCCCGATCATCATGACAAGTATTGCGATGATCGCAGGTATGTTGCCGATGGCCATCGGTCACGGCGAGGGCGGGGGACAGGTTTCGCCGTTAGGTCGTGCTGTGATCGGCGGCCTCCTCTTTTCGACAGCCGCGGTGCTCACAATGCTTCCGCTGATCTTCTCATGGATACAGGGTAAGCAAAGTACTACGTCGGTTTCACTGGACCCGACCGACCGTGAGAGCAGGTTTTATACAGAGAATCAATAGTCATGAAGTCTATAAATTATTTTTTATTGATCGTACTGGCGGTGGTAATGTTCCGTTGCTCGCAGAGTAATGCCGATGCTTCGGAAAGTTCCGCGGAAGCGTCGGCAAATCCGTCGCTCGAAAAGATAACGCTGAAGAAGGATACACTTGAAGGCCAGATGACGATACCCGGTGAGCTAATTGCCAATCAACAAGTCGATCTTTACGCGAAAGTCACAGGCTTCGTAAAAGAACTTAAGGTTGACATTGGTTCGAAAGTGAAAACGGGGCAGGTGTTGATCGTGCTCGAAGCGCCCGAAATGGCGGCGCAGCTATCGGCAGCACAGTCGCGATTGAAATCACAAGAGGCGACATACACTGCAAGTCTCGCAAACTACAATCGATTGGTTGAAGTGAGCAAGACGCCTGGCACGATCTCGCAGAACGATCTTGAGCAGGCCGAGGCACGAAAGAATGCAGACATGGCAAACCTTGAAGCTGCAAAAGCATCGTACAAGGAAGTGAATGACGTAAAGGACTACCTTGTTATCCGTGCGCCGTTCGATGGAACGATCACAGCCCGTAACATTAACGTTGGAGCTTATGTTGGGCCGAGTGGCCGCGGTTCGGAGGCACCTGCGCTCATATTGCAACAGCAGGACAAACTACGTCTCGTGGTTGCCGTTCCGGAAGCATATACCAGCTATCTCAAGAAAAATGACGAGATCGATTTCAAGGTTCGATCAATGCCATCTGAGAATTTCAAAGCAAAGATCGTTCGACTGTCGGGTGCCCTCGACCTGAAGTTTCGTTCGCAGCGAATAGAGGCCGACATCGCTAACCCGGATGGAAAGTTCCTGGCAGGGACGGTGGCAGATGTGAAATTGAAAATGCGGTCGTCGGAAAATGCGTTTGTAGTTCCGAACCAGACTGTCATTTCATCAGCGGAAGGTTCTTTTGTTGTGAGGGTCGTAGATCAGAAGGCGCAACGTGTAAGTGTGAAGAAGGGTTTACAATTCAACGGGTTGACGGAGATTTTCGGGGACCTTTCGGTTGGAGATGTGTTGCTTAAGAAAGGGAATGAAGAGATCAGGGATGGGGCAGAGGTGAGGTAGGTGCTACCGCAGAAAACGATTCCGGTCAATTTGTCAATTATTATTAATATTTATTTCAATCTGATAATCAGACAGATATAAATTTCTATTTTTAAAGTAGAACTGAAGTGATGAAATTTGACTTTTACAGTCAAATAGTCAAACGTTGCATTCCAACGATAACGAAAAGCTTCTACAGATAATCGAATCCGCCCGGAAGCGATTTTCACACTTTGGCCTCGCCAAAACCACGATGACCGAAATCGCGTCGGACATTGGCGTGTCGAAAGCCTCGCTTTATTATTATTTCCCCGACAAAGAACACCTCTTCGCCGCCGTGATCGAGCGCGAGATGAATGACTTCATCGAAAGAATGAATGTCATTGTCGACGGGCCCGGGCCAAACAGCGAAAAGCTTCTCCATTATGTTAATGAGCGCCTGGCGAGTTTCAAGCAACTGCTGAACCTTGGCAAATTCGAATCTGCTAACTATGATTCATTGAAGCCCGCGTTTTCAACCTTATGGGACGACTTTCAAAAGCGAGAGCTCAGGATTGTCGGGAATATATTGGAGGTCGGTGTAAGCCAGGGGGAATTTGCGATCGAAAATATTCCTCTTACCTCTAAAGTTTTCGTGGACCTTACGAAGGGACTTCGGATGGTGATCGTCAAAACACGGGATACTTATATTCTTAACGAAGACGACTATTCAATGCTTCAACTTCACCAGGAGCACTTCGTCCAACTTTTCCTCAAAGCAATCTCAAGAACCTAATAAATCAGAATCTTAGTATGAACAAGAAAGTGATCTATGCCGTGCTGGCCGTAGTTGTGGTCGTCGGTGGATTCTTCGGCTGGCGGTATTATCAATTCCTGAGCACTCACATTGAAACCGACGATGCCCAGGTGGAAGGAAATATTGTTCCGGTATTATCAAGAGTCGGCAGCTTTATTGAAAAGATCCACGTTGTCGACAACCAGGTGGTGAAGAAGGGTGAACTTCTCGTTGAGCTCGACTCTGCAGATCTCTCGCTGAAGTTAGAACAGGCGATCTCCGCCCACAAGGGAGCTATTTCGAATATAGCTGTTGCCAGGAGTATGACCGAAGATGCACGTCTTGCGCAGCAATTGGCGGTCACATCCATCGAAACACCTAAAACAAATCTCTGGAAAGCAAGGAACGAATATGCCCGTTACAAGGATCTCTTCGAACAAAAGCTCGCCACACCTCAAAAGCTCGACGAAGTGAAAGCGGACCTTGAAAATGCAGAGGCCCAGTTTGCCCTTGCAAACCAGAAAGCCGAGTCGGCGAAGGTTCAATACCAGACCGCGGCCAATCAACTGAAGGTCGCCGAAAGTAATGCCGATATGCGTTTGAAAGAGATCAACGTGGCGAAGCTGCAGTTGTCGTACACGAAAATATATGCACCGATTGCAGGAGTGGTTTCGAAGAAGACAGTTCAGGCAGGACAACTGATCCAGGCAGGTCAGCCGTTAATGTCGCTTGTTCAAAGCGACGAGATATGGGTAACGGCCAACTATAAAGAAACACAACTAGAAGGAATGAATGTAGGTAACGATGTGCTGGTAAAGGTCGATGCGTTTCCCCACATTAACTTCAAAGGAAAAGTGGAGTCTCTTGGAGGTGCCACTGGTGCAAAGTTCTCTTTGATCCCTCCCGATAATGCGTCTGGCAACTTCGTGAAAGTTGTGCAGCGTGTATCTGTTCGCATCGCGCTGGAGTCGACACCAGACGTCAAAAATCTATTAAAGCCCGGCTTAAGTGTGCAGGCCACAGTAACAAAAAGCTTGTAAACAAAGCGCAATGGCAAGACTTGGGTTCGATAAGTGGGTGATAATTCTTACCGTTGTTTCGGCGGCACTGCTGCAACTGATCGACACGTCGATTGTAAATGTGTCGCTCATCCAGATGATGGGCAACATGGGTGCAACGCTTGGCGACATCAGTTGGGTGGTTACAGGTTATGCCGCCTCGAACGTGGTAATGATCACCTTGTCGGGCTGGCTGAGTGCAAAGTTTGGAAGGCGAAATTACTTTGCCGCGTCGATCATATTGTTTACGATATCCTCAGTGCTCTGCGGAATGTCCGACAATGTTTGGGAACTCGTATTCTTCCGGGTCATCCAGGGGATCGGCGGAGGAGGACTTCTTTCCACTGCACAAGCCATCCTCATCGAAACGTTTCCCAAGGAAGACCTTGGCCTGGCGAATGCCATCTTTGGCGTTGGTGTGATCATTGGTCCTACAATTGGTCCCGCGCTCGGCGGATACATCACCGATAACCTTTCATGGCCGTGGATATTTTATATCAACGTGCCGATCGGCATTGCGGCAACTATCTGCACCATAATGTTTATAAAGGAACCACCCGAAAAAATGAAGACAGGGCGAATGGATTGGCTGGGAATTATTTTTCTTGCTGTGGGTATTGGTGCAATGCAGGTAGTGTTGGAGAAAGGCGAAAAGGAAGATTGGTTCGAGACGCAGTACATAACAATCCTTGCTATCGCCGCAGTTGTCGGTATCGTTGCCTTCATCTGGCGGGAGCTCGTAACAGATCACCCCGTGGTTGACCTTCGTATTATGAAAGACCGGTCGTTCGCCGTCGGGTCTCTATTCAATTTCATTCTCGGCTTCGGATTGTTTGCGTCGGTATTTATCATCCCCGTGTTTGCTCAAAACATCCTTGGCTTTACGGCAACGGAAACAGGGTACCTGTTAATGCCTGGAAGTATCGTCACAGGTTTCATGATGCCCGTCGTGGCGGGACTAATGAAAAAGAAATTTCCTCCAGTGCTCCTGAGCGGAATCGGCTTCATAATCTTTTTTCTCTTCACGTTCGATCTCTCTCATCTAAACTTACAGGTTGGCGCCGACGACTTTTTCTGGCCACTGATCATCAGGGGTATCGGGTTGGGTTTGATCTTCATTCCTTTAACAACATTATCTCTTTCCGGATTGCAAGGTCGCGATATACCGCAAGGCACAGCGTTGGCAAATATGATCCGTCAACTTGGCGGTTCTTTCGGGACGGCGATCATGACAACATATATAAGCACACGCACAAAGTTTCACGTCGATACACTGAAAGATTATGTTTCCCCGAATGATCTTTTGACACAACAACGCCTCGAAAGTCTCAAGGGCCTGTTTGTAAGTAAAGGTTACTCGATGTTTGAAGCGACCCAGCAGGCAATTTATTCGCTGCAGGGCCAGGTAGTTAAGCAGGCGCTTATGCTTACTTACCGTGATGCCTTCCTTATCGTTGGCGCATTCTTCCTCGTATGTATCCCGCTGTTGCTCCTGTTCAAACGTTCGAAAAAGGGGACTGAACAGCACATAGAAATGTCAATGGAATAAAACTATAGATCCGTCTATTTGAATAAGATCATGAAGACCAAAGTTTCTCTCACAGTTATTTTTTCGATGATAGGGGTCGTAGCATTCACCCAGTCGTTAACCCTGCAACAATGTATCGACTATGCGCTCACGAATAATACCAATGTTCAGAATGCGTTGATCGACCAGGAAATAAGTGATAATGATGATAAAGAATTTCGCACGAAAGCCTTGCCACATGTCGACGGTGATGTTGACTACGTTCATAATTTCAATATCCAGAAGATCATTCTCGAAAACGGTGTCATTCCCGCTTTCACCGATCCTGCGGCCAAACCAGGACAGGTGATCGCGTTCCAGCTTCAATTGAAGAATACGTTGACCTTAGGTGCGTCAGCATCACAAGTGATCTACGATAAAAGTCTTTTTGCTGGTATTCACGGTTCAGACACCTACAAGCAATTGAGTGAAAAGAAGGTGAGACGTTCGAAAATTGATGTCGCCGAGGCAGTAACGAAGGCTTTCTACGGCGTACTTGTCGCCCAAAAGCAGTTTGACTTCCTCGGAAAGAACCTGGCCCGTGTCGATAGTCTCTACAAAGAGACGGCCGGCCGATACAAAAGTGGCGTCGCACGCAAGATCGATGTAGACCGGATCGAGGTCCGGTTGAACAACCTGAAAGAGGAACGCGAAAAGTCGTCGAAGATCGTAGAGCTTAACAAGACTCTATTGATGTTCCAGATGAACTACGACCCCAAAGAGCCATTGAACATCAGTGGCGACCTGGACGAAAGTCTCCTCGCAGTAGCTCCGCCTTCACCCGAAACTTTCGATTACCAAAATCGCATTGAGTACTCAATACTCAAAAGTCAACGTGAGCTGAACAATACGCAACTTGGTGTGATCAAAGGACAATACGTGCCGCGATTGAGCGCATTTGCTACATCTGGTTATAATCCGGCGGCGACGAACCTCGGGGATATATTCCAGGGTTCACGTTACTACAATTATACGTTCGTGGGATTGAAGCTCCAGGTGCCGATCTTCCACGGATTTGAAAAGCGATATAAAGTTGCCAACCAGTTGCTTGAAGGACAGAAGTTGGATAACACTATCCGAAACACCGAGAGGTCTATCGATCTGCAGATCCGCCAGGCGGAGATCACTATGCAGAACGGTATTGAATCTTTAAAGATACAAAAGAGAAACCTGAGCCTCGCACAGGAGAACGTTAAGGTTATCCGCGCTGAGAATGCCCAGGGGATCGCTACAAACCTGGAGGTGACGAATGCAGAAGCAGACCTGAACGAAGCTCAGAATAATTATTACAATGCATTGTACACAGCCTTGATTTCAAAGACAGACCTGGATAAGGCGATGGGAACGCTGGTCGTGCAATGATAGAACCCAGGCGAAATCTAACGCCTTCAATCTTCAGAACACTCGTCGCGCCTTCGATCCGAATTAAATATTGCGGCCAACCGGCGTGCCCGTCAGAATGTATAACTCATTTTTGAATACAAGTATGCTTTTGACCCCTCCTGTAAAGATCGAAGAGGGATTGTCGTAAGGCGGCCGTGGGAGGCCGAGGACAGCATTTTTGATTTTAAAGTGTTATATTTTGTTAGCCCGAAAGACCAATGAAGACGTCGACACATCCTCATTACACCGTAGCGTTTTCAGCAGGCGGCTGCGATGCAACCGCAGAGGTTACTATCGACAGGAAGAATCGCTCGGTACACTTGCATTTATATGGCGATATGTTTGAAGGGCGGAAGACGAAAACCGAGGTTAGAACTTATGAAACTCCCTTTCTGGACATTGATGATAGAGACGCGGTTAGAGAGATCATGATGGGGCTGATTTCGGGCAAAGACATGCAGATAAAAAAAATTGTGAAGAGAAGGAGTGTGGTCGACCGGCGATCGGGTGTTAAATCACCGAAACGTATTATCGTCAGGTTCGGGAAATGACTCGATAAAATTTGCGGTAAATATTGAGCGTGAGATGTATGAATAATGAGATCAACCAGAGGTCGACGATATAGATCAAACCTGATAAAGAGTAGTCATCGATATAATCTTTTACAAGGAAATAAATAGGGAATGAAAAAACGGTTGCTGTGGCATCTGAGATTACTATCCATGATTCATTCCCTACATCGTTAATTTGTCCCGCATCTCTGCCGAGGATAAACCACCAGTTGGGCAACTGAATTAAGAAGATTATGGACAAGATTATCAGGAATTGTTTCACGGCCGGTGAATAATGGCTCAGTCTTCAATTTCGAGGTATATTAAGCAAAAAAGAGGAAAAGGCGATCACGATGGTGCAGCCCGGATAGTGGTGCCAGCCGTAGCAAGTGGTGAGATGACTTTCACATTTATAGCCAGCGATAAGTTCGACTTAACTGACTTCGGGGATTAGAGAAGTTCATTAAAAATTTCCCGACTTTCAATGCGTTACCCTGGACAGCGAAAGTGAGCTGAGATTGTTGCTTCAGTTAATGGGTATCGTAGACGGTCCGGAATACTCCGGCTATTGGGACATATCGAATTCCCGTTTGCCGGAGTTCGTCATGAACAATTCGATCGATTCTACGCCAGCTGGACGAGTACGGTAACCTGATGTTTCTCCGGGGGCTAAGCGTAACATGGAACAAGCTAACCTATCGGCTGATCGTAAAGGATCTCTAGTGTAATTCTAAAAATCCAAATTCTCCGTTACCCTCGTTCCATCTTTCTTAAACTTCTCCATAAAAAGCCCGATCCTCTTTTTGGCGACGTTCAGGTCTGTGGTATTGAGACTGATGTTCAACAGATCAATAAACCACGGTGCTTTTACAGGGTCGAGCACATAGGTATGAGCTATTTCCCGCGAAATCGGTAAAGTTGTAGTCTTTGAACCCTCGTGCACGTCTTTACTTTTTGCTGCGAGAAGCTTTTTATACTCTTCCTCCAGTAACCTTTGGAACAGTGGTGCATCAAAAACATCACCCGCTTTAACCCCCGTCTCCACATCGGCTTCAGTATGCTTCGCGCCCTTGTGGATCCACTCCCAAAGGATGCTCAGTCGTATTTCACCCGTGGCCATGTCTTCCATTAAGTACAGGATGTCATCATTGCCAAAAAAATCTGCGGGTTTCAATGCAGCGGCCTGCATCCCCTGCAGAAATGCGTTGCCATACTGCAACGCGACACTCAACAAGTTACGCGCACCTCGAATGGTGACTGGCGCCGGTTCAAGCAAAAGCAACTGGGTGGCATCTTCGGGTGTGTATGACAACGGTGGAAATTTCCTTCCGAGTTGATTTTGTTCACCGGCTTTTTCCCACACTGGCCGTACGATATGAACCATCTTCCAGTGCGCCACCCACTTCCCACTGGCTCCATCACGTTGTTCACGCTCAGCCCCGGCTAATGCCTTCGCCATACTCGCAGCCACACCTTCTTGCGAACCCACGGGTATGTTCGGCTCCATCCCGCCTTGCCAAAGTGCGTATGCACCATTGACATCGGGAGTATTAACGGCACGACGTACGCGATCTTCATACACACGCATGTATCCGTAGGTCATCGTTATGCTTTCAATATTTGGATTTATGAAAGTCTTGTCCCACGACAAAGCATCGGCCACGCTGTTGATGTAATCCCAGCGGCCCGTGTTAAAGCCAACAAAATGTTTTCCAAGCGCAGCCCTTATCTCCATCAACTGGAACGTTTCTTCAAACTGCTCCACAAGCACATAGACTTTTATTGTTCCAACTTCAAGCTTGAGATGTTGTTCGAGCTCACTCAACATATCGTTCCAGAGCGCTGCATCTCCCGCCGTCTGATTTTTTGGCAAATACAAAACAATAGACGACCCCGCTTCTTGTAATGCTTTATAGTTGTTCACGACGTACAACGTCATGTCGACGATGGATGCGGCCATTGCTACTCCGTTCTTGTCGCGGATATGACGATCGTCCAGGTGAAGACCGCGTGCACGAAAAATCTTCGTCGTGAAATTCAATTGCTCTTTCCAGTCGCTGATAGTATCCCGGCCAAGGAAACCCCGGGCCCAACTGTTCATCTCGCCCGCGACTTTCTCAGCAACTTTCATGAAAATCGGGTCTTTATGAATTGCAAGTTTTAGATTTCGCTGGTTGTCGAGCGACATCGTAGCAATTTGTCCAAGTGCATCTTCACCATCGAACATCCATCCATCAGCACCGGAAAGCAACGCATACGCAACGTTACGAATACTGCTTTCCAGCGGGGCATTTGGTTTTGCCGCCGGCCCGGTGCCTTGTATCCACTGACGTTGCAGGTCGCGGGGGATAGCTGATCCTTCAAACTTTCCCTGGCGCGCATCTTTCACTTTAATGTTGGTGCGCGGGATCGTGGTTTCAGGGTCAAGAAATCCTATTCGCTGCTTCAGTTGTTGCCGTTCATTTCTTTTCTTGATGCGCGCGCTCATCGCCGCCTTGATGTCGGCATTGAAATGGGCAAGGGAAGAAAGGGCAGCAAGAACTTCTGGTGTATAGACGTCTTTATAATCTTCTTTCAGATTTCCACGAATAGTAATATCAAAATTCATCCTAGAATAGTTTTCCAATAAATAACGCGACTGCATCCAGTCTTTCATACACCGGAATGATCCAGGGTATTGCGTAAGACTGTATGCATGTGATGATGCAGATCGCTAGCAACATGATAAAGCTATGCTTCACTGTAAACCTGAACAGGTCCGATTCTTTTCCCACCAATCCAACGGCGGCGGTGCCAATAGCAATAGACTGTGGCGAGATCATCTTGCCTGTTACACCACCCGATGCATTTGCGCTTACCGTAACCACCGGGTCGATGCCCAATGTTTCGGCCGACGTAGCCTGGAGCTTACAGAACAATGCATTTGAAGAAGTGTCGGACCCCGTGAGAAATACCCCGAGCCATCCAAGAATAGGGGAGAAGAATGGAAACAACGAACCGGTACCTGCAAGAGCTACCGCCATTGTCAGCGACATGCCTGAATTGTTCGCTACGAATGCAAACCCCACTATAGTCGCAATAGTGATGATCGGAAATTTTAACTGTTTTAATGTCGACCAGTAGGTCCTGGCGCCTTCGGCGTAACTCATCCCCAGCAATGGAATAGACACTATGGTCGCGATCAATACAGCGGTGCCGGGCGCCGAAAGATAATTGAATTCAAACGGCTTGATGACAAGCGGAGTTCCATCCGATTTCAGGATGGCATTGTTGAGCCCCGGAATATCGAACTTTATTATCCCAAGCGAGTTCAACGCGTCCTTCACCGGCTGAAGTCCCCATGCAATAATAAAGATGGTCATGATGATAAACGGCGACCACGCCTTTAAGATCTGACCCGACGTGTAACGAACTTTCGTGTCGATGGTCTGCGGCGGCTCTTCACTGAAACGCCAGATCGATTTCGGCTTCCAGTATCTTAATAATACCCCGAGGCAAACTATTGAAGCAAGTCCCGCCAGCACATCCGGAAGCATCGGTCCTAAAAAGTTGGAAGAAAGCCATTGAAAGAACGCGAAGGACAAACCAGACACAATAATTGCCGGAAATACTTCCATCGTTTTCTTAAATCCCGACATCAACACAACAAGATAAAATGGAACGATCAGCGACAAGATCGGCAACGTGCGACCAACCATTTGTGAAATTGCCATCTCCGGGATATCGGACACGCGCGAGGCGATAATGATAGGCGTTCCTACCGAACCGAATGCCACAGGAGCAGTGTTGGCGATCAAACAAAGGCCGGCCGCATACAACGGATTAAACCCGAGGCCGACAAGCATCGCCGCTGATATCGCAACAGGAGCACCGAAGCCAGCCGCCCCCTCAAGAAAAGATCCAAACGAAAATGCGATCAACAAAGCCTGCAGTCTCCGGTCTGGCGTAATCGAAGCCATAAAGTTTTTGATGATCTCGAACTGCCCCGTCTTGACCGTCACATTAAAAAGAAACACCGCGCCAATAATGATCCAGCAGATCGGGAATAATCCATAGAGAGCACCACTCAACGCCGACAACAGTGCAAGCTTCACCGGCATGTTGTAAACGAAAAATGTCAACAGCACTGCGAGTAATATCGTGAGCAAACTTGCGATGTAGCCTTTCACTTTTTTGAACAGCATCCAGAAGATGAATACGACGGGGATTGCAGCTACAAGTGCCGACAGGGTAATATTATTGAGCGGATCAATACTTTGGGTCCAGTTCATGCCCGGTTATGCTTTAGGTTTGGCGGTAACTACTTCCACCCAATGTTTGGGTTTAACGCCCGTGAAGTGCGCGATCTGATGACGACAACTGAATCCATTGGCCACAAGTGTGGTATCGGGCTTCATCGACTTAGCCGCCGGAAATAGTATGCTGTCGCCAATCTTGCGCGAAATCTCATAGTGCTCGGTCTCATATCCGAAAGAACCCGCCATACCACAACAACCGGAAGGGATCTCGTTCACGGTTTGATCGCCTTTGGTCAAAACACTTTTCATTGCCTGGGTGCTATACAATGCCTTTTGATGACAGTGCCTGTGAATAAGTATGTTACCCACAGATTCAAGCGTTTTGTCGATCCGTCCTGCGGAGATCTCACGCTCCAGGAATTTATCGATCATCATAACTTTTTCCTTGAGCTTGTTGCCCAGTGCTTCATCTTCGATGAGGTCCGGCAGATCGTCGTTCAAAGCCGAAGCACAACTTGGTTCGCATACAACAACTGTAAGTCCACTGTCGATATACTTTTGAAGACCCGAAATGGTCTTTGCCCCGTCTATCTTCGCCTCCTTTAAAAATCCGTGTGAGATCTTCGGGCGTTGACAACAACCAACATTGGCCAGTATCACTTCGTAGCCACAGGCGTTGAGCAACTGCAACGCGCTAATCCCAATGTTGGGCTCATGAAAGTTCAGATAGGTGTCGGCGAAAAGAACAACCTGCCTGTCGGGATTCTTGTAGGAGTTGTTGCCTTTCTTTTCGAACCATTTGTAGAACGGTTCACTTGCGTATTCAGGCAATGTTCTGCGGCGATCGAAACCTGCAAGTTTTTCTATTGCATACCGGAACAATGTTGTGTGTTGAATAAAGTTCACCACACCAGACAGTGTTCCCGAAAAACGCGAAGCCATTTTTGAAGAATCGCGGATGAGCCGATCGCGCAGCGTAGTGCCATGCTCGTCGTAGTACATCTGCGAAACGTCGGCCTTCATTTTTGCCATATCCACGTTGCTGGGACATTCCGATTTGCAAGCTTTACATGAAAGACACAAGTCCATGACCTGGTGCAGCCGCTTGCTTGTCAGGCCCTGTTTGTCCAGTTGCCCCGACATGGCCATGCGCAGCGCGTTTGCCCGTCCGCGTGTTGAATGTTCTTCGTCGCGCGTTACTTTAAAGCTAGGACACATTGTTCCGCCCAGCATTTTCCGGCATTCGCCAACACCTGTGCACATGTGCACGTGTTCCTTGAAACTGTTCTCGGCGCGATACTGGAAGGTCGTGTTCAGATCCTGGTCGCGATAGTCGGTACCATATCGCAGGTTGTGCTCGATCGTCTGGGCATCCACAATCTTCCCGGGATTCATGATGTTCTGTGGATCGAACAACTTCTTAACGTCCTTGAATGCACGATACAGCTTCGAACCGAAAAACCTTTCGTTGTATGCACTCCTCACAAGGCCATCTCCGTGTTCGCCGCTCCACGAGCCTCCATACTTTACAACAAGCTCAAACGTTTCGTCCGTAATGTTCTTCAGGTTTATGATATCCTGTTCCTGTCGCAGATCAAGCAAGGGCTGCACATGGATAACTCCCACACTTGCGTGGGCATACATGGCAACTTCCGTGTTATGCTTTGCACAGATCTTTAAAACCTGGTCGATGTACTCAGGCAATACGGCTGTCGGTATCGCAGAATCTTCTATGAAGCTTAACGCTTTTTTATCGCCCTTGAGTCCTAACATCAGGCCGAATCCTTTTTTGCGAAGCGCCCACACATCCTCATATTCTTTTCCGGAAGGAAACAACGGGTACGCATAACCAAGTTGTTGGCTCTTTAACACTTTGATCATCTCCTCTGGCCGTTGGATAACGGACTCGTACGTGTCGCCGTAGAACTCAACTATTAAAATAGCGGCGGGATCTCCATCGATGAAATGGCAGAGGTGTTTGGTGGTGAGATTCTCTGCACTCAATTTTAATACGGTCCTGTCGAGTATCTCTACTGCAGAAGGCTTGTACGGGAGCATTGGCTCTACGGCGCGAATGGCTTCCAGCAACTCTGCAAAGTGGACAACGACAACTGACTTGAATTTTGGCAGAGGTTCCAGGTTAAGTTTCAGGTCGAGGCTCACCGCCAGGGTGCCTTCACTGCCAGTGATAAGTTTTGCGAGGTTCCAGCGATCGGTGTAAACAAATTCGTCGAGGTTATAACCACCAACCCGACGCATCACCTTCGGGAAGCGTTGCCTGATCTCGTCCTGGTTTTTTTGAATGATGTCTTTTACGCCCCGATAGACCTCGCCTTCGCGACCTTGTTGTTGCGTTTTGCGATCGAACTCTTCCTGTGAAAGTTGTTTGAATTGTAGCTCAGTCCCATCCGCCAGCAGCACGTGGGCTTCAAGAATATGATCAACGGTCTTACCGTACAGGATGCTCTTTGTGCCCGAAGAATTGTTACCGACCATTCCGCCAACATTTGCCCTGCTGGCGGTGGCGGGGTCGGGTGCAAACTGCAAACCGTACTTCGCCATCTCTTTATTGAGCTCGTCGCAGACCATACCGGGTTGTACTCTTACCCAGCGCTCCTGTTCATTGAACTCCAGGATCTTGTTCATGTACTTGGAGAAATCAATAACGATTGCTTCTCCAACGGTCTGGCCCGCGAGGCTGGTTCCGGCACCGCGCGGCAATATTTTCAGCTTATGAGTGCGGGCAACTTCAACAGCAATTTTTACATCGGCCTCATCCAGTGGCAACACAATAACAAGCGGCCTGATCTGGTAAAAGCTGGCGTCGGTAGAATACATCCCCAGCGAATAGTCGTCGGAGAGTACATCGCCTTTAATATTTTTTAGTTCCCCGACGAGAGAGGTGGTGTCTATTGTCTGCTGCATGGAAATGAAAGTAGTGAAAAGTCACTTCATTATCACCCCGATTTCCTCCAGCGCTTGCAGGTACTCTTCGACGACATCCAACGGCACGGGACCAAACTCGGCAGACAGCGCATCGCGGATGTCGGCGGTCGTTCGAACACCGTCCACAAAGTTCTGGGCCTCATAAAAATACGCGCCACCCCATAGTCCCTGGTAGCTTAGTAATCTCAACGCGTTTTCTTTTTCTGCACCCAGGTGGTCGGCGAGATAATCGTACCCAAACACAAACAATGGGCCCTTCACATTCATATTTCGTTTGTAGACGATGCCTGCCGGCTTCGCCTTCGAACCAACTGCTTTCGGTTTTCCTGCTGCAATCTCGAGACTTGTATAAAATGCGTCAGACTCTTTTACAAGAGCAGCGGGAATGGTTGCGAAGCCTTTCATCGAATTGAACACATCGCGCTCGTATTTGAAATGCTGCGTTATCAGGTTTCCTGATTCTTCCTTCGATAACTGGCTGCTACGATCGAGCGCCAGTGCAGTTCGCTTCAATGCCTGTTGCCTGATCGCATTCCACATTGCTGGAACGGCGCCTTCGTTCATGTTGGCTATAAAGTATCCGCTCGCGGCCCCGATGAATCCAGCGCGTTTCAGTTTAGTAGGATCGATGTTCGCCGGCACATCTCCATTGGTGTGAATATACCGGTCGGGCCAATCGTGCATGTACACACTGGGTATCCGGAAACCGCCCTCCTGATACACATCATGATCGCTGCCCATATGAAATTCACCAAGTATAGCGAGCAGTGGTTCCTTGCCACCTTCGTTCGACACAAATTTGAAGTCATGCGGAGAGCCACTCGCATACGCGTCGGTCTGGTCGTTCACATAGCTTCCTAACACCTGGCCGACATCTGCAACAAAGCTCGGGAGACTCTTCGGGGCGCCAGCCACATGGAAGACGGCTTTCGTTACTTGTCCACCACCAACCATGTCCATGTGCACGTTAGCTTTTATATTCCTGGCATACTGAGGTCGTTGACTTAACACAGTGGCGGTCCCTTCGATCTCTGGCGACCAGATAAACCGAAGCGTTCGTTTAGGTCTCGGAAGTTTCCCTTCGTCGATCAGTTTCTTCATTGCCCGCGCTATCTCGAGTATCGTCATGCTCCCGCTCGCATTGTCGTTGGCGCCGGGGCGTTGATGATCGAGGTGGCATGAAAATGCGATCTCTTCTTCACGAAGCCTGGGATCTTCACCTTTGATGACTGCTGTTGCGAAGCTGTATGATCCCGGGTGTTGTCCTGCTTTCACTTTTGCGTGAAGGCTTATCTTTTCACCGCGTGCAAGCCGTGACTGGAAATCTCTTGCTTGCTTAAGAGAGATCATGAAGCAAAATGATCTCACGTCGGTGAAGCTTTCGAAGTGACCCCAACGGATCAGGTTCTCATCTTCTTTGTACCATGCGGTAACCTGGTTCTGCGTGTAGCTGATCAAACCGACGGCACCTTTCCCGATTGCGAGATTGACCGCGCTGCCGGGGGATGAAGAGATAAGTACAAGCTTGCCCTTTACGTCTTTGTTCTCATAGTCTTTCTCCGAGGTGCCCGCGCCCACATCGACCAGGTCGGCGGTTACGTCGCCGCTCTCGCTGTCTTCGGCAAGCGTTACAGGCATCGACTCCCAGTCGGCAATTCGTTTGGTCCTGTTGCCGGCCTTGTCTAATTCCCACAGCTCGGCGAACTCGGCCTCCCATACGAGCCGCGACTTTTGTGTTCCATACATCGACTTCCCATCAGCAGGTGCTTCAAAAACTTCAACCTCTTCGAGGTTGTATTCTTTAAGCTTTGCCGCGACGAAGTCGATGGCCTGCCTGAACTGCACCGAGCCTCGCATGCGATGAAGCCTCGAAACATATTCAAGATTTCGTTTTGCAGACTCCCCGGAAATCTCGGCGTCGAGTGAACCGACGACAGATTTAGAGAGGAGCGGTTGCGCGAAGGAGGTGTTGAGCGAGATACATGCTACGACAGAGAGCACAAGGGACAGAGACCTGGACATGGGAGGTGGTTTGTGAACTAATATAGTGAACGGGATAGGATTTAGCCTCGAAAATCGTTCGGTGGCTTTCTTTTCGCAGCAAAATATTGCAACCAGCTCCTTATCGGCTGATCATAGTCTGATTTTTGCTTCGTCATTTTTCAAACAACGAAACACTTATATGAGTAAAGTAGAATTCATCAACCCGGAAAGCATCGCACGGAGCCCTGCATTTTCGCAAGGAGCCGTAATTACCGGCGATCATAAAACTATTTATGTGGGGGGACAAAATGCTATCGACAAAGACGGTAACATCATTGGTAAAGATGACATCGAGAAGCAGGCAGCACAGGTATTAACAAACGTAGAAGCTGTGTTGAAATCCGCAGGAGCGGGGCTCGAACATATCGTGAAATGGAATATATACTTTTTGAAAGGCCAGTCGCCGCAAAATGCGTTGAAAGCCATTCAGCCGAGGTTACCAAAACTCAAAGATCCGCAATTGGTAACGGGTATTTTTGTTGAGGCACTTACACGTCCTGAATTCTTACTGGAGATAGAGGCGATAGCTGTAGTGCCGTCTTGATGAAAGAAGTTGAGATCAACAATTGAATAAAGAGTGCCGTTACGCCGGCACTCTTCTTGGCTTTTCTCTTTCCCAAAAACGATGTTGCTTCATCGCAGCAATGAACTGTTCTGCCAGCGTCTCGCCGTCGTCTTGCACAATCACACCCTCCCGCATTGCGCTGTCTTCATTGAATTCTTTCGGAAGCTTGTTAACAAAATAAGTTTCCTCAAGCACTTGCAGCGCAGGCGTATCGACAGCGATTGCCTTGCAGTGCTTGAAAGCTTCGTTCAGGAAATGGACAGCGTTTGCTTCTTTCGACAAAGTCGCAACGCTATTCACTCCGCCCGGAACATACACTGCATCGTAGAATACCGATGCCGCCGTAAGGAAACTTTTCTTCACAACTACGTGACTGTCGTCTTCTGCAATAACATAGCCGAGGTACGGAGCAATTACCTCCACTACGGCACCTTCCTCCTCCAGCGCATCTTTCACTATCTCCATGCTGTTGGTGTTAACACCGTCGGCAACGAGGAATGCCACCTTTCGCGTTGCGATCGATTCCTTGTTCGTATTCGCCATACTTAACGCAGCTGACGAAGCAAGCGAGCCTTCAACGACAGCAGGTTCGTACGACCCCGGCGTAGCATCGGCAGGAACACTTCCATTCAACCGTGCAATTTCTTTTGGAACGCTAACGCGCAGTCCTAATGCTACCGCATGTGCCAGCCCTTTGTCTATCTGCGCCAGGATACCTACCATACGTTCGCGTATCTCTGGCGTCTCAACTTTTCCGAGCTCAAAACGCAATGCATCAATAATGTGATTTTTTTCAGGATCCGACTGGCTATTGAAGAACAGTTTAGCCTGGCTAAAATGATCCATGAAGCTCTTACTTCTTTCGCGCACTTTTCTCGAATCTATCCGCTCTTCAAACGACTTGAACCCACCTTGTTTCATCATCGCCTGGAAGGGACATCCGCCGCCAAGCGAGTTTGGTTCATAGCTCGCCTTCCCGCGGTTGATGGTCTGCCTCATAAATCCTTCCCTCTGATTATTATGAACCGGTGCAATCGGCCGGTTGATCGGTATCTCGTGAAAGTTCGGGCCGCCCAGCCGTATCAATTGCGTATCTGTATAAGAGAACAGCCTTCCCTGCAATAGAGGATCATTCGTGAAATCAATACCGGCAACAACATTCCCGATGTGATAGGCTACCTGCTCCGTTTCGGCGAAAAAGTTATCCGGGTTCCTGTTGAGCGTCAGCTTGCCGATACGCTGAACAGGAACGATCTCTTCGGGGATTATTTTGGTTGCATCGAGGAGGTCGAACTCAAACTTATGTTCGTCCTCTTCGGGAACGAGTTGAACACCAAGTTCCCATTCAGGAAAGTTTCCACTCTCAATTGCTTCCCAAAGATCGCGGCGATGGTAGTCGGGATCTTTCCCCGAAATATTCTGAGCTTCGTCCCACGCAACGGAATGAACTCCGAGCAATGGCTTCCAGTGAAACTTCACGAAAGTCGATTTGCCCTGGTTATTGATCAGCCTGAACGTGTGTACACCGAAGCCCTCCATCATCCGGTAGCTTCTTGGGATGGCCCGGTCGCTCATCAGCCACATGATCATGTGTGCCGATTCAGGCATCAGTGAAATGAAATCCCAAAACGTATCATGAGCTGATGCTGCCTGTGGTATTTCATTGTCCTGTTCGGGCTTTACTGCATGAACGAGATCAGGGAATTTGATCGCGTCCTGTATAAAGAATACAGGCATATTATTTCCAACGAGATCGAAGTTGCCTTCCGTGGTATAGAACTTTACTGCAAATCCCCGTACATCGCGCGCCAGGTCGGTCGATCCCCGCGATCCGGCGACTGTAGAAAAACGAACGAACACTGGCGTTTCAACATTGGTATCCTGTAGAAAAGCTGCTTTCGTTACCGCCGACATCGACTTATACAACTTGAATACCCCGTGTGCGGCTGATCCCCTCGCGTGTACAACCCTTTCAGGGATCCGTTCATGGTCGAAATGCGTGATCTTTTCCCGGAGAATAAAATCTTCGAGCAGGGATGGGCCGCGTTCACCCGACTTCAACGAGTTTTGGTTGTCATTGATCCTGACTCCCTGGTTTGTTGTTAGGAATTCGCCGTTGCCCTCCTCAGTATTCAGCTTCAGATCTTCGGCTTTTTTATTCATAGGCTTTTGAGTAGCCTTCTTTGACTTGGATGCCATTGTAGTAATGTTTTGGGATTTGGATTTTACGCGGTGAACGACTGGCTCATTTCACTGAGGAGCATCAGGCTATCCTGTTCCTCTTTCAGGGTTTCGGTAAGCAGGTCTGCAACCTCGGTGAGGCCAAGACTTGTAGCCAGACTGATAAGACCCTGGTAGGCGGTGATCTCGTAACTCTCAACTTTTTGACTGGATAGATTTATACCGAGATCCCGCACGGTTGTTCCCGGTATCGTGTCCTCGATAACTCCCTCGCCTTCGAGCGTCAGGCCTTCCATGGCGTCGCACTTGGTTGCCTGTGGTTTTTGTTGAATGATGTTGAATGCCTGCTCTATCCTCGACACATGTCCTTTCGTTACTTTAAGATGATCCGAGATAACTTTCTGTAATTCCTTTGAAGAACTCTCGCTTTTCATCCTGGGTAAAGCCTTTACGAGGTGGTTCTCCGCCCAGTACATGCTCCTCAGGTTATTGATGAAAAGGTCCATCAATGGTCCTGTTGTATTAAGATTTTCTTTTTCCGTTTTATTGGGTGCAGTAGTCTTCTTTAGACTTTTCGATTTTGTAGCGGTCGCCATATTGGTGATGATAGGTTTTGATTTAGATAATGATTCACCACAATCAAAATCGTGCCTGTTGTTAATTCGTTGATATCAATGGAATAACTCAATACCAGTTTCGTTGCGTGAGTATTAGCGTCTACAATGTGTTCGGAAATCGAAATCGAATTGATTAACTTGACTCAAGACTCCTTACTCCTAAACCAACCCTATGGCTAGATATTCCATCAACGTTAATGGCAAGACCCACGACGTCGAAGCCCTTGAAGACATGCCCGTCCTTTGGATATTGCGCGACATCGTTGGCCTGAAAGGCACCAAGTTCGGTTGCGGTAAAGCACTGTGTGGCGCATGTACCGTTCACCTCAACGACAACGCCGTGAGATCATGCAGTCTTCCGGTCTCTGCCGTAGGCGACGGAAAGATCACCACCATCGAAGGCCTCTCGGAGCACGGTGATCATCCTATTCAAAAAGCCTGGGAGAAATTTGTTGTGCCGCAGTGTGGCTATTGTCAGACCGGGCAGATCATGAATGCCGCGGCATTGATCAAAAGCAATCCACAACCATCGGAAGAACAGATAGAGCAAGCTATGCAAGGCAACCTCTGCCGTTGTGGAACATACACCCGCATCAAAGCGGCCATTATGGATGCAACTTCAAACCCCAACGCATAACCGGCCATGAAAAACGATTCACTTTTTAATAAGGAAGACGGTTCAATTGAAGGCCGCGTATTCAAAGTTTCACGACGCGACATACTAAAGGCCGGCGCCCTGCTCGCAGGAGGACTTGTCTTTGGCGTGACTTTAGTTCGTTGTGACAACAGTACGAAAGAAGTTACCCACCTCTCTCCGAATGTTTACTTGAAGATCGGCTCCGACGGGCTGGTTACGATCATTGCTCATCGTTCTGAAATGGGGCAGGGGATCAGGACTTCTCTTCCATTAATTGTTGCCGATGAGCTTGGTGCAGATTGGAGTCGCGTTAAGATCGAACAGGCTGAAGGCGATGTTAAGTACAACGACCAAAACACCGACGGATCTTATTCAGTCAGGATGTTTTATAAGCCCATGCGTGAAGCCGGCGCGACTGCGCGGTATTTACTTATCCAGGTTGCAGCACAGAAGTGGCAGGTTCCGGCGGAGGAATGCGATACGGAGAATGGGAACGTCGTTCATAAAGCATCGAACAGGACAATAAATTTTGGAGAGCTGGTCGAAGAAGCGAGTGGGATCTCCGTTCCTCCCGGTGAGATCAAGCTGAAAGAGAAAAATGCGTTCAAGCTTATCGGAAAGGAAACCCCGATCGTCGACCTGCATGACATCGTTACAGGCAAGGCTATATTCGGTGCCGATGCCGATATCAAAGGTTTAAAAGTTGCAGTGATCGCACGATGCCCCGTCGTCGGTGGATCAGTAAAGTCTTTCAATGACGCGAAAGCAAAAGAGATTGCGGGCGTGGTGGGTGTTTATGAAGTAAAGGGCGTTGGATTGCCGGCCACACTGAGCAAGCCATTAAGTGGCGTTGCGGTAGTTGCCGATAACACCTGGGCAGCAATGAAGGGAAGAGACCTGCTTGAAATCGAATGGGAGCTCGGTCCGAACGCATCATACGATTCGGACAAAGAGATCGCAGAGTTGACCGAGAAAGTTTCTGGCAAAGGATCTGTTCGCAGAACCCGCGGCGACTTCGACAAAGCAAGAAAGAGCGCAAAGAAAGTTATCGAGCATACATACATCGCACCACACCTTGCACATGCTACTATTGAACCTCCAACAGCTTTGGCCGTTGTGAAAGATGGAAGTTGCGAGGTCTGGGCATGCACCCAGAATCCACAAGGTGCGAGAAAAGTGCTGGCGGAAGTGTTGGGATTGCCCGAGGAGAAGGTGAAAGTAAACGTCACCTTGCTCGGCGGTGCATTCGGTAGAAAATCGAAGCCCGATTTTATCGTTGAGGCTGCGGTTCTTGCGAAGGCATCGGGGTCGCCGGTAAGAGTACAGTGGACACGCGAGGACGATTTACATCACGATTATTTTCATTCACTAAGTGTTCAGCGTGCTGTTGCCACCATTGGTAAAGACAACAAACTGACCGGCTGGAGTCATCACATTGCATACCCGACTATTGGCGCTACCGAGAACGTTGCCGAGTTGCAACCAAGCGACGGAGAATTGGGGTTGGGCGCTACGGATTTCCCTTACGATGTTCCTGCTATTAAAATAGAAACATACGATGCACCTTCCCATTTGCGTGTGGGTTGGTTGCGATCGGTCCGTAACATACCGCAAGTGTTTGCCATTGCAACGATGATGGATGAGATCGCGGAAGCGCGCGGTGTCGATCCTGTCGCCCAGGCTATTGAACTTCTTGGCGAAGATCGCCAGATCACGTTCAGTGAAGAGATCCTGGATGGCACTTATCCGAACTACGGAGAAGACATCGCAAACTATCCGTGGGAGACTGGAAGAATGAAAGCAGTTATCGAACGCGTTGCGAAAGAATCGGGGTGGGGGAAGAAACTTCCGAAAGGATCGGGTTTGGGATTCGCGGCACATAAGAGCTTCCTGACATACGTCGCCTGCGTGGTGGAAGTGAAAGTAGATGAAAACAAGAAGATATCGATCCCGAACGTTTACTACGCCGTGGATTGCGGAGTAGCTGTGAACGTCGATCGGATAAAATCACAATTCGAAGGTGGCGCACAATTTACCGCCAGCCTGGCGTTGAAGAGTGCAATTACATTCAAGGATGGACGTGTCGAACAGAATAACTTCGATGGATACCAAATAATACGGATGCCCGAATCCCCGAAGAACATCCATGTTCATATTATCGAAAGCGACAGCAAACCGACGGGTGTTGGAGAGCCCCCGGTACCACCATTCACGCCGGCTTTGTGCAACGCGATCTATGCGGCCGTCGGTAAAAGGATCTATACGTTGCCAATAGATCTGGGTGCATGACCTTTACTTCCGTAATTTATTTTTAAAAACCTCAATTTTAAATATCTCTTACTTTCGAGCCGTGCTCATAAATTGAGTTGGCACGATTTTATTTGGGTAATGATTGGACTTTTGAACCGATCCCGTTCTAAAATTCACTTTTTCGATTTGAGGCGTGGAAGTTTCTATTTCCCCGGTGGTTAAAACGACTATATCCCGGTGTCAGAAATCGTGGCCGCTCTTTACTTTTGGTTTATTCAAAGGAGGCATATGGCGGAGATCGCTGACAATGAACGGGAGAGACTAGCCGTCGAATTATTTTATAACTACTCTATTCTTGAAAATGGACCAGCTGCAATTTCCGGCAGTTGGATATATAATTCAGACCGTGGCGAATTGATATGGTCGGACGGAATGTACAGGTTGTTCGACATGGAACCGGGAGCGACGATACATCCGGACATCTATATAAAGTTCGCTTCCGAAGAAGATCAATACGCCGCCAGGAAGATCGCTAATGCAATTATGGAGGGAACGATCTTCGATGAACAGGTGAAAATTGAAACCGGCATCACTACAAGATTATTGCGGGTGGTCGGCGCACCTCGCGATGTAAAGGGCGAGCGCCGCATGGCTGGGGTTGATATCGACCTTACTTATAGCAATGAGATCAATCATGGTGGTGAGCCCTCGTACGAGCAACTCCGAAGATCGGACAAAGCAAAGACAAACTTCTTTAACAACTTAAGCCGCGAGTTTCAAAACCCTGTCACACTTGTTCGCGAATCGATCAACCAGGTAATTCGTAAAGTTGGCCACGATGTTGCCGACAATGTGGTGCGCGAACTTCAGAATGCGCAGCGAAACGCTGTACGCGTTGAGAAACTCGTAAGAACCCTGAATGATTTCTCGCACATGGAACGCCGGAAGGATACGGCGGTATTTCAATCTACCGACGTCTGTAAGCTGGCAACGGAAATTGCTGCTGGATTCAGGCCAGTAATTGAAAGTGCAGGTCTGTCGTTTTCAATTCAATGCGATCGTATCGCGGAACAAATTTATGTTGACCGGGAGATCTTCGAGATCGTTTTATTTAACCTTTTATCTAATGCGTACAAGTTTACTTTCGAGGGTGGAATTACAATAACGGTATCAAATACCAGGAAACACGTTAAGGTGTCGGTTATAGACACAGGTTGCGGGATCAGCCCTGCCGATCAACGAAGGATATTCCAGCGATTCGCAACCTTTGAGGCCAGGGATGCACGAGCGATAAATGGAATGGGAGTTGGTCTGCCACTTGTTAAAGATCTTGTCGAGATACACGGTGGGGTTATCAGCGTCGACAGTACACCGGGTAAAGGAAGTAAATTTGTCGTTTCTTTTCCAAAAGATGTTTCACACATTCCACCGGAAAGAATAGGCGTCTCAGCTCCCGGTAGCCGTGCGCCTCTCATAAAACGAACGATCACAGAGACATCGTCGTGGCCTGCGCGCGGCTCCCGATACACTGAAGATATCGATGACCGGCGATTGGCACCCACCGTCGTTATCGCCGAGAGCGACAAAGAAATGCGCGATTACATCAAACGCGCCCTTAGTTCAAAGTATAAGACCGTCGAAGCCGACAGTGGTCAGCAGGTGCTTGACCTTATCGAATCGGGCTTTAGCCCCGACCTCATTTTGGCCGACGTGGTATTGTCGAGGGTGAGCGGTTTCGAATTACTCCAATCAGTTAAGCACACAAGGCCGAATTTCACCATCCCCGTTATCTTATTAACCAACAAGAGCACCGAGGAGGAGGAAGTAAGGTGTTTGTACTATGGCGCGGATGATTGTCTTGTGAAACCATTCTCGATGCATGAACTGGTGGCTCGCGTCGATGCACGCATTGAATTGTCGAAAGTGGGGAGAAGACCCTTCCAGGTATTGACCAAGGCTAACATCGACCTCGAAGAGCAAATCCATCATTACATGATGCAGCTGGAAGCTTCTAACAAGGAACTGGCCGAGAAGAACGCAAAGTTGGTTGCGATAAACGAGGAGCTCACAGGTCTCACCTTCGCGACGAGTCACGATCTGCGTGAGCCAATGAGGAAGATCAGGTTGTTTGTTGGCAGGATCGTGCACGACGAACGTAACAAACTTTCCGACAACAGCGGTCATTATTTCCAACGTGTTCTTTCTCTCGTTCAAACCATGAACGAACTGGTAAGTGACATTTCACTTTATGCGAATTTCAACAACAGGGTTGGCCCGATTTGCAAGGTCGATCTCAATGAACTTTTATCATCGTTGGTCGATTTGTTAACACCGAAGATTAGAGAAACAGGAGCATCGATCGTGTTTAACGTGACCGATGGACTTTACGCCAACCAACACCAGGTTAGGCAAGTCGTTTACAATCTTGTATCGAATGCACTGAAGTTCCGTCGCAGCGACGTGCATTTAAAAATTGATATTGGAGGGCAAGTCGTGCCCGGAAAATCGATCGCGAACGAAAGAGCGAACAAGGATAAAAGTTATTACCAGCTCGACGTGACCGACAATGGTATCGGAATCGAACCATCGCACCACAAACAGATATTCGAATTATTCAGACGGCTACATGGAGGTTCAACTTACTCTGGAACTGGCATCGGTTTGACCATAGTAAGAAGAATTATGGAGAACCATGACGGGTTTATTACGGTGACAAGTTCACCGGGTGTTGGATCAACTTTCTCCTGCTATTTTCCCACTCCCGCGGATACGTGACCTTACGATAGCACGAAGTTCTTCGGCAGAGAACGGCTTAACGAGGTAGTCATGCGCCCCGAGGTTAAGCCCTTCGATCCTGGCTTCTTCTGTCGATCTCGCCGACAACAATACGATTGGAATGTGCATGAACTTCGGGTCGGAAGTTATCCATTGCACGAGTTCATATCCATCCACGACGGGCATCATTACATCCGCAAGAATAAGATCTGCATTGCCTCCGTTACGTAAGTACGTGAGTATTTTTTGGCCGTCTTCCATCGCTATTATCTCGTACTTATCTTCCATCAGCACGCTCGTAAGGTAGTCTCTCATGTCCGCGTTGTCTTCTGCAATTAGTATGCGGGGTGATCCTTCACTTTTGGGTTTCTTCAACTTCCGTTTCATCAACTTCTCATCTTCCGACCGCCAGCCGGATGCTTCGTCAATGAACGGTTCTGAAAGCACCTCGCCGGATAACGTGTCGCGGGTTTCAAATATCTGCTGTTTGGGCAGGTGTTCTTTTCCTTTGGGAATTGAAACTATGAACTCCGATCCTTTGCCTTCTTTACTTTTTACTTTGATAACTCCTCCATGTGCATGAACAAGCTCTCGTACCAGTGCCAGGCCGATCCCCGTACCTTCATAGCTTCTGCCAGCCTGGTTATTCACCCTGTTGAATCGCTGAAAGATGCGGTCGAGATCTCTTTTTGGAATACCAATGCCCGTGTCTTTAACCTTGAGTTCTACGTTCTTTTTCTTCTCACGAAGGAC
This sequence comes from Cyclobacteriaceae bacterium, assembly GCA_035656375.1. GTDB lineage: Bacteria > Bacteroidota > Bacteroidia > Cytophagales > Cyclobacteriaceae > ELB16-189. The sequence goes on along the minus strand of DASRSO010000087.1, from coordinate 1,859 downwards.
GACTTCGATCTTTCCATAGTGCGTAAACTTGAACGCATTGGATAAAAGGTTGAATACGATCTTCTCCCACATTTCACGATTCAGGTAAACACGGCGCTCACTCTTCAGTGGTTTAACGATGAACCTGAGGCCCGCCTTTTCTGTAACTGATCGAAAGTTTGCGGCAAGCTCTATCGTTGTTTTCGAAAACTCCGTCGGCTGATAAAAAGCTTCGATCTTACCAGCTTCTATTCTCATGAAGTCTAGCAGGTTATTGACCAGTCTGTGTAAGCGCTGCGCACCGCGATACGAGATCTGTAGTCGCTGAAACTCACCCGGAGTCAAGGTTTCTTTCGCCGAATGGATTACTTCTTCGAGCGGACTGATCAGAAGTGTAAGTGGCGTACGAAACTCATGACTTACGTTATTGAAGAAGTCTGTTTTGGCCTTGTCCATCTCCTGCAACCGCAGATTCAGTTTCTTCAAATCTTCTTCTGCAACAGCGCGTTTTTGTGCTTCCTGGTGCCTTGAAATAATAATTGAAGCGGTTTGAATCACCACATTGGCCAAAGTAAGCTCTTCATCAGTAACTACGTGAGGTGTGCTGAAAAACATTGCAAACGTACCGACGGGTTTGTTGTCTTTTGTCAGGATAGGAAATGAAGCGCAACCTCTGAAATTATGTGCGTCAGCAATTTTTAACCACGGCTTCCAAAGCGGGTCGTCATAAACATCTGGTATTAATACCGGTGTGTTGCTGATCTGCGAAACCCCGCCCGGGAACAAATCCTTTCCGATGTCAAAGCCCAAAGTTTCGTCCAGGTTCTCGCCATCCACATTCCCTGCCCCCTTGATCTGGTCGGGCGATGTAAATGCCTGGTTAGCGATGTAGAAGACACTTCTTATTTTTCCTTCCGTAGGCTCCGAAACAATCCGTGACAGGATATTCAGGCATTCCCCGAGAGGTACGTCATCGATGGCAGCTCTAAATGCTTCGTTCTGCGCTTTAACAAGTTTTTCTTTAAGACGCAACGCCCGTTCTCCATTGGCGCGCTCCAGGGCGATCCACGTACGTTCTGCTGTCTCTTCTGCTAAACGGATCTCAAAGCTCGTCCACTGCCGTGGTGTGCCTTGCACAATGCACAACAGGCCAATGGCGCGGCCGTTTTTAATAACAGGAACATCGATGAATGAGATCACCTGTAATTGCACACAGAGCTTCCTCAAGTCCTCATCGACCAGTTCGGTATCGCTGACATCGGCAACTACAAATGTTTTTCCTGCATCGATCACCACTTTAAGGATCGGTATAGTGGTAAGCGAGTAGCTGCCGGCAACGGACTGGAGGCCTTCTTTTCTTGAATCCCGATGAATGATTGCCTGGCCTCCTTTGATCTCACAGAAATAACAACGGTCGGCATCGAACTGTTGCATTGTAAGACTGGTAATGATCTCCTGTATCACCACCGGATCGTCGACGAAACGAATTGCATCGCTGAGCTTCAGAAAAAAAGATTTCTTGTCTTCACTTTCATGAAGTGCTGCATCATTTCTTTTGCGTAGCGTAATGTCGTTGAATAGCACTGCGACCTGGTTGCTGCCTTCAGGACCGAACGGGAATGCAAACACTTCGAACCACACCCCTCCGGCAAGATGAGCGGCTTGCATCTCAAAATGCTGAGGCTGGCGCGTCAATGAAATTTTGCCGTAGGTTTCGAACCAGCTCTCTTCATGTGCTGGTTCTAATTCCTTCATTGTTTTTCCAATTGGATTTTTTAGGCCCGTTTGATGTTCAAACACGGGGTTAGTCTCCAGAAACCGGTAGTCGATGGGATTTTTCTTTTTATCGAAGATTACCTCCACGATACAGAACCCTTGTT